>JAEWOJ010000107.1 GCA_023399815.1 Pseudomonadota bacterium | reverse complement strand
GCAGTCGGCGGTGAGGATGGCCAGCACCACGCCCGGCACCGAGGTCACCGCCGCGTCGGCGACGGGTTCGTCATCCGTGCCCGACTCCACGGCCGGCGCATCGAAGCGCAGCACCCCGGTGCCGTGCACCTGCCGCAGCCAGTGCGGCGCCGACGGCAGGCCGGCCAGTTGCCGCAGTGCATCGCGGTTGCGCTGCACCTGCCGCGGGTCGTCGCCCTCGGGCGAGGTGCGGTTGCCCATGTTGAAACTGTCGAACGGCGGCGACGAACCGCCCGCGCCATGCCGCAGCGTGGTGAAGGCGTGCACGCCCGGCGGCGCCGGCCAGTCGGCCCGCAGCAGCGGCAGCGCGGCGGTCATGGCTCAGCGCCGCTCGCGTTCGGCGAAGACCTGCGAGTCCTCGCGCAGCGCCTTCATCAGGTCCTGCATGTCGGCCGGCACCGGCGCGCTGTTGCGGATCGCCTCGCCGGTGATCGGGTGCATGAACTCCAGCGTCTCGGCATGCAGCGCCTGGCGCTTGAAGCCGCGCAGCTGCGCGACCAGCTCGTCGCTGGCGCCCTTGGGCAGCTTCAGCGCGCCGCCGTACAGCGGGTCGCCGATGATCGGGTGCTTCAGGTGCGCCATGTGCACGCGGATCTGGTGGGTGCGGCCGGTTTCCAGCCGGCACTCCAGCGCGGTGTGGGCGCGGAAGCGCTCGCGCAGGCGGTAGTGGGTGACGGCGTCGCGGCCGTCCTCGCGCACGGCCATGCGCAGGCGGTCGCGCGGGTGGCGGTCGATCGGCGCGTCGGCGGTGCCGCCGGAGACCAGCGCGCCGCTCACCACCGCCAGGTACTGGCGGTGCACCTCGCGCGCGGACAGCTGTTCGACCAGCGCGGTCTGCGCCTGCAGGGTGCGGGCCACGACCATGACGCCGCTGGTGTCCTTGTCCAGCCGGTGGACCACGCCGGCGCGCGGCACCGAAGCCAGCGCCGGGTCGCGGAACAGCAGGGCGTTGACCAGGGTGCCGGTAGGGTTGCCGGCGCCCGGGTGGACCACCAGCCCGGCCGGCTTGTCGATCACGAAGACATGCTCGTCCTCGTACAGCACCGACAGCGGGATGTCCTCCGGCTGGGCGTCGGTCTCGGTGTCCAGCGTCGCATTCAGGGTGGCCAGCTCGCCGCCGCGCACCGGGTCGCGCGGGCGCGCGGGGACGCCGTCGAGCAGTGCCGCCCCGGACTTGATCCATTCGCTCAGGCGGGAACGGGAGAACTCGGGGAACAGCTCGGCCAGCACGGCGTCGAAACGGCGGCCGGCGGCGGCATCGGGCACCCGCGCCTGGCGGGAAGGAAGGGAAGCGTTGTCGGACATGGCAGGGGTATCGGCGGAATTCGGGAGGCCCCGGCGACGGAAGTCAGTCGCAGGACAGGCCACTAGGCTATCATCGCCCCCTCGTATTCCTGCCGCGTCCCGCCCCGACCCATGATCCGACGCTCCCTGTTGCTGTCCGCGCCCGTCCGCCTCACCGCCCTGCTGCTGGTCCTGGTCTTCGCCGCCACTGGCTGCCACCGCGGCACCAAGGGCAAGAACGCGGACGAAGGCATGCCGGTCGAGAAGCTCTACGAAAAGAGCCACAAGCTGATGGAAGGCGGCAACTGGTCCGGCGCGGAGAGCAGCTTCAAGCGCCTGATCGCGCAGTACCCGTATGGCCCGTACACCGAGCAGGCGATGATCGAGAGCGCCTACGCCCAGTACAAGGCCGGCAAGAACGACGACGCGGTCTCCAGCATCGACCGCTTCATCCGCACCTACCCGACCCACCGCAACATCGCCTACCTGTACTACCTGCGCGGGCTGGCCAACGGCAACAGCGACACCGTGTTCCTGCGCCGGGTGTGGTCGCTGGACTCCAGCCGCCGCGACCTGTCCTCGCCGCGCCAGGCCTATGCCGACTTCAACATCGTCACCGAGCGCTACCCGAACAGCCGCTACGCCGCCGATGCCCGCCAGCGCATGATCGAGCTGCGCGACGTGTTCGCCCAGAACGAGATGGACAACGCCCTGTACTATGCCCGCCGCGGCGCCTGGATCTCGGCCGCCGGCCGCGCCACCTACCTGCTGGAGACCTATCCGCAGAGCGCCTTCCAGAACGACGCGGTGGCCCTGCTCGGCGAGTCCTATACCCACCTGGGCAACAAGACCCTGGCCGACGACGCCCGCCGCGTGCTGGAGCTGAACCAGCCCGACCACCCGTGGCTGCATGGCAACTGGCCGAAGTACCCGTGGATGATCCGCAAGCTCAACCCGTTCGCCGGCGAGAAGTCCGCCGCCACCGGCCAGCGCAATGCGCGGATGAACCGCAAGTAAGCGCGACGAACCGCAAGGTCCCCATGACGCCCCGCAAGGGGCGTCTTGCGTTTGGCCACGGGCATCCCACTGTCCCCCACGCAGGGATGACGCTGGTCCGTGCGTGCCATGGGGCCACCGAGGGAACCCGCGGCCGGCTATGCCGGGTTCGGCAGGAAGATCTCCACTTCCAGTCCCGTGCCCGCGTCGGAACGGGCAGTCAGGCTGCCGCCATGCGCTGCGACGATGCGCCGGGTGAAGTGGTAGCCCAGTCCGCTGCCCTTCTTCCCCAGCGAGGCGGCTCCCCGGAAATAGGGCGTGCCCAGCCGGTCCAGCTCGTCCTGGCTCATGCCGGGCCCCTGGTCGGCGACCCGGATGCGCAACCCGGTGCCATCCCGCGTCGCGGCGACATCCACTTGGCTGTGCGGCGGCGAATAGCGCAGGGCATTGGCCAGCAGGTTGCCGATGGCGGCCCCGACCAGCGTGGGATCGAGCACGAAACCGCCCTCCGGGCATCCGCCCAGGCGCAGGCGCCCGCTCCCCGCGTCGCCCTGCTGCTGGATCGCCTCCTCCAGCAGGACCCGGAGGGAGCATGGCGCGGGCGACACCACGAGCGCCCCGTGGTCGAGGGCCTCGGTCATCAGGAAGTGATCGACGAAACCGGACAACGTCGCCGCATTGCCGCGGATCTGCGCCAATCGTTGCGCCTCCGACGGCGCAAGCTCCGGCATCTTGATCTGGATCATCTGCGCGGCACGGTCAATGGCCGCCAGCGGATTGCCGAATTCGTGCGACAGCATCGCCACGAAGCGCCGCTGCTCCTCCGAGCGGCGGATGGCGATGCCGGCTTCCTGCTCGGCCGCCTGCTTGTCGCGCTGCAGTTGCCGCAGGCGCAACGCCAGGCCGTAGCTCATCACCAGCACGTGCACCAGCGGTGCGACCTGGTAGAAATTCGCCGTCACCGCGTTCTGCGGCAACAGCCCCAGGTTGGCGCCGGTGTTGATCGTGGTGCCCAGCGCCGGAATCACGAATGCGACGAAATAGACCAGCAGTTCGCCGCGCCGGCTCCGCCGCCACATGCGCAGCAGCAGGCCCATGCTGATGAAGAAATTGAGGCTGTTCAGGCCATTGGCGAGCTTGACCACCCACAGCAGCCACTCGCCCACCAGGAACGGCAGCAGCGCGAACGGCAGCAGCCCGAGGTTCAGCACGAGAGTGGCCAGGAACAGGCGATGGACGCGCGGGTGGTTCCGCTTCAGGTCCAGCAGACGGTCCCACATCAGCACGATGGAAGCGGCGCCGCCCAGCCAGCCGATGCGCGGCAAGGCATCGGTGAACCACGCCGCGTGTGCGCTCAACAGCACCGGCAGGTAGCCGTTGGTGCCCAGGTTGAACAATATCTGCGAAGCGATGTAACCGGCGTAGGCCGACATCACCACGTCGCGCAGGCGCGCGCCGAGGATGCCATGGAGCAGCGCGGCGATGAGCAGGATGCCGAAGTACATGCCCCGGTAGAAATTGTTGCGGGTTTCGCTGGCGGTGAACGCCTCCACCTGCCAGAGGTCGGCATGGACATTGATGGCGTTGGTGGTCCGCACGCGGAAATACACGTGCATGTCGCCGAACACCTCCACCGGCAGCGCGAACAGGCGCGTGCGCAACGGGCGGTTCTCGTAGGGCCGGTGGTAGCCCATGGCGTGATGCGCAAATCCTCCATCGCGCTGCTCCACCCACACGTCCACCTCTTCCAGTTCCGGCGTGCCGAGGGCCAGCACCCAGCGGGACGGTGCATCCGCCGCCGGCGTCAATTCGACGTGGAACCAGTGCGCATCGGTGTCATATCCCAGGCTTCGGGCATCCGGCAGGCGCATGAAACGATCGCGGACGAAATCCGGCCGGGACACCGTCTCGAAGGGCAGCGCATTGCCGGCATCGGCGAAATGCTCCAGCCGTCCCTCCAGCGAAAGCCGCTGCACATCGGCACCCAATCGCAATGCCGGTTCCGCGGCCACGGCGAGCATGGGCAGCAGGAACAGCAGCACGCACAGCAACGCCTGCAGCCCGCCGCCCTGCCCGGCCAACGCACCGCCCTGCCTCATGCCTCGACCTCGCAGTTCCCGGTGAAGGTATAGCCCCTCCCATAGCTTGGCCGCAGCGGCAACTCCACGCCACAGGCCGCCTGCACCTTGCGCCGCAGGCGGCTGGCGGTGTTGTCCAGATTGCGCAGGCTGGACAGGGTTTCCTGCTTGCCCAGGCGGACCAGCAGGGCCTCGCGCGCCACCGCCTGCCCCGGCTGTCCGCACAGCGCCTCCAGCAGCGCCACTTCGGCATGGGTCAGGTCCAGCACGGTTCCGTTGGGCGCCAGCAGTTGCCAACGCCGGACATGCAGACGCCAGCATTCGTCCACCTCGGCCTTGCCCAGCCGGCGCAACACGCTATGGCAGGCCGCTTCTATCACGTCCAATGAGCTGCGCTTGGAAAGGTAGACATCCGCACCGGCATTCAAGCCAAGCACCTGGTCGGCATTGGCATCCAGCGCCGTCAGCATCACCACGCCGGTCGCATTGCCGGCGGCGTCATCGGCTCGCACCCGCTGCGCGATCTCCAGGCCGCTCATGCCCGGCAGGGCCACGTCCAGCAACAGCAGGTCGAAATGCAGCGCCGGCCATCCCTCGAAAAACGCCTCCGCACTGCCGAAGCCATGCGCGGCAAAGCCGCGCATGCCGAGAAACTCGACCAGATCGGCGAGCAGTTCCTGGTTGTCTTCGACGACGGCGACGCGGCGATGTGGGGACATGCGGATTGATTTGACGTTGATGCCCCTCTCCCATCGGAAGAGGGGTGGGGGAAAGAGCCGGGGAAAAGCCACGCAATGCCTGGCCGCACGAGGCTTCGCCCGAACCCTCATCCGCCCTGCGGGCACCTTCTCCTGAGGGGAGAAGGAAGAGACACCGCATCGAGTGTAGGCACATCTCTGCCCGCCGACAGAATTTGACAGCATTTGCCAGAAATGAAGCGACCGTGATGCGGCTCGCAGTTCCTATCATCCCCGGGCCATGTCACGAGCGGTCACACGCACCGCATCGTGCAGGGGCAAGCCCCCGTGCCGCCACCGCCACGGCTCTTCGCTGCCCCGCCACGCCACTACCGCAACCGGGGAAAACGATGAACCACATTTACCGCACCGTCTTCAATCGGGCGCTCGGCGTCTGGCAGGTCGTCGCCGAGATCGCCAGCGCGCAGGGCAAGGGCCGCAGCGGGGGCCGCTCCGGCCACGGCGGCCTGCGGCTGCTGGTGTTGTTGCCGTTGTCGGTGTGGGCATCGCTGGCGGGGGCTGCTTCACTGGCAACCACCAGCGTCGCCGAAGGTGCGGGCAGCACAGCGGGCGTTGCGGCACGCAGCGCGTCGCAACGCCCTGCCACCACCTTGCCCACCGGCGGCACGGTCAGCGCCGGCAGCGGCAGCATCGCCCAGAGCGGCGCGGCGATGACCGTCACCCAGAACACCGGGAACCTCGCCATCAACTGGCGGACCTTCGACATCGGCGAAAACGCCAGCGTCACCTTCCTGCAACCCAACGCCACCGCCATCGCCCTGAACCGCGTGCTGGGCAGCGAAGGCTCGCAGATCCTCGGCCAGCTCAAGGGCAACGGCCAGGTGTGGGTGCTCAACCCCAACGGAGTGCTGTTCGGCAGCAGCGCGCAGGTGGACGTGGGCGGGCTGGTGGCCTCCACGCTGGGCCTGTCCGATGCCGACTTCATGGCCGGCAAGCGCGCGTTCTCCGGCAGCGGCGGCAGCGTCATCAACCAGGGCAGCTTGAACGGTGGCTACGTCGCCCTGCTCGGCGAAAGCGTGCGCAACGAAGGCATCATTGCCGCCCACCTCGGCACCGCCGCGCTGGCCGCTGGCAACAAGGTGACGCTGGACTTCAACGGCGATGCGCTGCTGAACGTGCAGGTGGACGAGGGCGCGCTGCACGCACTGGCCGACAACCGTGGCCTGATCCAGGCCGACGGCGGCACCGTGCTGATGACCGCCCGCGCAAAAGACGCCCTGCTGGACACCGCCGTCAACAACACCGGCATCATCCGCGCCCGCACCGTGGAAAACCGCGAT
Source organism: Pseudomonadota bacterium (assembly GCA_023399815.1). GTDB lineage: Bacteria > Pseudomonadota > Gammaproteobacteria > Xanthomonadales > Xanthomonadaceae > Stenotrophomonas. Next base: position 28,518 of record JAEWOJ010000107.1, on the reverse strand, counting down.
GGCCGCATCCTGCTGATCGGCGACATGCAAAGCGGCAGCGCCAACATCGCCGGCACGCTGGATGCTTCCGCGCCTGATGACGGCAATGGCGGCTTCATCGAAACCAGCGCCGCGCACGTCAACGTCGCCGACACCGCCGTCATCACCACCAAGGCGGCCAACGGCCAAAGCGGCACCTGGCTGATCGACCCCAACGATTTCACCGTGGCTGCCAGCGGCGGCAACATGACCGGCGCGGCGGTCGGCAATGCGCTGGACAACAACGGCAACTTCATCATCCAGACCGCCACGATGGGCACGGCCGGCGGCAACGGCGACATCCACGTCAACGACGCCATCAACTGGAGCAGCAACAGCACGCTCACGCTGGACGCCGAGCGCAGCATCAACATCAACGCCGCCGTCACCGCCACCGGCAGCAATGCCGGGCTGGCGGTGCTGTTCAACCAGGGCGCGGGCATCAGCGACGGCCATTTCTACGTCAACGGCACGGTCGACCTGCCGCTCACCGGCAGCCTGTCCGTCAACGGCCAGAGCTATGTCCTGATCGACAGCCTTGCCGGGCTGACCAACCTCGGCAACCACTACGCGCTGGTCGGTGACATCGGCACCCCGGTCACCGCCGCGCTCGGCAACCTCGGCGGCACGCTGGAAGGCTTGGGCCACCGCATCGGCAACATCAACCTGAGCGGCGTGGCAGATGATCTCGGGTTGTTCAACACCATCAATACCGGTGCCCAGGTACGCAACCTCAAGCTGGCCGGCAGCGTGACCGGCAGCGACACTTACTCCATGGGCCTGCTCGCCGGGCTCAACTACGGCACCGTCGCCAACGTCCATGCCAGCGGCACGGCCACTGCCATCGTCACCTACGCCAGCATCGGTGGGCTGGTAGGCATACACGGTTCCAGCGGCCTGATGTTCGATTCCTCGGCCAACGTGGCGGTCACGGGAGCCTGGGGCAACTACACCGGCGGGCTGGTGGGCGAGGCCAACGGCGGCGACATCCATCGCAGCCATGCCACCGGCGCGGTCAGCGGCGGCGCGAACGTCGGGGGCCTGGTCGGCTACGTGACCAACGCCAGCATCATCGACCACAGCTATGCCACCGGCACGGTCACCGGCGGCGACTTCGCCGTCGGCGGGTTGATCGGCAGGACCAACGGCAACGCCCACATAAACCACGTGTACGCCACCGGCGCGGTCAATGGCACCGGCGCGACCAATGCCGGTGGCTTGGTCGGCCACTACATGGACATCACGCTCGACGACGTATGGGCCAGCGGCACGGTCACCGGCGGCTACAACCACGGCGGGCTGATCGGCACGGCCGGCAACAACCTCGCGCTGACCAACGCACGCTGGAACACCGAAACCACGGGGCAGAGCGATGCCATCGGCGCACAGGAATCGTGGCTGACCTACACCCCCACCAACGTTGCCGGCCTGACCACCGCGCAGATGCGCGACGTCGCCAACTGGAGTGGATTTACCGCCGGTACTCCGGGCGGCGATGGCTGGGTGCTGCTGGACGGCGTGCTGCCGATGCTGGCCTCGGAATGGTCAACCACCATCCGCACCGTCCACCAGTTGCAGTTGATGGTGCTGGACCCCACCGCCCACTACATCCTCGCCAACGACATCGACGCCAGCGCCACCCACGGCCAGGACGTGTGGCTGGGCAGCAGTTTCAGGCCCGTGGGCAGCGTCTTCGACAACTTCACCGGCAGCCTGGACGGCCTGTACCACCGCATCGACAACCTGTACATCGACAGGAGCGGTGCCAACTACGTCGGACTGTTCGGCCTCATCGACGGTGGCACGGTCCGCAACCTGGGCTTGAACAACGCCACCGTCACCGGCTTCAACTATGTTGGCGGCCTGGCCGGCTCGGCCACCGACTCGCTCATCAACAACGTCTATGTGACCGGAGCCGTCGCCGGCAACGGTGACGTCGGCGGGCTGGTTGGCCTGCTGACCACCACCGACAACAGCAAGGGCATCAGCGATGCCTACAGCGCCGCCGCCGTTTCCGGCCAGCTTGAGGTCGGCGGGCTGGTCGGCCTCTATCAAGGCCTGAACGGCTACATCACCCGCACCTACGCTACCGGCGTGGTGACCGGCAGCAGCGATGTTGGCGGGCTGGTCGGCAAGATGCAGGGCACTGCCAGCCTTGACCAGAGCTTCTACGCCACCACCAATGCCGGCGGCAGCACCATCAACAGCGGTGGGGCATTCAATACGCTGGGCACGGGCAGGACGCTGGCCCAACTCAAACAGCTTTCCACTTTCAGCGGCTGGGGCGGCGCCCTCTCCGGCAACGGCGGCGAGAACACCGCCTGGCGCATCTACGACGGCGACACCACGCCGCTGCTGCGCGGCTTCCTGAAACAACTGACGGCAAGCGCGATGCCCGATTACGACGGTTCCGGCGCGCTCCTCGCCAATATCGGCAGTGCCTCGTTGAATGGCATCCCCAGCGGCGCGCACATCTTCGGCACACCCACGTTCGTCCAGGGCGACACCCTGACCCTCACCAGCACCCGCGCCGGCGAATACACCGCCACCAGCAACGCCACGGTAAGCGGCCTGTATTCGGACCAGCAGGGTTACGACATCAACTTTGGCGCAAGCCGCACCATCAGCACGCCCGGCAGCGCGGCGGGCGAGGTGCGGCTGGACAACGGCGTGGCATGGAGCAACGGCACGCTGGTGATAAACACCACCGGCAACGCCAGCGCCAACGCCGCCGTCAGCGGCGGCACGGGCAGCGTGTTCCGCATGGTGAACGGCGCCTGGGTGCAGAACGCCGCCACCCTGCCCGGCTTTGCGGTCAACGACTTCCAACTGGCGGGCGGTTCATTCCTGCGCGCCACCGGCGGCAATGGCAGCGCGGCCACGCCGTGGCTGCTGGCCGACGTGTACGGCCTGCAAGGCATGGCATCCACCCCGCTGCTCGGCAACCACTTCGCACTTGCCGGCGACATCGACGCCAGCGGCACCGCGCACTGGAACTGCGACGCCGGCGGCGCGAACTGCGCGGGCTTCGTGCCGGTGGGCACCAATGGCAACGCCTTCACCGGCAGCTTCGACGGCAACGACCATGTCATCGACGGCCTCACCATCAACCGTGGCGCACAGCAATACGTCGGCCTGTTCGGTTACACCCAAGGTGCCAGCCTGCGCAACAGCGGCTTGAGCAATGTTGCGATAACGGGCCATGGCTACACCGGCGGCCTGATCGGCTGGGCGCAGGGCACGAGCATCAACGACAGCTTCGTGGCGAGTGGGCAGGTCAGTGCGCGGGCGTATGCAGGTGGCCTAGCGGGCGTAATCATCGACGGCAGCCATGTCGAGGGCAGCTACGCTGGCGCGAATGTCGAATCCACCACGTCCACCGGGGATGGCATCGTCGGCGGGCTGGTGGGCGTGCAGTCCACTGCCAGTTCCATCAACAACAGCTATGCGACGGGCAATGTGGCGGCCAACCCCGGCAACGCGGCGTCGAGTGGCGATGCCGGCGGTTTGGTCGGCATCCTGTTCGCCGGCACGATCAGCAACAGCTACGCCACCGGTGCCGTCAGCGGCCACAACACGCTGGGCGGGCTGGTGGGTGAGCAGTTGGGCGGCGCGGTCAGCAACAGCTATGCCACCGGCACGGTGACTGGCAACAACACGCTGGGCGGTCTGATCGGCTACCGGCAGGGCGGCACGGACAGCGGCAGCTTCCGCGCCACCACCAATGCCGGCGGCAGCACCATCAACAGCGGCGGTGCATTCAACACGCTGGGCACGGGCAGGACGCTGGCCGAACTCAAGCAGCTTTCCACCTTCACCGCCGCCGGTTGGGATATTTCCGACGTGGGCGGCGACGGCAAGGTGTGGCGCATCTACGACGGCGACACCACGCCGCTGCTGCGCAGCTTCCTGAAACAACTGACGGTGAGCGCAACGCCGGATTACGACGGTTCCGGCGCGGCGCTGGCCAATATCGGCAGCGCCACGCTGACCGGCATCCCCAGCGGCGCGCACATTCACGGCACGGCCACGCTTGTGCCGGGCGACACGCTCACGCTTTCCAGCACGCAAGCCGGTGAGTACACCGCCACCAGCAACGCCACGGTAAGCGGCCTGTATTCGGACCAGCAGGGTTACGACATCGTTTTCGACAGCAGCCGCACCATCAGCACCCCCGGCAGCGCCGCAGGCGAGGTACGGCTGGACAACGGCGTGGCATGGAGCAACGGCACGCTGGCAATCGACACCACCGGCAACGCCAGCGCCAATGCCGCCATCAGCGGCGGCGCGGGCAGCGTGTTCCGCATGGTCAACGGCGCATGGGTGCAGAACGCCGCCACCCTGCCCGGCTTTGCGGTCAACGACTTCCAACTGGCGGGCGGCTCGTTCCTGCGCGTCACCGGCGGCAATGGCAGCAGCGCAACGCCGTGGCTGCTGGCCGACGTGTATGGCCTGCAAGGCATGGCATCCACCTCGCTGCTCGGCAATCACTTCGCGCTTGCCAATGACATCAACGCCAACGGCACGGCCAACTGGAACTGCGACGCCGGCGGCACAAACTGCGCCGGCTTCGTGCCGGTGGGCACCAATGGCAACGCCTTCACCGGCAGCTTCGACGGGCAGAACCACGCCATCACCGGCCTGACCATCGACCGCAGCGCGCAGGACTACGTGGGCCTGTTCGGCTATGCCAACGGCGCGCTGGGCAACGTCACCCTGAGCGGCGGCAGCATCAGCGGCAAGGACTTCGTGGGCGCGCTGGCGGGCTACACCAACACCGCCGGCACCGTGCAGAACAGCCATGCCAGCGCCAGCGTCAACGGCGGCAACTATGTTGGCGGGCTGGTGGGCTTTGCGCGTGCGGCGGTGAGCAACAGCCATGCGCAAGGCGACGTGAGTGGTAGCCAACACGTGGGCGGACTGCTGGGCCGCTTGTTTCAGGGCAGCCTCGGCAACAGCTATGCCACCGGCACTGTCAACGGTGCTGGCAACGTCGGCGGGCTGGCGGGTTCGAGCAACGGAAGCAGCATCGACAACAGCTATGCCGCCGGCAATGTCGAGGCCACTGGCGACAATGTGGGCGGGCTGGTGGGCGATAACGGCAGCAGCACCATCAGCAACAGCTACGCCAGCGGCAATGTCAGCGGCAACAATCGGATAGGCGGTCTGGTCGGCTACAACGAGAGGGTCGTTATCGCCTTCGTCGGCGACATCACCAACAGTTATGCCAGTGGCCTTGTCACGGGCAATGGCGACACCGGCGGGCTGGTTGGCAATAACCTCACTTACTTCGGCTCGACCTATGGCTGGGTTGATGGCGGCACCATCACCGCCAGCTTCTGGAACCTCGACACTTCCGGCCAGACCAGCAGCGCCGGCGGTGGCACCGGCATCACCACCGCGCAGATGCAGCAGTTGTCCACCTTCACCAATGCCGGTTGGGATATTTCCGACCAGGGCGGCGACGGCAAGGTGTGGCGCATCTACGAAGGCCAGACCGCACCGCTGCTGCGCAGCTTCATGACCGCCATCACCGTCACCCCGGACGCGATCACCAGTGGCAAAACCTACGACGGCCACATCGCCAGCGGCAATGCCGGCTACACCCCCAGCGTAACGGTGGACGCCAGCCTGATTCACGGCAGCCTCGGCTACGCCACCACCAGCGCCGACGCCGGCACCTACAGCACCACCAACGGCGGCCTGCGGTTCGGCGGCCTGTATTCCGGCCAGCAGGGCTACGACATCAGCTACAGCGGCACGTCCAGCGTGACCATCGACAAGGCCGCGCTGGTGGTCACCGCCAACAACGCCGGCAAGACCTACGACGGCATCGCATGGACCGGCGGCAACGGCGTGAGCTACAGCGGCTTCGTCAACGGCGAGGACGCCGCCGTGCTGGGCGGCGCATTGAACTGGGGCGGCAACGCACAGGGCGCGCGGGACGCCGGTAGCTACACCCTCAGCGCCAACGGCCTGAGCAGCGGCAACTACGCCATCAGCTACGTCGATGGCACGCTGACCATCGACCCACGGACGCTGGCAATCGTCGTCAATCTCACCGGCACAGTGCGCAAGACCTACGATGGCACTACCACCGCCACGCTGGATGCCAGCAATTTCCTCGTCAGCGGTTGGGTGGGCAGCGAAGGCGCCACCATCACCGCCACCACGGGCCGCTACGACGACGCCAATGCCGGCACCGGCAAGACCGTCAGCGTCGATCTGACCCTGGCCGACTACCTCGCCAACACCGGCACCAACCTCGCCAACTACGTACTGCCGACGCAAGCCAGCGGCAACGTCGGGGCCATCGACAAGGCCGCCGCCACCGTCACCGCCCACAGCGGCCACGTGACCTACAACGGCCAAACACAAAGCGTGAACGGCTACACCGTCACCGGGTTGGTCAACGGCGAAGATGAAAGCGTGCTGGACAGCCTCGTCGAAACCGGCGGCAATGGCCGCAATGCCGGCACCTACATACATGGCGTGAGCGGCAGCGACAACAACTACGAGCTGACCTTCATCGACGGCGCGCTGACCATCGACAAGGCCGCCCTGACCCTCGGCACCGCCGACGTGCGCAAGACCTACGACGGCACGCTGGCGGCTGCCGGCAACGCCATCGTCCTCGGCGGCCAGTTGTACGGCAGCGACGCCATCAGTGGCGGCGACTTCGCCTACACCGACAAGAACGCCGGCAGCGGCAAGACCGTCACCGTCGGCGGCGTCACCGTGACTGACGGCAACGGCGGCAACAACTACGACGTCACCTATGCCGCCAACACCACCAGCACCATCGACAAGGCCCGCGCCACCGCCACCGCCAACAGCGCCACCACCACCTACAACGGCCAGACCCAAGGCGTGAACGGCTACACCGCCACCGGCCTGGTCAACGGCGAGGACGAAAGCGTACTCACCGGTCTGACGACAACTGGCGGCAGCGGCCGCAATGCCGGCACCTACGCGCATGGAGTGACCGGCACCGACGGCAACTACGAGCTGACCTTCATCGACGGTGCACTGACCATCGACAAGGCCGCCCTGACCCTCGGCACCGCCGACGTGACCAAGACCTACGACGGCACCACGTCCGCCAACGGCAACGCCATCGTCCTCGGTGGCCAGCTGTTCGGCAGCGACGCCATCAGCGGCGGCGACTTCGCCTACACCGACAAGAACGCCGGCACCGGCAAGACCGTCACCATCGGCAGCGTCACCGTGGACGACGGCAACGGCGGCAACAACTACGACGTCACCTACGCCGCCAACACCACCAGCACCATCGACAAGGCCCGCGCCACCGTCACCGCCAACAGCGCAACCACCACCTACAACGGCCAGAACCAAGGCGTGAACGGCTACACCGCCACCAGCCTGGTCAACGGCGAGGACGAAAGCGTACTCACCGGCCTGACCACAACTGGCGGCAACGGCCGCAATGCCGGCACCTACGTGCATGGCGTGACCGGCACCGACGGCAACTACGAGCTGACCTTCATCGACGGCGCGCTGACCATCGACAAGGCCGCATTGATCCTCGGCACGGCCAACGTGACCAAGACCTACGACGGCACCACGTCCGCCAACGGCAACGCCATCGTCCTCGGCGGCCAGCTATTCGGCGACGACGCCATCAGCGGCGGCGACTTCGCCTACACCGACAAGAACGCCGGCACCGGCAAGACCGTCACCGTCGGCGGCGTCACCGTGGACGACGGCAATGCCGGCAACAACTACGACGTCGCCTATACCGCCAACACCACCAGCACCATCGACCGCAAGGCGTTGTCGATCAACGGCAGCTTCGATGTCGCGGACAAGCTCCATGACGGGCTGGCCGACGCCGACATCATCCGCAATGCCCTGGCGCTGGACGGGGTGATTGCGGGCGACGCCGTGACGGCGAACTGGAAGGCGCTCTTCGCCGACGCCGCCACGGGCCTGAACAAGACGGTCACCGTGCAAGGCACCTCGCTGGCCGGCGGCGACAGCGGCAACTACCTGCTCGATCTGGCCGGCTCGCCCACCACCCTCGCCAGCATCGTGCCGGGCTCCGACCCCCACGGGCCGCGCCATGCCGGCACGATGGATTCGCTCGCTTCCAGCGGCAATGCACGGCCCAAGCTGGCCCACGGCAACGCACCCGGCATCGCCGTCCAGCAATGCGGCCAGAACCTGCCGCCGCAACTGGCCCGGGACTGCCAGTGATCGCCCAACCTTCCCGACGCCGCACCACCCACGATGCCCGAGGATTTGCCGTAACCATGTCCACTCAGAGGAATGTCTCCTGCCTGCTTGCCAGCCTGTGCCTGTCGCCGTTGGTGGCAATGGCGCAGACGCCGCCCACCGCCGGCCAGATCCTGCAACAGGCCACGCCGCCGCCATGGTTGCCGACCACCGAAGCCCCGCGCACCGTCATCGAGGAGGCCGCGCCGGCGCAACCCGGCAGCAGCGAGCACGTGCCGGTTGCCGGCATCCGCTTCAGCGGCAACACGGTATTCGACGAGGCCACGCTGCAAGGCCTCGTTGCGGACGGCGTCCAGCCGCGCATGCCGTTGGAAGCGCTGGAAGCGCTGGCGCTGCGGGTGACGCGGCATTACCGGGAGCACGGCTATCTGGTGGCCCGCGCCTGGCTGCCGCCGCAAGACATCAGCAGCGGCACCGTGACCATCGCCGTACTCGAAGGCTACCTCGGCCAGGTGCAGGTGAGTGACGAGGCCGGCGTGGCCGGCAACGCCACCGCGCCACTGCAGCGCCTGCAACAGGGCGCGCCGGTCAGCAACAAGGTGTTGGAAAGCACCCTGCTGCAATTGGCCGACCTGCCCGGCATCGAGGTCAAATCCACCCTGCGCCCCGGCGCCAGCGTGGGTACCTCCGACTTTCTGGTGGATATACTGCCTGCCGCAACGCTGACCGGCAGCGCCGACCTGGACAACTTCGGCAACCGCTACATCGGCAGCGAGCGTCTGGGCGCAACGCTCTACTGGAACAACCCCGCGCACATCGGCGACCAACTCAGCCTGCGCGCCCAGACAGGTGCGGGCGACTACCGCTACGGGCGCATCGGCTACCAGTTGCCGTTCGGCCGGCACGCCACCCGCGTCGGCGTGGCGTGGTCGGCCATGCGTTACGAGCTTGGCGAGGAATTCAGCCCCCTCGATGCCGGCGGCAAGGCAGAAGTCGGCAGCCTTTACCTGCAACACCCCCTGCTTCGCAGCCGCCGAGGCAGTTGGCACGCCACGCTGCAATACGACGACAAACGCCTGTGGGATGACATCGGCGCGACGAAAACGCACGGCCGCAAGAAGTTGCAGAACGGCATCGTCGGCATTTCCGGCACGTTCTTCGACGGCCTGGGCGGCGGCGCCAGCAACAACCTGGCGCTGACCTACACGCGCGGCCGCCTGGGCCTGGACGCCATCAGCGAACTGATCGACCGTCTCACCGCCCGCAGCAGCGGCAGCTTCGGCAAGTGGTCGTTGTCCTGGCAGCGCCAGCAACGCCTGCCCGGCAACTGGCTGCTGGCGCTGAATGCCAGCGCCCAGTGGGCCGACAGGAACCTGGATTCCTCCGAAAAGATGCTGCTGGGCGGCGCAGGCGGCGTGCGCGCCTATCCGCAGGGCGAAGCCAGCGGCGACAGCGGCAACCTCGTCAACCTGGAACTGCGCCATGCACTGGCGGGCCGGCTGGAGGCATTCGGCTTCTACGACCACGGTCACGTCCGCCTCAACCACACGCGCTGGGACAGCAGGAGCCGCGATCACCGCAGTCTGGCCGGTTACGGCGTGGGCGTGGCGTATGCAATGGCGCCATTCAACCTGCAAGCTTTCGCCGCATGGAAGGATGGCACCGGTGCGCCGGAGTCGGACGTCGACCGAAGTCCGCGCCTGTGGATGCAGGCGGCCTGGCAGTTCCGCTGACTGGGCGGCATCGGCTTGCGACAACCGGGGGGCTGGCCGGTGTCGGCAACTGGCGCTCCACGGTTTCGTGCGGCTGCCGGCCAGCGGCCGGCACTACCGGGGATTGGCGAGTTCTTTCGTCGGCGAGACATCGCGACCGCCGCTGGTCGGCACAATGCGCGGATGCTGCGGAAGCGAGTGTGCCGCCCTGCGAGGGGCATCATGCGCCTGCGGCAGGTAACGCGCGACGCCTGCACAGGTGCCGGGCTTGCCCGGCACAGGGTTTCACCGGAAAGCTTCCGGGCAAGCCAAACCCCGCATCTACAGGGATCCGCTCCAGCCACGTTGTAGGAGCGCGCTCGCGCGCGATGGCTCTGCACGCAAACCTCAACGGAAATCGGGGGGGAATCGATCCAGTTAGGCCGCCCCCCCCCCCCGACGGCGACACGCACGAAACGTCGGGGATGTAACCCCGACCTACCCGGCCTGCGACAACCGGGTAGTGCCGGCCGCTGGCCGGCAACTGCATGAACCCGAGAAGGCACAGGTTGCCGGCCAGCGGCCTGCACTACCTGACTACCCGGCAGCACGGGGAAGGCCGCATGCGGGGCGAGCCCCGCATCTACGGTGCCGCGTCGTCGGCCTTGAACACGGTCCTGCAGTCGCGGCGGAACTCTTCGCCGCTGCTGCGCCAGATGAAGCTGCGGCAGTGGCGGTTGCCTTCCTGCGTGTCCGCCACCTTCACCGCGTAGAAGGCCTGGAAGAATTCGTCGCGGCCGACCTGGCCGTCGCCGTTCCAGTCCATCTGCTCCTTCTCCACGCCGCGGGTGATGGCGATGCCGGCATACCAGGCCCAGCCCAGCCAGCCCAGCGCTACCAGCACCAGCACCAGCAGCGCGCGGCGGCGCGGGGTGAACCTGCCGCGCAGGATCACGCGCTCACCCGGCGGATGCGGGCGCCGATCGCACCGAGCTTCTCCTCGATGTTCTCGTAGCCGCGGTCCAGGTGGTAGATGCGGTCGATGGTGGTGTCGCCCCCGGCCACCAGGCCAGCCAGGATCAGCGAGGCCGAGGCGCGCAGGTCGGTGGCCATCACCGGCGCCCCGCTCAGGCGCTCGACGCCGCGGCAGATGGCGGTGTGGCCTTCGATCTGGATGTCCGCGCCCAGCCGCAGCAGTTCGTTGACGTGCATGAAGCGGTTCTCGAAGATCGTCTCGTTGATCACGCCCACGCCCTCGGCCACGCAGTTGAGCGCCATGAACTGCGCCTGCATGTCGGTCGGGAACGCCGGGTACGGCGCGGTGGTCAGGTTGACCGCCTTCGGCCGCCTGCCCTGCATGTCCAGGGTGATGGTGTCTTCGGTGGTCTCGATCCGCGCGCCGGCCTCGGCGAGCTTGGCCAGCACCGCGTCGAGCGTGTCCGGGCGCGCGTTGCGCATCACCACGCGGCCGCCGGTCATCGCCGCGGCGACCAGGAAGGTGCCGGTCTCGATGCGGTCCGGCAGCACCGCATGGCGGCCGCCGTCCAGGCGCTCGACGCCCTCGATCACCAGCCGCGCGGTGCCCAGCCCTTCGATCTTCGCGCCCAGCGCGATCAGGCAGTGCGCCAGGTCGGTGACCTCCGGCTCCATCGCCGCGTTTTCCAGCACGGTGGTGCCTTCGGCCAGCACCGCGGCCATCAGCACGTTCTCGGTGCCGGTGACGCTGACCATGTCGAAGGTGAAGCGGCCGCCCTTCAGGCGGTCGGCGCGCGCCTTGATGAAGCCGTTCTCGACGGTGATCTCCGCGCCCAGCGCCTGCAGGCCCTTGATGTGCTGGTCGACCGGGCGCGAGCCGATCGCGCAGCCGCCGGGCAGCGACACTTCGGCCGCGCCGTACTTGGCCAGCAGCGGGCCGAGCACCAGGATCGAGGCGCGCATGGTCTTGACCAGTTCGTAAGGCGCCACGTGCTGGTTGACGCTGCGCGGGTCAACGACAATCGCGCTGCCGTGCGAGAGCGTGCCCTGGTCGATGGTGACCTTGGCCCCCAGCTCGCCGAGCAGCTTCACCGTGGTGATCACGTCGTGCAGGTGCGGCACGTTGGTGATCTCCACTGGCGCATCGGCCAGCAGGGTCGCGCAGAGGATGGGCAGGACGGCGTTCTTGGCGCCGGAGACATTGACTTCACCGTTCAGCGCGTTGCCGCCGGTGACCACGATTTTCGCCATGTGTGTGAGGCCAGTAGGTGGGAGGGGCCGGCTCAGCCGGCTTCGCCGGGAGTAACGGTTTTCAGGGCCAGCGCATGGATCGCGCCGCCCATCAGCTCGCCCAGCGTGGCATAGACCATGCGGTGACGGGCCAACGGCAGCTTGCCGGCGAACGCCTCGCAGACCACGGTGGCCTCGAAGTGCACGCCGTCCTCGCCCTGCACCTCGGCGCGGGCGCCGGGCAGGCCGGCTTCGATCAGGTTTTGGATGGTCTCGGCGTCCAAAGCGCTTTCCTAATAAAATGAACGCCCATTCTACTATCCGAACGGCACCCGGCATGGCTGCTTCCCCGCTTTCCCTGGATACGCTGCGCGACGCCGATCTGGCCGCCAGCGGCCGCCGCGTCTTCGAGATCGAGCGCGCCGAACTGGACCGGGTCGGCGGCCGCATCGGCGGCGAATTCGCCGCCGCCTGCCGGCTGATCCTGGGCTCGCGCGGCCGCGTGGTCGCCACCGGCATGGGCAAGTCCGGGCACATCGCCCGCAAGATCGCCGCCACCCTGGCCTCCACCGGCACCCCGGCGTTCTACGTGCACCCGGGCGAGGCCGGCCACGGCGACCTGGGCATGATCACCGAGGACGACGTGGTGCTGGCGCTGTCCTATTCGGGCGAATCGGACGAGGTGCTGATGCTGCTGCCGGTGCTCAAGCGCCAGGGCAACCCGCTGATCGCCATGACCGGCCGGCCGCAGTCCAGCCTGGCGTCCGCCGCGGACATCCACCTGGACGTGAACGTGGACCACGAGGCCTGCCCGCTGGCGCTGGCGCCGACCTCCAGCACCACCGCCTCGCTGGCGATGGGCGACGCGCTGGCGGTGGCCCTGCTGGACGCGCGCGGCTTCACCGCCGACGACTTCGCCCGCTCGCACCCGGCCGGCAGCCTCGGCCGCCGGCTGCTGCTGCACATCACCGACGTGATGCACAGCGGCGCCGACCTGCCCAGCGTGCGCGAGGACGCCAGCCTCAGCCAGGCCTTGGTGGAGATGAGCCGCAAGCGCCTGGGCATGACCGCCGTGGTCGATGCCGAGGGCCGGCTGGTGGGCCTGTTCACCGATGGCGACCTGCGCCGCGCCCTGGATACCGACCTGGACGTGCGCACCGCCGGCATCGCCCAGGTGATGACCCGCTCGCCGCGCACCATCGGCGCCGACCAGCTGGCGGTGGAGGCCGCGCGGCTGCTGGAAAAGCACCAGATCAACGGCCTGATCGTGGTGGACGGCGACGGCCGCGCGGTCGGCGCCCTCAACATTCATGACCTGTTGCGGGCAAAAGTGGTTTAAAAGCCCGCACAATCATGCCCTTGCCGCAATGGATCGCCCGCTGATGCCTTGGTCTCCCCTCGCCCATTTCCCCGCCGAACTGCACGCCGTCGCCGGCAACATCCGGCTGGCCTGCTTCGACGTGGACGGAACGCTGACCGACGGGCGCCTGTACTACGACCCTGCCGGCAACGAGAGCAAGGCGTTCTACGTGCAGGACGGGCTGGGCCTGAAACTGCTGCAGAAGCATGGCATCCACCCGGTGCTGATCACCGCGCGCAACAGCCTGTCGGCGCAGCGGCGCGGCGCCGATCTGGGCATCGACACCCGGATCGCCGTCGGCGACAAGCTGGCCAGCGTGCGCACCCTGTGCGAGCGCTTCGGCATCGGCCTGGAGCAGGTGGCGTTCCTCGGCGACGACCTGCCGGACCTGGCGCCGCTGCGCGCGGTCGGGCTGGCGGTGGCCCCGGCCGACGCCCACCCGCTGATCGCCGAGCGCGTGCACTGGCGGACCCGCGCCGAAGGCGGCCGCGGCGCCGCGCGCGAGCTGTGCGACGTGCTGCTGGCCGCGCAGGGCAAGCTCGACGCGGTGCTCGCGGAGTACGCGCGATGAACTGGCGCATGGTCATCGGCAGCGGCCTGCTGCTGGCCGCACTGGCCAGCGGCTGGTCGGCCTGGCGGCACCGCGAGACCAAGGCCCCCGCCGGTGCCTCGCAGGCGCGCGCGGACTACGTGCTGGGCGATTTCGAGATCGTCACCCTGGACAAGGACGGCAAGGAAGCGGCCACCCTGCGCGCGCCGGCCATGGAACGCAGCCAGGCCGACCAGACCTCGACCATCACCCGGCCGGTCTTCCTGCTGCCCGACGCCGAGGGCCAGCACTGGCGGCTGCAGGCCGATACCGGCTGGGTCAGCGCCAAGGGCGAGGAGCTGCGCCTGCGCGGCAACGTCGCCGGCGACAGCCCGCAGGACGGCACGACCCCGCCCACCACCTTCCGCACCACCACGCTGGACGTCTTCCCCGAACGCAACCTGGCCCGCACCGCCGAGCGCGTCACCCTGACCCGCCCGGGCCTGGACCAGAGCGGCGTCGGCTTCGAGGCCAATCTGAAGGCGAAGCAGTATTCCCTCCTTTCCCAGGTCAAGACCCGTTATGAACCCAATGCCGCCCGCCAAGCTCGCTAAGCTCGCGCCGACCATCCTGCTCGCCGCCGCGCTCGTTCCCGCGCTGGCCTGGGGCAAGGCTTCGGACCGCAACCAGGAAATGACCATCGACTCGACCGGCAGCAACTGCAACCTGGTCGGCGACAATGGCAAATGCCGCTTCACCGGCAATGTGGTCATCGTCCAGGGCACGCTGGAAATCCATGCCGACACCGCCGACGTGATCCAGAAGAACGGCGAGACCGAGCGCGTGGTGCTCACCGGCAAGCAGGCCACGCTCAAGCAGCAGATGGACGACGGCACCTGGATGAACGCCCGCGCCGACAACCTCGACTACAACGTCAGCAGCGAGGTGATCGTGCTGACCGGCAACTACAAGGTCGATTCCGAGCGCGGCTCCAACGCCGGCCAGCGCATGGTCTACAACACCCGCACCGGCGACATGCAGAGCGGCGGCGACGGCACCCGCGTGCGCACCGTGATCCAGCCCAAGAACAAGGCGCCGGCCGCGGCGGGAGAGAAGAAGTAATGCTCGTCGCCGAAGGCCTGCGCAAGCGCTACAAGAACCGCGAGGTCGTGCGCGAGTTCGGCCTGACCCTGGACGCCGGCGAGGTGGTCGGCCTGCTCGGCCCCAACGGCGCCGGCAAGACCACCTGCTTCTACATGATCGTCGGCCTGGTCGAGAGCGATGCCGGCCGCATCGTGCTGGACGGACGCGACATCACCGCCGAACCGATGTACGCGCGCGCCAAGCTCGGCGTGGGCTACCTGCCGCAGGAACCGTCGGTGTTCCGCAAGCTCAGCGTGGCCGACAACATCCGCCTGGTGCTGGAACTGCGCGAGGACCTCGACGCGGCCGGCCGCGAGCGCGAACTGTCGGCGCTGCTGGACGAACTGCAGATCGGCCACGTCGCCGACCAGGCCGGCGCCAGCCTCTCCGGCGGCGAGCGCCGCCGCTGCGAGATCGCCCGCGCGCTGGCCGCGCGGCCGCGCCTGATCCTGCTCGACGAGCCCTTCGCCGGCGTGGATCCGATCTCGGTCGGCGAGATCCAGCGCATCGTCACCCACCTCAAGCAGCGCGGCATCGGCGTGCTGATCACCGACCACAACGTCCGCGAGACCTTGGGAATCTGCGACCGCGCGTATATCCTCAACGAAGGCAGCGTGCTGGCGCAGGGGGCACCGGAGGAACTGCTGTCCAACACCGACGTCCGCCGCGTCTACCTCGGAGACAGCTTCACCCTCTGATCCGGCCGCGGCAGGTCGCCCCTCCTCCTGCCGGGAACCGGGATGAAAGCACGGCTGCAGACATCGCTGGGACAGCAACTGGTCATGACGCCGCAGCTGCGCCAGGCCATCCGCCTGCTGCAGATGTCCAGCACCGAACTGGAGCTGGAACTGGCCGAAGCGGTGGAAACCAACCCGCTGCTGGAATGGGCCGAGGAGGCCGCACCGGCCGAGCCCGCCAGCGAACACACCGACGCCGCTCCCCAAGCCGCCGCCGATGACGGCCAGGAAGGCGATGGCGCGGAATGGGCCGCCGACGGCGAACAATGGAGCAGCAGCCACGGCGGCTCGTTCGACGACAACGACGGCGATGCCGGCGAGCGCGTCGGCGAGGCCGACACCCTCGCCGACCACCTGCTGTGGCAGCTGCACCTTTCCCACCTCAGCGTGCGCGACCGCGCCATCGGCGTCGCCCTGATCGACGCGCTGGACGAGGACGGCTACCTGCGCGAACCGCTGTCGGCGATCGCCGAGACGCTGCGTCCGGACATCGAGGCCGGCGAGGACGAGATCCTGACCGTACTGCACCGGATCCAGCGCTTCGACCCGGCCGGCGTCGGCGCGTGCACGCTGGGCGAATGCCTGTCCCTGCAGCTGGATGCCCTGCCCGCCGCCACGCCGGGCCTGTGCCTGGCCCGGCGGATCGCCGAAGGGCCGCTGGAACGCCTGCCGCGCGCCGGCATCCCCGGCATCGCCGCGGAACTGCGGCAGCCCGTGGAGGCCGTCGCGGAAGCCGTGCAGCTGCTGCGCTCGCTGGACCCGCGCCCGGGCCGGCAGCTGGGCGAGGTATCCTCGGACACCTACATCGTTCCGGACTGCGTGGTCTGGCGCCAGCGCGGCATCTGGAAGGCCGCCCTCGCCGGCCATGCCGGCCCGCGGGTGGTGATCCACCGCGGCTACGAACAGCTGATCCGCCGCTGCGGCGACGCCGACGCCACCTACCTGCGCGGCCAGCTGCAGGAAGCGCGCTGGCTGCTCAAGGGCCTGGAAGCGCGCGGGCAGACCCTGCTGCGAGTGGTCAACAGCCTGCTGCACCACCAGTCCGGCTTCCTCGAGTTCGGTGCGCAGGCGCTGCGCCCGCTGACCCTGCGCGAGATCGCCGCCGAACTGGACCTGCACGAGTCCACCATTTCCCGCACCATCGCCCGCAAGCACGTGCGCACGCCGCGCGGCACCCTGCCGCTGCGCGCGTTCTTCGCTTCCGGCATCGATACCGAAGGCGGCGGCGAGGCCTCCAGCACCGCGATCCAGTCGATGATCCGGCGCCTGATCGAGGACGAGAACCCGCGCAAGCCGCTTTCTGACGCCAAGCTTGCCGACCTGCTCAAGAGCAGCGGAATACCGGTGGCGCGCCGCACCGTGGCGAAGTATCGTGAAGCCATGAACATCTCCGCCTCCCACGAACGCATCCGCATCGTCTGAAGCGCCCGTGGCCGGCGGCAGGGTTCATCTGGCAACCGAAGAACCACAGGAGGCATCCGATGCGTATCGAGACGTTTGGCAAAGACGTGGAAGTCACCCCCGCCCTGAAGGAGTACGTTGAAACCAAGCTGCAACGGCTGGGCAAGCATTTCGACCAGCACTGCGAAGTCAGGGTGACCCTTTCGCTGCAGAAGAACGAACACCATGTCGATGCCAGCGCCAACCTTCCCGGGCAGACCCTGCACGCCGAGGCTGGCGGACAGACCATGTACGCGGCGATCGACCTGCTGGCCGACAAGCTCGACCGGCTGGTGATCAAGCACAAGGAAAAGCATCTTCCCCACGCCTCCCACTCACTGCGCGACAATGGTTGACGTCCGTCACCATCCGTTGCCGTCATGCCCTTGAACGACCTGATGGCGGCCGTGAGTACCCGGGTACTCGCGGCCGCCGACCGCGACAGCGCCCTGCGCGCCGCCGCCGGCCTGCTCGCCTGCCGCGAAGCCGGCGCGGAAAGCATCTTCCAGAGCCTGCGCGAAAGGGAAAGCGTCGGCAGCACCGCCATCGGCCATGGCATCGCGATTCCGCACGGCCGCTCGCCGACCCTGCAACACCCGCGCGGCGCCCTCCTGCGGCTGCTGCAGCCCATCGATTTCGGCGGCCCCGAGCCCGTCGACCTGGTCTTCGCCATGGCCGTGCCCGAGCACTACACCCACCAGCACCTGATGCTGCTGTCCGAACTGGCGGAGATCTTTTCCGACGGCCACGTCCGCGACGCCCTGCGCGCGGCCAACGACGGCAGCGCGCTGAAGCAGATCCTCGACCATCCGCAGCGGATCCACCCGTCATGAACACCCGCATCACCGCCCGCGAACTGTTCGACCAGCAGCGCGAGAAACTGGAACTGCGCTGGGCCGCGGGCCAGGCCGGCGGCTCGCGCGAGCTGGATGCCGGCGACACGATCGCGCGGCGCCCGTCGCTGGCCGGCTACCTCAACACCATCTACCCGAACAAGGTGCAGATCCTCGGCACCGAGGAACTGGCCTGGCTGGACTCGCTGGATTCGCGCCAGCGCTGGGAAGTGATCGAACGCATCATCCAGGCCCGCCCGCTGGCGTTGGTCATCACCAAGAGCCATGGTTGCCCGGAAGACCTGCGCGCGGCCGCCGACGAATCGCAGACCCCGTTGTGGGTCTCGCCGCGGCGCGGCCACGAGCTGCTCAACCACCTGTCCTACCACCTGGCGCGCACGCTGGCGCCGCGGATCATCCTGCACGGCGTGTTCATGGAGATCTATTCCATCGGCGTGCTGATTACCGGCGAGGCCGGCTCGGGCAAGAGCGAACTGGCGCTGGAGCTGCTCCGCCGCGGCCACCGGGTGGTGGCCGACGACGCCCCGGAATTCACCCAGATCGCCCCCGACGTGCTCGACGGCACCTGCCCGGAACTGCTGCAGGACCTGCTGGAAGTGCGCGGCCTGGGCGTGCTCAACGTGCGCCAGATGTTCGGTGACACGGCTGTAAAGAAGAACAAGTACCTTCGGCTCATCGTCCACCTGACCAAGCCGATGACCGAACCCAGCGCCTACGGCTACGAACGCCTGACCGGCGATTCCGGCAAGCGCCACGTGCTCGACCTGGACGTGCCGCTGATCACCCTGCCGGTGATGCCCGGCCGCAACCTGGCGGTGCTGACCGAGGCGGCCACGCGCCTGCACATCCTGCGCACCAAGGGCATCGACCCGGCGGCGATGTTCATCGCCCGCCACAGCAACCTGCTGGAGCAGCGCATTCCATGAACGCCACGCCGGCCCCGGTGCTGGTCATCGTCAGCGGCCTGTCCGGCTCGGGCAAGTCGGTGGCGCTGAAGACCTTCGAAGACCTGGACTACTACTGTTCGGACAACATCCCGGTGAACCTGCTGCCGGAGTTCGTGCGCGGCGTGCTCGGCGAACGCAACGAAGGGCGCCCGCAGCGCATGGCGCTGGGCATCGACGTGCGCGGCCGCAGCGACCTGAGCCAGCTCGGCCGGTGGCGACAGAGCGCCCGGGACCACGACATCGACGCGACCCTGCTGTTCTTCGAGGCCGACGACGACACCCTGCTGGCGCGCTTCGCCGACACCCGGCGACGCCACCCGCTCAGCCAGTTGGGTCTGTCCCTGCCCGAAGCCATCGTCCGCGAGCGCGAACTGACCGCGCCGCTGCGCCGCGAGGCCGACGCCGTCATCGACACCAGCCGGCTCAACGTGCACCAGTTGCGGCGCAAGCTGATCACCGAGTTCGCGCTCGGCCACGGCGGCGGCCTGTCGCTGCTGTTCGAGTCCTTCGCCTACAAGCGCGGCGTGCCCGCCGAGGCCGATTTCGTGTTCGACGCCCGGGTGCTGCCCAACCCGCACTGGGACCCGGAACTGCGGTCGCTGACCGGCCGCGACCGCGGAGTGCGCGAGTACCTGGACGCGCAGCCGGAAGTGGTGCGCTACGCGGCCCAGCTCGAGGACCTGCTCGACACCTGGCTGCCGAAGCTGGGCAGCGACACCCGCAGCTATGTCACCGTCGCCTTCGGCTGCACCGGCGGCAAGCACCGTTCGGTCTACCTGGCCGAGCGCCTGGCCCGGCATGCGCGCGGGCAGGGCTGGCAGGACGTGGCCACGTTCCACCGGGAGCAGGACTGAAAGGCAGGAACCAGCGGGCAGGAACCAGGAACCAGTAAAAGCCAGAGCCGAGGCAGCGGCATGGGAACCGCTTTTGCCGTTGCTTCCGCCAGTTCCTGGTTCCTACCCCCCGGTTCCTCGCTTCCAATTCCTAGCTTCCCGGCCGCCCAACCTGTTAACTTCCTACAATGACCTGCGGCATTCTTCTCGTGACCCATCCCGGCGTCGGCTCTTCCCTGCTGGAAGTGGCCACCCGCCTGCTGCGGCAGCTGCCGCTGAAGGCGGAGGCGTTCGAGGTACCGTTCGATGCCGACCTGGACGCGCAGCTTCCGCTGGCCTCGGCGGCGATGCGGCGCGTGGAAGGCGACGACGGCGTGCTGGTGCTGACCGACCTGTACGGCGCCAGCCCGAGCAACCTGGCGGCGAAGCTGGCGCGCCTGGGAACGCCGGTACGGCGGGTGTCGGCGCTGAGCCTGCCGATGCTGCTGCGGGTAATGAACTATCCGGAACAGGGACTGGACCAACTGCCCGCCACCGCGGCGGCGGGCGCCCGCAATGGAGCCATCATCGACGATGCTTGAACGCGAACTCACCGTATCCAACCGCCTGGGCCTGCACGCCCGCGCGACCGCCAAGCTGGTGCAACTGCTGTCCGGCTTCCGCGCCAATGCCACGCTGGTGGCCAAGGGCCGCGAGGTCAACGCCAAGAGCATCATGGGGGTGATGCTGCTGGCCGCCGGCCAGGGCACACCGGTCATGGTGCGGGTGGATGGCGAGGACGAGGCCGACGCGCTGGCGGCGGTCGTGGACCTGTTCGAGCGCCGTTTCGACGAGGACAGCTGATGGCGCCGGACGCAGCGTCGCGCCCTGCCAGCACCGCGCCCGGAGGCGCGGCGGCATGACCACGCTGCGCCTGCAGGGCCATGGCGCCTCGCGCGGCAGCGCGCTCGGCCGCGCCCGCGTACGCCTGCCGCATGCGCAGGAAATAACGGAAAAGCGCATCGCCGCCGGCGCGGTCGAAGCGGAACTGCAGCGCCTGCACCAGGCCATCGAATCGGCGCGCGCGGAAATGCGCGAGCTGCGCCAGCGCCTGCAGGGCGCCCTGCCGGCCGAAGTCGGCGAATTCCTCGACCTGCACGCGATGCTGCTGGACGACCCGGAACTGCTGCTGGCGCTGGACGAGCGCATCCGCAGCCACCGCTACAGCGCGGCCTATGCCCTGCGCCTGCAGCGCGACACCCTGGCCCAGGTGTTCGAGGGCATGGAGGACGCCTACCTGCGCAGCCGGCTGGACGACCTGGACCACGTCATCGGCCGCATCAACGCCTTCCTGCACAAGCGCCCGGCCAACGTGAAAGGCCTGGCCGGCGAGATCCTGGTCTGCGAGAACGTGGCGCCCTCGGAACTGGCGCAGCTGCAGTCGCAGGGCGTGGTCGGCATCGTCACCAGCGCCGGCAGCCCGCTGTCGCACAGCGCCATCCTCGCCCGCAGCCTGCACCTGCCGCTGGTGGTCGGTGCCAGCGGCGTGCTGCACCGGATCAACGATGGCGACGTCCTGATCCTGGACGGCAGCAGCGGCGAGATCGTGCTGGAACCGTCCGCCGACGACCTGCGCCAGTACCGCCAGCGCCTGCGCGAGCTGGCGCGCGAACAGCGCGAGCTCGGCCACCTGCGCTCCAAGCCCAGCCGCACCGTGGACGGCGTGGACATCACCCTGCTGGCCAACGCCGAGTCGCGCGAGGACGTGGCGCACGCCCACGCGCTGGGGGCGCAAGGGCTCGGGCTGTACCGCACCGAATTCCTGTTCCTGCAGCGCAACGGCCTGCCGGACGAGGAAGAACAGTTCCACAGCTACCGCGATGCCGTGCTCGGCATGAGCGGCCGGCCGGTCACCATCCGCATCCTCGACCTGGGCGCGGACAAGGCCGACCGGGCCGGGCTGGTGCTGGGCAGCGAGGAAAACCCCGCGCTCGGCCTGCGCGGCATCCGCCTGCTGCTGGCCCACCCCAAGGTCGCCGACACACAGCTGCGCGCGCTCCTGCGCGCATCCGGCTATGGCCCGGTGCGCATCCTGGTGCCGATGGTCAGCACCCGCGATGAAATCCTCGCGCTCAAGCGCCGGACAGCGCGGCTGGCGGCCGCGCTGCGCGAGGAAGGCCACGCACTGGCCGAGCACGTGCCCATCGGCGCGATGATCGAGGTGCCGGCCGCGGCCATCGCCCTGCCGACCTTCATCGACCAGGTGGACTTCCTGTCGGTCGGCACCAACGACTTGGTGCAATACCTGCTGGCGGCCGACCGCAACAACGAGGCCGTCGGCGACCTGTATTCGCCGTTGCACCCGGCGGTGCTGCAACTGCTGGCGCAGGTGATCGACATCGCGCGCGCGCGCGGCACGCCGCTGGCGGTCTGCGGCGAGATCGCCGGCGACCCGCGACTGACCCCGCTGCTGCTGGCGCTGGGGCTGGCGGAGTTCAGCCTGCACCCGGCCACGCTGCTGGAAGTGCGCCGCGCCATCCGCGACTGCGACCATGGCGCCCTGCGCGCGCGGGCCGGGAAACTGCTGCAGGCGCGCGACCGCCGCGGCATCGAGCGCTGGATCACGGACGCCGCGACAGTTCAGCACTGACAGCCTCCCGGCATGCCCTCGCGGAAACGCCCTCAAGGGCGGGATCAGGCGGACCGCTTTTTTTTCTGCATGGCCGCGCGCACGAACAGCGCGGCAATCGACGCCAGCACCGCAGCGGCGAGGAACGCGCGGGAAAAGCCGACGCTGTAGCCCTCACGGGCAATCACCGCAACGGTCTGCGCGACAGCAGGCGGATGGGCGTCCATTGCGCGGGCGAGGTCGCCGGCGATGATTCCATCGACGAATCCGGGCGTCAGCGGCAGATGTGCGGCTAGCATGTCCGCATGGACGGAGGAACGCGTGCCATCGGCAACGACGGCCCCCAATCCGGCGAAGCCCAGCAGCACGCGGGAAAAACGCGAGGTCGTGCTTATGCCCGAGGCCATCCCGGCACGATCCCGCGGCACCGTGCCCATGATCGCCTTCTGCGTCTCTCCGTTCAGCAGGCCGCCGCCAGCGCCCATGACGAACATGCCTGCCGCCACTGCAAACAGGCCGTGCTGGCGTGCGGCGAACATCATGAGCAAATTGCCCAGCGCGATGATCATCAAGCCGAGCGGCAGGATGCCGGCACTCCCAAGCCGCGCCGAAAGCCGCCGGCCCAGCTGTGGAAATGCCAGCATGGCGAGCGCGAAGGGAAGCATGCCGATACCGGCCGCGAGCACATCCTTGCCCAGGCCATTCTGCAGGAAGAGCGGAAGCAGTGATGCCATGACCTGGGCGGAGGACGCGTAGACGAACATCGCGAGGACCGCGGCGACGAAGGGCCACGCCGCAAAAAGCCGGAGGTCGAGCATCGGATCGGCGCTGTTGCGTTCAACCCACGCGAACGCGGCGAACAGACCGATGCCCACGGCGATCCGCAGCAGCACTTCGATGCTGATCCAGCCGTGCCCGGGCCCCAGGATCAACGCCCACGTCACGCACAGCATCGCCGACGCGAACAGTGCTATGCCGGGGATGTCCAGGCGGCGGGGAGCCGGATCGCGGGACTCGTCCACGAAGGCCCATATCGCCGTTGCGAGCAGCGGGCAGATCAACAGATTGATGTGGAAGGCCCAGCGCCAGCCCAGCCAGCCGCCGATCGCGGCGCCGAGCAAGGGCGAGACGACCATCGTCAACCCCATGACGCCTCCCCACAGCGCCCACGCCCGGTCGCGTTCGCTGCCATCGTGGAACGCATGGCCGATCAGCGCCAGCGCGGGCGCCAGCAGGAAGGCGGCTGCCATCCCCTGCGCGCCCCTGGCGAGGTACAGCGCCGCGGCGCTGGGCGCCATGCCACAGGCAAGCGACGCAACCGCGAAGGCAGTGATGCCGAGCAGGAGGGTCCGTCGCCTTCCATGGCGGTCGGCGATGGCGCCGGCGGGCAGCAACAGGGCCGCGAAACAGAGAACGTAGGCGCTGACGACCCATTCGATCTCGGCGAATGACGCCTGCAGGTCACGGGCGATGGTCGGCAGCACGACACCGACCACGTTCGTGTCGAGCACCGTCATGGCGCAGCCCATCGACGCCACGAGCAGGACCGGAAAGCCATGCTGCCAGGCAGCGTCGCTAGCCATTCAATGCCGACTCCGGCGGAATGCGATCATCGGCCAGAGATTTCCCGCCCGCCGCAGGGGATCGGTGCCGGAGCATGTCGGATCTGTCAGCGGTGCCCGGCTCCGGCCACCAGGTTGCCGGAGCCGGCGGTGGTGCGCGCTCATTCAATTCATGGCCGCATGATGGCCAGTGCCGCCGAGGGCGCAGGACGACAGCCCCTCCTGACCCGCGCCTTCGGGTTCCAGCAACAGGCGCTGCACGTCGGAAAACAACTTGTCCACGGGCATGCCATACGGCGCGAACAGGCGCAGGCGGCCGTTGCGGTCGAACACATAGCCGCCAGCGACGTGGCTCATCGTGTAGCTGCCGGGCACCGGGCCGGGCTCCTTCCCGTAGAACGCCTTGAAGTCGCCGGCCATGGCCGCCAGCTGCGCATCGTCGCCGACCAGGGCGATCGCACCGGGGTCGAAGGCTTCCACGTAGGTGCGTGCGACCTCGGGCGTGTCGCGTGCCGGATCGACGCTGGCGAACACCACCTGCAGCTGGTCGGCGTCCCTGCCCATCAGGTGCTTCACCTGGCCCAGTTCGACCATCGTGGTCGGGCATACGTCCGGACAGCTGGTGAAGCCGAAGAACAGATAGGTCACCTTCCCCTGCAGATCGGCGGGACCGCGCGCGACGCCCCGGCTGTCGGGCATGGACCAGCGCCGACCCAGTTCCTCGCAGGCAATGTCCTTGGAGTAGAAATCCATGCGCGACTGCGCACTGCAGCTGGCCAGCAGACCGGCCACCAGGCCTGCCAGCAGCGGCAGGCGGAAACGGCGAACGAAAGAAGCAAGGCGCATACGGGTACCACCAACGCGGATGCGGGCGGGGTCTCGTCGAGCCTGCCCGTGGGGAAGAGGGCTGAGGTGCCGGGGACGGTCGATCATGCGGTGCATGCCGAGCGCCCCGGCCACGGTCAGTTGATCATCATGTGGTAGTGCATGCTCCAGATGATCCAGATCGACAACGCGACCACGATGAACAGGATCACCAGGGTGAACACGAAGCTGGCGAGGTTCCAGCCGCCTTCGGACTTGCGGTCCATGTGCAGGAAATAGACCAGCTGCACCAGGATCTGCGCCACCGCGAAACCGACCAGCAGAAACAGCGTGAGTGGCCGCGACAGCACTGGATTCATCACCAGCGCGAAGGGCACCACGGTCAGCAGCGCGCACAGCACGAAGCCGATCAGGTAGGACTTGGTGGAACCGTGCGCATTGCCGGCGCGGGAGGTTTCGACGTGGGCCATGTCAGAAGGCTCCAATCAGGTAGACGAAGGTGAAGACGCAGATCCACACCAGGTCCAGGAAGTGCCAGAACAGGCTCAGGCACGACACGCGGGTGATGTTGGTCGGGGTCAGGCCGCGGCTGTAGACCTGGTGCATGACCACGGCCATCCAGATCAGGCCGCTGGCCACATGCAGGCCATGGGTGGCGACCAGCGCGAAGAACGCCGACAGGTAGGCACTCGTGCTGGGGCCGGCACCTTCATGGAGCAGGTGCGAGAACTCGTAGAGCTCCATGCCGATGAACGAGGCGCCGAGCACGAAGGTCACGCCCAGCCAGCGCAGTACCGCGCCCCGGTCCAAGCGATGCATGGCCAGCACGGCCTGGCCATAGGTGATGCTGGACATCAGCAGGATGAAGGTCTCGGCCATCACGAACGGCAGCGAGAACAGGTCCCTGCCGGTCGGACCACCGGCGTAGGCGGTGCTGAGCACCGCGTACGAGGCGAACAGCGAGCCGAACAGCACCAGATCGGACATGAGGTAGACCCACATGCCGAACACCTTCATGCCGCCCTGTTCGTGGGCATGGTCATGTTCGTGGTGGTCCTCGTGCGCCAGCGCTTCGCTGGCCAGCTCCGGACGGGTCAACAGGTTCATGCGCGTACCTCCTGCAGCTTGGCGTGGTTGGCCGCCTCGGTGCGCGCCACCTCGTCGGCACTGACGTAGTAATCCACGTCCTCGTCGTAGGACCGCACGATCAGGGTGACGATCATCGCGATGAAGCTGGCCGCGGCCATCCACCAGATGTGCCAGACCAGGGCGAAGCACAGCACCAGTATCCAGAGGTTGAGGATCAGCGGCACGCCGGTGTTCTTCGGCATGTGGATCGGCGCGTACCTCCTCGGCGGCGGCGGCAGGCCGCGCTTCTTCGCTTCGTGGAAGGCGTCCAGTTCATCGGCCCTGGGCACCACGGCGAAGTTGTAGAACGGCGGCGGCGACGGCGTGGCCCATTCCAGCGTGCGCGCGTTCCAGGGGTCGCCGGTCAGGTCCAGGTTGCGCTTGCGGTCGCGCACGCTGACGTAGATCTGCACCAGCATCAGGACGATGCCTGCGAACACGAACAGCGCACCGACGAAGGCGGCGACCAGGTACGGGGTCCACGCCGGGTTGTCGTACTGGTTCATGCGCCGGGTCATGCCCATGAAGCCGAGCATGTACAGCGGCATGAAGGCCAGGTAGAAGCCGATCACCCAGCAGGCGAAGGACCACTTTCCGAGGCGCTCGTTGAGGGTGAAGCCGAACACCTTGGGGAACCAGTAGACGAAGCCGGCCAGATAGCCGAACAGCGCGCCGCCGATGATGGTGTTGTGGAAGTGGGCGACCAGGAACAGGCTGTTGTGCAGCAGGAAGTCGGCGCCCGGGATGGCCAGCAGCACGCCAGTCATGCCGCCGATGGTGAAGGTGACCAGGAAGGCGATGGTCCACAGCATCGGCACGCTGAACTCGACGCGGCCGCCATACATGGTGAACAGCCAGGTGAAGATCTTCACGCCGGTCGGAATGGCGATGATCATCGTCATGATGCCGAAGAAGGCATTGACGCTGGCGCCGGAGCCCATGGTGAAGAAGTGGTGCAGCCAGACGATGAACGACAGGATGCCGATCGCAAGGGTGGCGCCGACCATCGACTTGTAGCCGAACAGCTTCTTGCGCGAAAACGTGGCGGTGACTTCGGAGAAGATGCCGAACGCCGGCAGCACCAGGATGTACACCTCCGGATGGCCCCAGGCCCACACCAGGTTCACGTACATCATCGGGTTGCCGCCCAACGTGTTGGTGTAGAAATTGAAGTCCAGGTAGCGGTCCAGGGTGAGCGCGCCCAGCGCCACGGTCAGGATCGGGAAGGCGGCGATGATGATCACGCTGGTGACCAGCACGGTCCACGTGAACACCGGCATCTTCATCAGGGTCATGCCGGGCGCACGCATGCGCAGGATGGTGATGAACAGGTTGACGCCGGTCAGCAGGGTGCCGATGCCGGAGGCCTGAAGGGCCCAGATGTAGTAATCAACGCCTACCCCTGGACTGAACTCGATGCCTGACAGCGGCGGGTACGCCACCCAACCGGTCATCGCGAACTCGCCAACGCCCAGGGAGATCATCATCAGCGCAGCGCCGACCACGAAGATCCAGAAGCTGAAGGCATTGAGGAACGGGAACGCCATGTCGCGCGCGCCGATCTGCAGCGGCACGATGATGTTCATCAGGCCGACCACGAACGGGGTGGCCACGAAGAAGATCATGATCACGCCATGCGCGGTGAAGATCTGGTCGTAGTGCTCCGGCGGCAGGAAGCCGTCACTGCCCGGGCCAGCCGCGGCCAGCTGCGCGCGCATCATCAGCGCATCGGCGAAGCCACGCACCAGCATGACCAGTGCCACCACCACGTACATGATGCCGATCTTCTTGTGGTCCACGGTGGTGAACCAGTCACGCCACAGCGGGCCCCACAGCTTGAAGTACGTCACCGCGCCGAGCAGCGCGAGGCCACCCAGCACCATGGCCGCCAGTGTGACCACGACGATCGGCTCGTGCAGCGGCACGGCCTCCCACGTCAATTTACCCAACATGTTCGTTACTCCTGGGAAACCTGGGCACCACCGGCAGCACCCGCCGGGGTAGCAGCAGCGGTGTTCTCACCGACGCCGATGAACTGGTCGATGACCTTCTTGAACAGCAGCGGTTCGACGCTGGAGAAGTGCTGCACCGGTGCGTTCTTCGACGGTGCGGCCAGCGCCTTGAACTGGTTGAAATCCAGCGCCTGTGGTGCGGTGCGTACCTCGGCCACCCAGCGCTCGAACTCCTCGTTGCTGCTGGCGGTGGCGATGAACTTCATGTTCGAGAAGCCATGTCCGCTGTAGTTGCCGGACATGCCGCGGAACTGGCCGGGCTCGTTGGCGATCAGGTGCAGCTGCGTGCGCATGCCGGCCATTGCGTAGATCTGCCCACCCAGCTGCGGGATGAAGAAGGTATTCATCGTCGAGTTGGAGGTGATGTTGAATGCCAGCGGGCGGTTGGCCGGGAAGTTGAGCTGGTTGACCGTGGCGATGCCCAGGTCCG
>JAEWOJ010000208.1 GCA_023399815.1 Pseudomonadota bacterium | reverse complement strand
AGTCGCGACGGGGCATTACCGAGGAAATCCCGTCGCGACTCGCGTCGCTCCTACAGGGGAGCAGGCGTTTACGCTGCCACTGGCGTATTGGGGGGTGACGATGGGCTGTTGCCATTGTCGTCAGGATGGTCGTCGTCGTTGTCCGCCCCGTCGCGCCAGCGCCAGTCGGCCAGGGTCAGCGGTGCCATGCCGTGGGCGATGCGCGCGCGGTCGCACTGCGAACTGGCCTTGCCGTATTCCCACGAGGCATCGACCTCGCGGCACACGCTGGGCCGGTTGGGATGGATGCTGCAGCGCGAATACACGCCGATCTCCGAATCCAGCGCCACGCAGCGGATCGGGTCCGAATAGGTGCCGCGCATGCACAGGCGGTGCGCGTCCAGGCGCTCGGTCAGTTCGTGCGGCACGCCGCCCTCGGTGACCTCGTCCGATTCCATCCAATGGAAGGCGACGCGGTACTGGGTGCAGCAGGCGCCGCAGGTGAGGCAGGGATGGAGCATGGCGGCCGGCCTTCGGGCGGCGGTCGGAACAGGGGCGGGCGGGAAATTTTCCACGCCGCCGGGCCGCGCGCAAGAAGTTTCCGCAGCGGCGACAATAAGAAGATGAACGAACCCTGCAACATCGCCGCGCGCCTTCCCGAGCTGGCGCGTGAACGTCCCGACCAGATAGCCATCCGCTGCCCCGGCAGGCCCGGCGCCGGCGGCATGGCTGCCTACGACGTCACCCTCGACTACCGCAGCCTGGATGCCCGCAGCGACGCCATCGCCGCCGGCCTGTCCGCCCATGGCATCGGCCGCGGCGTGCGCACGGTGGTGATGGTGCGCCCCGGGCCGGAGTTTTTCCTGCTGATGTTCGCCCTGTTCAAGAGCGGCGCGGTGCCGGTGCTGGTGGACCCGGGCATCGACAGGCGCGCGCTGCGCCAGTGCCTGGACGAGGCGCAGCCGCAGGCCTTCGTCGGCGTCCCGCTGGCGCTCGTGGCGCGGCGGCTGCTGGGCTGGGCGAAGTCGGCCACGCGGCTGGTCACGGTCGGTACCCGCTGGGGCTGGGGCGGCACCACGCTGGCGAAGATCGAGGCCGCCGGGGCCGGCGCCGGCAGCCAGCTGGCCGATACCGCGCCCGACGACGTGGCCGCAATCCTGTTCACCAGCGGCTCCACCGGCGTGCCCAAGGGCGTGGTCTACCGCCACCGCCATTTCGTCGGCCAGGTGGAACTGCTGCGCAACGCCTTCGGCATGGAGGCCGGCGGCGTGGACCTGCCGACCTTCCCACCATTCGCGCTGTTCGATCCAGCGCTGGGCCTGACCAGCGTGATCCCGGACATGGACCCGACCCGGCCGGGCAGCGCCGATCCGCGCAGGCTGCACGACGCCATCGACCGCTTCGGCGTGACCCAGCTGTTCGGCTCGCCGGCGCTGATGCGGGTGCTGGCCGAGCATGGCCAGCCGCTGCCGACGGTGACGCGCGCGACCTCGGCCGGCGCGCCGGTGCCGCCGCAGGTGGTGGCGAAGATGCGCGAACTGCTGCCCGAGCATGCGCAGTTCTGGACGCCCTACGGCGCCACCGAATGCCTGCCGGTGGCGGTGATCGAAGGCCGCGAGCTGCAATCGACCCGCGAGGCCACCGAAGCCGGCGCCGGCACCTGCGTCGGCCGCGTGGTCGCGCCGAACGTGGTGCGCATCATCGCCATCGACGACGCGCCGATCCCGGACTGGGGCAGTGTGCGCGAACTGCCGCTGGGCGAAGTCGGCGAGATCACCGTCGCCGGCCCGACCGCCACCGACAGCTACTACAACCGCCCGCAGGCCACCGCCGCGGCGAAGATCCGCGAAGTGCTGGCCGATGGCGGCGAGCGCATCGTGCACCGCATGGGCGACGTCGGCTGGTTCGACGAACAGGGCCGGCTGTGGTTCTGCGGGCGCAAGACCCAGCGCGTGGAAACCGCCGCCGGACCGCTCTACACCGAACAGGCCGAGCCGGTGTTCAACACCGTGTCGGGGGTGCGCCGCACCGCGCTGGTGGGCGTGGGCGAACCGGGCCGCCAGTTGCCGGTGCTGTGCTACGAACTGCTGCCCGGTGCCGACGCGGCGGTAGTGGAACCGCAGCTGCGCGCGCTGGCCGCGCGGCATCCGCACCTGGTCGGCATCGGCCATTACCTGCGCCATCCGGCGTTCCCGGTGGACATCCGCCACAACGCCAAGATCGGCCGCGAGAAGCTGGCGGTCTGGGCGGCGGATTTGGTCTAGGGGAAAAAGCAAAGCACCCCTCCCCAGCCCTCCCCTGCGCTGCGCGCAAGGGAGGGGGTAGGAGCAGTCTGCCTTGCGTTGTCGGATTTGCTCCCTCCCTTTCGCCGCACGCGAAGGGGAGGGTCGGGGAGGGGTTAGCTTTCGCTCCTGCTTCCCCAACGGAAAGGCAATCATGGACGAGCTTCGCCTTCGCGCCCGGCAGTTGCGCAACAACGCCACCGATGCCGAGCGCCATCTGTGGCGGTATCTGCGCAATCGCCATTTCGGCGGTCATCGTTTCCGCCGGCAGATGCCGATGGCCGGCTACGTGGCGGATTTCGCCTGCCCAGGCTTGAAGCTGGTGATCGAACTGGATGGTGGACAGCACCTGCGCAACAGCGGATACGACCAGGTGCGTACCGCCCTGCTGGAGCGGCAGGGCTACCGGGTGCTGCGCTACTGGAACGATGACGTGCTGGTGAGGACGGCGGCGGTGCTGGAAGATATCCTGCGTGCGATCGAGCAGGGCAACGGCACCCCTCCCCAACTCTCCCCTTCGCCTGCGGCGAAAGATTAAGGGGCGCATTTCCTCCCCCGTACGCGGCACAGGGAAGGGCAGGGAAGGGGGAGCTTCAAGACAGCAGGACAACGACGACGAATGAAGATTCTTGTAACCGGCGGCGGTGGTTTCCTCGGGCAGGCGCTGTGCCGCGGACTGGTCGAGCGCGGGCATGAGGTGCTCAGTTTCAACCGTGGCCATTACCCGGCGCTGGCCGCGCTGGGCGTCGGCCAGATCCGTGGCGACCTGGCCGATGCCAGCGCCGTGCGCCATGCCGCCGCGGGCGTCGATGCGGTATTCCACAACGCCGCCAAGGCCGGTGCCTGGGGCAGCTACGACAGCTATTTCCAGGCCAACGTGGTGGGCACCCGCAACGTGCTGGACGCCTGCCGCGCGCATGGCGTCGGCCGGCTGGTGTACACCTCCACGCCCAGCGTGACCCACCGCGCCACCCATCCGGTGGAAGGGCTGGGTGCGGACGACGTGCCCTACGGCGAGGACTTCCAGGCGCCGTATGCCGCTACCAAGGCCATCGCCGAACAGGAAGTGCTGGCCGCCAACGGTCCGGAGCTGGCGACGGTGGCGCTGCGCCCGCGGCTGATCTGGGGGCCGGGCGACAACCAGCTGGTACCGCGCCTGGCCGAACGCGCCCGTGCCGGGCGCCTGCGCTTCGTCGGCGATGGCCTGAACAGGGTGGACACCACCTACATCGACAACGCCGCGCAGGCGCATTTCGATGCCTTCGACCATCTGGTCGCGGGCGCGGCCTGCGCCGGCAAGGCCTACTTCATCTCCAACGGCGAGCCGTTGCCGATGCGCGAGCTGCTCAACAGGCTGCTCGCGGCGATGGGCGCGCCGCCGGTGGAGAAGTCGATTTCGTTCAAGGCCGCCTACCGCATCGGCGCGGTCTGCGAGAAGGCGTGGCCGCTGCTGCGCCTGCGCGGCGAACCGCCGATGACGCGCTTCCTTGCCGAGCAGCTGTGCACGCCGCACTGGTACTCGATGGAACCGGCCAGGCGCGATTTCGGCTACGTGCCGAAAGTGTCGATCGACGAGGGCCTGCGCCGGCTGCGCGCCAGCGTCCAGGCGGCGGGCTGAGGCGAGCCCGGTCCCATCATCCGGCGATCACGCCTCCATCACCGTGTCGCCACCGCCGTTTGCCGAGGATGGGGCCCGACTTCTCACACACACGGGAGATCGCCAATGCTCCATTACGCCGTCGTCTTCTTCGTCATCGCCATCATCGCCGCGCTGCTGGGCTTTTCCGGCATCGCCGGCGCGGCCAGCAACATCGCCTGGATCCTGTTCGTCGTGTTCCTGATCCTGGCGGTGATCTCGCTGTTCCGCAGGAAGACCTGATCGCTTTCCTGTGATGCCACCTTCTCCCATCGGGAGACAGTCCGGCAGGATTGCCGGGCTGCACGGCGAAGCCGCCCGAAGGGCGAGGCACAGAGAGGTGCCGAATGCAGGTGCCCCGCAGGGGCGGATAAGGGGCGAATGGAGCCAGCGACGACCGGACTGTCGCCACTCCATTGCCCCACACCCCAACCTCCGCTCCGCGCCCCGGTCCTTGCGCTGGCGCAGGAGCGTTCGAGGAACAGCGAACCCGTGGTTCGCAAACTGTCCCTCTCGCCCCGAAGGGAGAGGGACTTGTCGAAGGCTCACCCCGACGTGATCGAACTGCGCAGCGCCTTGTCGGCGGCGTGACGCTCCAGCGCCAGTTCGATCAGGCGGGTGATCAGCGCGGTGTAGTCCAGGCCGCTGGCGCCCCACAGCTTGGGATACATGCTGATGCGGGTGAAACCGGGCAGGGTGTTGATCTCGTTGATGACGACCTCGCCGGACGGGGTCAGGAACACGTCCACGCGCGCCATGCCGGCGCAGTCCAGCGCCTGGTAGGCGCGGATGGCGATGGCGCGGATGCGCTCCTGTGCCTCGGCCGTGATGTCGGCCGGGATCACCGTCTCGGCGCCATTGGCGCTGATGTACTTGGTATCGTAGGCGTAGAAATCGTCGTGCACCACCACCTCGCCGCAGACGCTGGCCTCGGGGTGGTCGTTGCCCAGCACCGCGCATTCGATCTCGCGCCCGGCAATAGCCGATTCCACCAGCACCTTGTGGTCGAAGGACAGCGCCAGCGCCATCGCCTCGCGGAACTCGTCGGCGTCGCGCACCTTGCTCACGCCCACCGACGAGCCCTGGTTGGCCGGCTTGACGAACAGCGGTGTGCCCAGCTGCGCGACCAGCGCGTCGTAGTCGGCCGTGGCCGCGGTGGTACGGTTGAAGCAGACGCACGGCGCCACCGGCAGGCCGGCGTCGCGCAGCAGGCGCTTGGCCACGTCCTTGTCCATCGCCACCGCCGAGCCGAGCACGCCGGAGCCGACGAAGGGCAGGTTGGCCATGCGCAGCAGGCCCTGCAGCGAGCCGTCCTCGCCCAGCGTGCCGTGCACGATCGGGAACACCACGTCGATCTGCGCCAGCGCCGTGGCCGGGTCGCTGGGCACCAGCTGCGCCTGCTCGCGGCCGGGCAGCACCGCCAGCGCGTTGCCGGAGCGGTTCAGCGCGATCTTCGCCGGGTCGCCGGGGTTGAGCAGGAACTGCTGCGGATCGCTCAGGTGCCAGTGGCCCTGCTTGTCGATGCCGATCAGGCTGACGTCGAAGCGCTCCTTGTCCAGCGCGTCGAGGATGTTCTTCGCCGACTGCAGCGAGACCTCGTGCTCGGCCGAACGACCGCCGAAGATGATGCCGACCCGGGTCTTGCCCATTGCCTGATGCTCCTGCCGATTGCACTGATGCGAGGTGCATAGCATGGGGGGAAAGTGGGGAATGGGGAACAGGGAATGCCGGGAAGCAGCTCCCTCCCTTGAAGCAGCTCCCTCCCTTTGGCCGTAGGCCAAGGGGAGGGCTGGGGAGGGGTGCCTTGGGCTTTCGCGCAGACCAAAAGCACCCCTTCCCACAGGGAGCGAGCAGCCGCCGCGCTTTCGACCACTCCCCTTTCCCGCATCCCCGCTTCGGTAGAATGCGGCGCATGTCTGCCTCCCCCTTCAAGTTCATCAAGCCGCTGGCCGGCCGCGCGCTGGAAACGGCGTTGAACCGCGCGCTGGCGCTGGATCCCGATACCCGTGCCGCGCTGGTGCCGCTGGCCGGCCAGCGCATCGCCCTGACCCTGGAATCGCCATCGCTGGCAATGCAGATCGGGGTCGACGGGCAACGCCTGACGGTCGGTCCCGTGGATGCGTCGCAGGAGCCGGACCTGGCCGTGCGCAGCACGCTGGGCGGCGTGCTGGCGCAGCTGCCGTTCCTGGCCAACGCGCGCCGCAGTCCGGGCGCGCCGCCGGCCGGACGGGTGAAGGTGTCCGGCGATGCCGAACTGGCGCGACGCCTGCAGCAGCTGGCCTCGCGCTTCGACCCGGACTGGCAGCAGCCGTTCGTGGCGGTGTTTGGCGAGGTGCTGGGCGTGCAGGTCGCGCAGACCCTGCGCGCGGCGCTGGCGCAGGCACGCCGCAGCGCCACCGACCTGGCGCAGACCGCCGCCGAATACGTGACCGAGGAATCGCGCGACGTGGTGCCGCGCGCCGAGCTTGACGCCTTCCACGACGACGTGGATGCGATCCGCGACGACGTCGAGCGACTGGCCGTGCGCGTGGCGCGCCTGCGCAGCGGAGGCAAGGCATGAAGGCGACCCGCGCGATGTTCCGCGCCAGCCGCATCGGCCGGGTGATGCTGCGCTACCGGCTCGACGACCTGTTCGACGGCACGCCGGCCGAGCGCTGGCTGCGCCTGGCCAAGCCGTTCGTGCCGCGCGCCCGCGGCGATGTCGCCTCGCTGCCGCGCGGCGCGCGCCTGCGCCTGGCGTTGCAGGAGCTGGGGCCGATCTTCGTCAAGTTCGGGCAGATCCTGTCCACCCGCCGCGACCTGGTGCCGCCGGACGTGGCGGTCGAGCTGACCCTGCTGCAGGACCGGGTCATGCCGTTCGACGGCGGGCAGGCGCGGCAGATCGTCGAGCAGGCGCTGGGCCGGCCGGTCGCCGAGGCGTTCGCCAGCTTCGACACCACGCCGCTGGCCTCGGCCTCGATCGCGCAGGTGCATGCGGCGACGCTGCCCGATGGCCGCCAGGTGGTGGTCAAGGTGCTGCGCCCGGGCATCGAGCGGCAGATCGACGCCGACATCGCCCTGCTCAGGTCGCTGGCCGCGCTGGTCGAGCGTACCCATCCGCGCGCGGACAGGATCCGCCCGCGCGAGGTCGTGGCCGAGATCGAGACCACCCTGGCCGCCGAACTGGACCTGCAGCGCGAGGGCGCCAACGCCAGCGTGCTGCGCCGCTTCTGGGAAGGCTCCGACGACCTCTACGTGCCCGAGGTGATCTGGACCCACACCGCCGAGCGCGCGCTGACCCTGGAGCGGGTGTGGGGCATCCCGTCGGACGACATCGCCGCGCTGGACGCCGCCGGCATCGACCGCAAGGCGCTGGCCGCCAAGGGCGTGCGCGTGTTCTACACGCAGGTGTTCCGCGACAACTTCTTCCACGCCGACGCGCACGCCGGCAACATCTGGGTCGATACCGATCCGGCGCGGCGCGACAACCCGCGCTTCATCGCGCTGGACTTCGGCATCATGGGCCAGCTCTCGGAAGAGGACCAGTACTACCTGGCCGAGAACTTCATGGCCATCTTCAACCGCGACTACCGCCGCATCGCCGAACTGCACCTGCAGGCGCAGTGGATGCCGGCCAGCGTGCGCATCGACGAACTGGAAGCGGCCGTGCGCGCGGTGTGCGAGCCGTACTTCACCCGGCCGCTGTCGCAGATCTCGCTGGCCGAGGTGCTGCTCAAGCTGTTCCGCACCGCGCAGCGCTACCAGCTGACCCTGCAGCCGCAGCTGATCCTGCTGCAGAAGACCCTGCTGAACATCGAGGGCGTCGGCCGCCAGCTCGATCCGCAGCTGGATATCTGGGCCGTGGCCAAGCCGGTGCTCGAACGCATCCTGCGCGAGCGCTACAGCCCGCGCCGCGCGCTCCGGGAACTGCGCCGCCGGCTGCCGGAAATCATGACCCGCACCCCGGACATGCCGGTGCTGGTGCACGCCTGGCTGCGCCAGCAGGTGGAAGGCCAGCACGAGCTGTCGATGCGCTCGCAGGACATCGTCAACCTCGAGCAGACGCTGCAGCGCATGCAGCGGCGCGTGGTCACCGCGGTGGCCGGCGCCGGGCTGCTGGTGGTGGCGGCGCTGCTGCACGGCCTGCACGCCGGCGGCCCGCAGCTGGCCGCCGTGCCGGTGTGGTCGTGGATCAGCGGCGGCGTGGGCGCGCTGGCGCTGGCTTCGGCATGGCTGCGGCGATGAGCGAGGTGGCCGAGGCCGCGGTGCCGGATGTCGCTTTCGAGCCCTTGCCGCTGCTGTACGAGGATCAGTGGCTGGCCGTGGTGAACAAGCCGGCCGGGTTGATGGTCCACGACAGCAAGCTGGCGCGCGGCGAGGACGACTTCCTGGCCGACCGCCTGCGCGAACAGCTGGGCCGGCCGATCTTCCTCGTCCACCGGCTGGACCGCGCCACCAGCGGCTGCCTGCTGCTGGCCTTCGACCGCGACACCGCCAGTGCGCTGGGCAAGACCCTGATGGGCGGCGACGTCGAAAAGGACTACCTCGCCGTATGCCGTGGCTGGCCGGCGGAAGAAGCGTTCACCGTCGACCACGACCTCGACGGCGGTCCCGGCAAGCCGGTCAAGAAACAGGCCATCACCCATTTCCAGCAATTGCTGACTGGCGAGTTGCCGGTGCCGTCGAACGGTTTCCCGACCTCGCGCTACGCGCTGCTGCGCTGCCAGCCGCAGACCGGCCGCTTCCGCCAGATCCGCCGGCACCTCAAGCACATGTTCCACCACCTGGTCGGCGACACCAGCCACGGCGATGGCCGCCACAACCGCACCTTCCGCATGCACGGCGTGCACCGCATGCTGCTGCACGCGCAGCGGTTGGCATTCCCGCATCCGCAGGACGGGCGCCGCATCGCGGTGGAAGCGCCGCTGGATGCGGAATTCCGCAAGGCATTCGCGCTGCTCGGCTGGGACGAGGGCGCGCAGGCTGGCGGATGACACCGGACGCGGCTGATCCGCGCGGATTTCCTTCGCCGCGTCATTGGCACTGGAAGTCGTCCGCACCTGTCGCCCTGCAGCCATCGCCCCAACGGCCGGTCTGCCGCCAGTAGGCGGCGACACCGGTTTCGACCAGCAGCCGCTTGAAGTCCGGGTGTGCGCGCGCAGCGGAATACGGCGAGTTCCACAGGGCGACATAGGGCCGCTGCGCCATCGTGCCGGTCTCGAAGCCCGGCTGGCCTTCCAGGTCGCGCCGCATCGCCGCCACGGCCAGGTCGGCGTCGCCCAGCGCATCGGCGACGTTGGTCCATACGTACGCGGCCCTGGCGCCGCCGCCATAGGCCTCGTCCGCGAGCGCCCTGCGCACGAGCGCCAGCATCGCCGCGCGGTCGTGCAGCACGGCACCCAGGTCGCGGAAGAACGGCGCGCCGAAGACCGTGCCCGGATCCTGCTGCAGCAGCCGGCGATGCAGTGCGCGCAATTCCTCCAGCCCACCGGGGCGCTTGCCTGCCAGCTGGCGGATGAAGGCGACGTAGTCCGGCTCCCGCTGGCTTCCTTCCAGTTCCTGGCCGCGCCGGTATTCGACCTCCGCGTCCCGGGGGCGCCGCGCCGCGGTGTAGTCGTACTGCAGGTCGCGGGAGAGGAACAGCGCTCTGGGTTCCACCGCGCGCACCTGTTCGACCAGCGCCACGGTTTCGTCCAGGTGGCCCATGGCATAGAGCATGTAGGTGT
>JAEWOJ010000059.1 GCA_023399815.1 Pseudomonadota bacterium | reverse complement strand
GTGCTGCGCCTGGGCCAGGTGGGGGCGCAGGGGGTGTGACCCGGTGGTGGGGCGGGTTAAACGGGCCCGACCCGAAAGCCTGCGACGCAGGCTTTCGGCACCCCTCTCGGGCTTGCCTGTCCCCGCGGCTGTCGCCGCGCCCCCTTGACAAAGGGGGCTCTGCTCCAGAGTGATGGCAGATGCCGGGTTTTCATGGCCCCTCTCCCTCCGGGAGAGGGGTTGGGGTGAGGGAAACGCCCCAACCCCGATGACCAATGCAGGAGCGACTGTAGGAGCGACGCAAGTCGCGACCGGGCTTCCTCGATGAAGCCCCTGTCGCGACTTGCGTCGCTCCTGCATTTTTGTTTCCAGCATGGCGCCGGATCGGCGGTAAATTCCCGGCACCACGGTTATGCTCTGGCAGCCGTCACGCCAACCGGACCCGTCGATGAGCGATTCCCCCCGCATCGCCTTTCTCGCCAGCAGCACCGAAGCCGCGCAGCAGGCCCGCGAGCGGCTGGCTGCGCGCTATGGCGACCACGCGCCGGAGGCTGCCGACGTGCTGTGTCCGCTGGGTGGCGACGGTTTCATGCTGCAGACGCTGCACCGCTTCGGCGGCATGGGCAGGCCGGTGTTCGGCATGAAGCTCGGCACCGTCGGTTTCCTGATGAACCACCATCGCGACGACGACCTGCTGCAGCGGCTGGTGCAGGCCGAGCCGGCGCACCTGCGGCCGCTGGAGATGATCGCGCGTACCGAATCGGGCACCACGGTCGGCTCGCTGGCCTACAACGACGTGTCGATGCTGCGGCAGACGCGGCAGGCGGCGCACATCGGCATCGACCTCAATGGCCAGCAGCGCGTCGAGGAACTGATCTGCGACGGCGTGCTGGTCTCCACCCCGGCCGGCAGCACCGCCTACAACTACTCGGCGCACGGGCCGATCCTGCCGCTGGGCTCGAACACCATCGCGCTGACGCCGCTGGCGCCGTACCGGCCGCGCCGCTGGCGCGGCGCCATCCTCAAGGCCGAGACGGAAGTGCGCTTCCGCGTGCTCGACCCGTACAAGCGGCCGGTCAGCGTCACCGCCGATTCGCACGAGACCCGCGACGTGGTGGAAGTGACCATCCGCGAATCGCGCGAACGCCAGGTGACCCTGCTGTTCGACCCCGAACACAACCTGGAAGAGCGCATCCTCAGCGAACAGTTCATGTTCTGAACGCAAGAGTGGGGAGGGTGCAGAAAGAACCGGAATCCGCAGGAGCGCGCCCCGGTATGCGCCAAGGCCTTCCCAAAGTATGCCTGCACGCAGATGAAGCCCCTCTCCCTTCGGGGCGAGGCCGCACGGCTTGCGCGCCACTGGCGCGTGCGGTGGAGCGCCCACGCCGCTGGCGTGGGCCGGGGCGCGGAGCAGGGGTTGGGGTGAGGGCAGGGAGCGAAGCTCCCGCGATATCGGGTCGCACGAGACGTTGCCCGACCACTCATTCGCTCCTCCATGACACTTCGCTCCGCGCCCCGGTCTGGCGCAGCGCGCAGGGCATTCAGGCATGCGCGAGCCGATGGCCCGCAAGCCACGCACGCTTCCCCCTCCAAAGAGGAGGGGGGAGGCATTCCCCGCTTCCGGTTAGACTTCCAACCACACTCCGGCTTCCCCTCAGGCTCCTTCCCATGGGTGACAACTCCCCCCGGCTGCTCACCGTCGCGGTGACCTCGCGCGCCTTGTTCGACCTCGAGGACGGCCATGCGCTGTTCGAGCTGGAAGGCGTGGAAGCCTATGCCGCCTACCAGCGCGAACACGAGGACGACATCCTCAAGCCCGGCGTGGCTTTTCCGGTGGTGCGCAAGCTGCTGGCGCTGAACGACGGGGCGCCGGCGGAAACGCCGCGGGTGGAGGTGATCCTGCTCTCGCGCAATTCGGCCGATACCGGGCTGCGCATCTTCAATTCCATCCAGCACTACGGCCTGGGCATCGTGCGCGCGACTTTCACCGCCGGCGAGCCGACCTGGCCCTACGTCAAGCCGTTCGGCACCGACCTGTTCCTCTCGGCCAACCCCGAATCGGTGCGGCGCGCGCTGGTGCACGGCATCGCCGCGGCCACCATCCTGCCGCGCGGCGCCGGCGAGGTATCCGCCGCGGCGGCGGCCACCGATACCGGCCGCCCGTCCGCGCAGCTCCGCATCGCGTTCGATGGCGATGCGGTGATCTTCGGCGACGAGGGCGAACGCATCTCGCGCGAGCAGGGCGTGGAGGCCTTCGGCCGCCACGAGCGCGAGAACGCGCATGCGCCGCTCAGCGGCGGGCCGTTCCGCAATTTCCTGTCGGCGCTGCATGGCCTGCAGGCGGCGTTCCCGGTCGGCGAGGAAGCGCCGATCCGCACCGCGCTGGTCACCGCGCGTTCGGCGCCGGCGCACGAACGGGTGATCCGTACCCTGCGCGAATGGGGTGTGCGCCTGGACGAAGCGCTGTTCCTCGGCGGGCGCCACAAGGGACCGTTCCTGGAAGCGTTCGGCGCGGACATCTTCTTCGACGATTCCCAGCACAACATCGACAGCGCCCGCCAGCACCACAGCGTCGCCGCCGGGCACGTGCCGCACGGCATCGCCAACGCCGACCGCGCGGAATGAGCGGCGGCGCCCACGTCCGCCGCACTTGGCGGCATGTGGAACTGCAGTTCCATGGCGACGTCACCCAGACGCGCATGTCGCGCTGGTTCCCGCAGCGGCTGCACGTGGGCTACACCCGCACCATGCTCGCGGCGTTGTGGCTGCATCCCGGGCCGCGTCGCATCGGCATCATCGGGCTCGGCGGTGGCGCCCAGACCAAGTTCTGCCATCGCCACCTGCCGCAGGCGCGCATCGACGTGGCGGAGAACGATCCTGACGTGATCGCGCTGCGCGACGAATTCCGCATCCCGGCGGACGGCGCGCGGCTGCAGGTCGAATGCGCCGATGGCGCACGCTGGCTGCGTCGCCATCGTGACTGCTTCGACCTGCTGCTGCTCGACGCCTACGACGCGCAGGGCATTCCCGCGGCGCTGTCCACGCAGGCGTTCTACGACGATTGCCGCGCCGCGCTGAGCGCCGACGGCGTGATGGCCAGCAACCTCTACGACACCGACACCCGCACCCACCTGGCGCGGCTGCGCCGCAGCTTCGACGGCCGCGTGCTGAAACTGGACGAGCCGGACATGAGCAACAAGGTGGCGATTGCCTGGAACGGCGCGCCGCAGCCGGGGCCGGTCGATGCCGCGCTCGCCGCGCTGCCCTGGCGCGCGCGCGGGCAACTGCGCGCCGGCTTCCGCCGCTTGTCCAGCGCATGGGCGCGCGCGATGTCACGTTGAAGTCGGCCACGCCGCGCAATCGGATCGATGGGAGGGTGCCGCTCACGCGTGCGGATGGCGCGGTTGCGCCGGCATCCAGTGCGTCCAGGCTGAACCGCAACCCCGCCTGCATTTGCTTTGTGTGCGGAAAGCCTCTACGGTGGCCGGGCTGAATGACAAGGGTCACCTTGAATCGTGGCCCGATGCTGTAGACGCCTTGTCTGCACTGTTGCACCCGCTTCTCAATTCTCCTTGAAATCAGCGTCCCTGCCGCGAATGCGGCTTCATCCGTAACAAGGAGTATTGAAATGTCCCAGTCCCAGACCGGTACCGTGAAGTGGTTCAACGACGCCAAGGGTTTTGGCTTCATCACCCAGGATGGCGGTGGCGAAGACCTGTTCGTCCACTTCCGCTCGATCGAGTCGTCCGGCTTCAAGTCGCTGCAGGAAGGCCAGAAGGTCACCTACGTGGCGGTGAAGGGCCAGAAGGGCATGCAGGCCGACCAGGTCCGCGTGGTCTGATCCATCCTGCGATTGCTTGACGAGAAAGCCCGGCTCTACGCCGGGCTTTTTCTTTGGGCCGGAGCGCCGCGTGCAACCACGAAGACGGCGGGAGGGCTGCGTATTGCCCGGTCGGATCGCCATGCCGGTGGGATCATGTGCGCCGCATCTGACTTTCGGTCCGGCCGGCATGGCGAATTCCGCCGCATGACCGGCAGCATCATGCCCATTCCCACCTGACGCGGAGGAAGAATCCGCGCGACGCGATCACGCATTGCGCGTCAGCTCCGCGTTGAAGCGCCGATGGCGACGCCCACGCACGCGGTGCATGGGCGTCCTGATGGCATCACGAGGTGGATGTTGGCCGGTCGGCGGCATCGGCTGGCGATGTGCCGTGGTCGGCGCGCTTCCTGGCGAGTTTCTCTTCTTTCTGCTTCTTCTTGGCCAACTCGCGTTGGCGCTTCTCGAATGAATAGTTGATCTTGACCAAGATTGTCGTCCGTTGGGGGAGGGAAGGATCAGGCTTTTCCTGGGGGAGCGGCGGTGGTTGCCTGCCCCGCCTTGTCACCTGGATCGGCCGGTGTGGGTTTGGCGGTTTGGGCCTTGCCACGTAACGGGGTGTTGCCGAGTATTTCTATCTTTCCTCCCGCCTTGCCGAACGCGATCAGGTCCTCGGCGATGCGCTCACCAGTCAGTGGGCCGTGGTGCTGGGGTGGGCTGGCGAAGGCCGGGCCCGTTCTTTTCGGTGTGGCAATGCTGGACTTGCGGATGGAGCTCATCTGTTTTCCTCATGCCAGTGTCGATTCGATGGTGCGGCTTCCTGGATGCGCGTATTCGTCGCGGACGGCTCTGCAATAGGGACCGCCCATGACAAAGGATCTGCATATGGCCGGCCGGCTTGCATAGATCCGGCAGTTCATCCTCTGCCCGTCCAGGGCTACGCACCAACCCTCCGGATCGCGGGCCATGACCCGCAGGCCGTGGAGCCGGGTGGTCAAGTGCGCAGGCACGTCGTCTTCGCTACCCAGTACCACCGTCAGGCGGCAGCACACCGCATCGCAGGAAGTGCAGTGGACAGCGGCGGGCGTCTGGCGTGTGGACGGGTTCAACGCGTGCCTCCGTGCAGGTTGCACTGCGTGGCGAACGCCTGCGGCGCCTGCTGGTGGGCGAAACGTGGCTGGGCCGGTGGATGCCCGCCGAAGCCGATGTCGAGCCGGTACCGCTGGCGCGGTGCCGGTTTGTCGCAAGTGGAATATCCGGACACAGGATGCCCCCGTTGAGCGGCCGTCCGGATGCACCGGATCGGATGACGCAGGAAAGGGAGCGGAGCGGGCAACTGCCTTGGCGGCTGCGCGGAGCGCGCGTGGCAGGCGTCGCCTGCATGGGCATGCTAGCACCTTGCGGAAGATGGCGGTTTCACGCATCTATTTATTGCATCGATCGCGCCTGCAGCCGGCACGGACTGAGGGCGCCGTTCGACCCCGATGGCCGTGTCCGGAGCGTGCCTTATCCATTGGCGCCGCGTTTGGCGGCTTTCAACGGCCCGACGACCCGATAGTGGTTGAGGACGATGCCCGACGGCAGGGCTTTCGAGCCGGCAAGCTCGAAGACGCATGGCGGGGTTCCTTCCGCGAAGAAGCGTTTCCCGGTGCCGAGCAGGACCGGGTAGACCACCAGCAGGACTTCGTCGGCGAGCCCGTGTTCGAGCAGTGGCGACGTCAGCGTGGAGCTGCCGGAGAGGACCAGGCTGCGTTCTCCCTGCGACTTGATGCGGCGGACATCCTCGACGAGGTCCGGCCCGATGCCTTCGGCGGGGCCCCAGCCGAGGCTTTGCGGCCGATGGCTGGCGACGTATTTGGTCGCCGCGTTGAGGCTGTCGGCCAGCGGGCTGCCGGGTGCCTTCGGCCAGAAGCCGGACCAGAGGTCGTAGGTGCGGCGGCCAAGCAGCAGGTCGAAGTTGCTGCCATGCGCCGCGATGATCTCCTCGCGACCGGCGGGCGTCCGATAGGACACGGTCCAGTCGCTCCAGGGGAAATCGCCGTTGTCGTCGGAGTGCTGGATCACGCCGTCCAGCGAGATGTGTTCGATGATCTTGAGCGTTCGCATGTCTTCTCCCTGCGGTCGGTGCATGGGTTACGACGGATGACGGCGGCCGGGCTCGACAGG
Source organism: Pseudomonadota bacterium (assembly GCA_023399815.1). Lineage (GTDB taxonomy): Bacteria > Pseudomonadota > Gammaproteobacteria > Xanthomonadales > Xanthomonadaceae > Stenotrophomonas. Next base: position 9,581 of record JAEWOJ010000059.1, on the reverse strand, counting down.
GTCCGGGGAATAATCTGGCCGAAGCACCGGGCCATGCCGATGGAGCGCCTGGCGCGGCGCCGGGCTCAATCCGGGGCGTCCAGCGGCAGCGCGATGTCGGTCAGGCGCCAGCGCAGTCCCTGCCGGGTCAGCACGAAGACCACCTCGCCGCCGCCGTCGAGTTTCCGGGTGGCGGTGAAGCGCGACAGCGACTCGTAACGTCCATGCGCACCCCGCAGCGGCCGCGCGGGCGCGGGCGGTCCCCAGGTGTCGCCATCGGCGGTGTCGCCGGTGGCGCGCTTCCACACGCCATGGCCCTGCAGCAGGGCGGCAATGCCGGCGGGCGTGACCATCAGGTCCACGGCGGCGCCGGTCACGCGGCCGGCCACGCCCAGCGCCACGGCGCCGAACAGGCTGGATTGCATGTCGCTGCCGGCACGCCGCACCAGCTGGTCGTCGAGCCGCGCCTTGAGATTGACCCGCAGCGCGGGGAAATCGACATGGCGCGAAAGGCGCGCCGCATCGCGCTGCTCGATCGCCTTGCCGATGCCGTGGATAGCCAGCCAAGGGCCGGCGGCCACGTAGCCGACGAGCAGCGCCAGCAACGCGGCGATGGTCGCGGGCAGCCATTTCCTCATCGGCATGTCCCGCGGTTCACGCCGGCAGGTCGGGGTGCGATTCGGCCCAGCGCCGCAGCATCACCAGCGTCTCGGCCCAGGCCTGGCTGCAGAAGCCGAGGAATTCGTTGTCCGGGCTCCAGCCCAGATGGTGGAATTCCACCACCGTCATCGGCTCGCCTTCGTGCGGCAGGCCGCGCCAGGCGCCGGGGCTGGCGCGGCGCGACAGGTCGAAGCGGATCTCGGTGCCGGTCCAGGCCGAGGCCGGGCTCTGCGCCGGGTGCCGGCTGATCACTTCCCAGCGCACGCAGTGCCCGGGCGCGTCCAGCACCTTCATCGCCACCACGCCGTGCGCCGGCCCGGGGTTGTGGCTGAGTACGGTGTCGCCGTCGATCACGACGCTGGCGTGGGGGACCCACCAGCGTCCAAGACCTTCTGCCGTCGCCAGGCCGGTGTGGACGGTGGACAGCGGCGCATCGATCCAGATCTGGTGGTGGATGGCGGCCATGCGTGCGGCTCCGGTGGGCGGCTGTGGGCTAGGGTGCCGCAAATCCGCCGGGCCGGCGTGAATCCCCGAGGCTCAGAACTCCAGGTCCAGCGCCGCGCACAGGTAATCGACGAAGGGACCCAGCGCGGCGAGGTCGGCGGCGAGGGTCTGGCGCAGGCGCGGGCCGGTCATGGTGGCGTCGTCCAGCGAGCGCCACAGCACCCAGTTGCGGTGCTTGAGGTCGTCGATGAACGCGAAGTCGGTGGGGAAGCCGCGCGGCGGGCGCACCAGTTTCTCGCTGGTCTCGAATTCGTAGCGCCGGCGCGTGGCCGGGGCATGCGCGGCGGCGTTCCAGCTGCCGGGGTTGTCGAAGATGAACTGGCGGATGCGGCGCTGCGTGTCCGGTTCCGGATGCCAGATGCCGGCACCGACGAAGCTCTCGCCCGGCGCCAGGTGGATGTAGTACGACGGCGCCGGCACCTGCTTGCGGCGCTCATGGAACAGGCGCGCGCCCTGCCAGGTCTTGTACGGGGTCTTGTCGTTGGAGAAGCGCGAATCGCGGTAGATGCGGAACAGCGATCCGCCGACGGTGCGCGGATCGGCGCGGAAATGCGCGCTGACCTGCGCGAGATCCGGCTGCAGGTCGGCGATCAGGCGCAGGAACGGCTGCCGCACGTGCTCCTCGTAGTCGTGCTTGTGCGCGGCGAACCACGGTTTCTCGTTGTGGCGGGCGAGGCCACGCAGGAACTTGAAACTGGCGTCGCTGAAATATCGGCTCATAGCGATTGCTGCAGGTTCTGGCCCCACTGGTCCAGCGCGTCGAGCAGGGCCAGCGAGGCGGGGTTGTCGTGGTGTTCCTGGCGCAGGGCGAGGACCTGCGCGAAATAGTCGGGCAGGTTCTGCTCGCCGAGGCCGGACGCTTCGAGCAGGCGCTGGCGGCGGTAGTCGTCCCAGCGCGCGCGTTCGCCGGCGTCCAGCGTCTGCGGGTGGTTGCGCGCGCGGTAGCGGAACAGCAGCTCCGGCAGGCGCGGGTCGCGGAAGCGGTCCTGCATCTGCGCCAGCGCGTCCGGCGGGCAGGTGCGCACGCGCGCCAGCTGCGCGCGGTCGCCATCGGCGAGGAAGCCGTCGTAGAGTGCGCCATCGGCGTCGGGCGGACCCTCGGCCGGGCGCTCGCGGGCGAACACCCGGCGGACCTTCTCGGCCAGTTCGGGGCCATGCGCGCGCAGCTGCGCGGCGCGCGCTTCCATGGCATCCGGATCGATGCCCAGTCGCTCGAAGTCGGGTGCGCGCAGGTGGTTCCAGGCCACCAGCGCCGGCACCTTGTTCAGGTGCACTTCCTTCAGCGGGATGCGCTGCTGGCCCTCGGGCAGGTCGGCGGCGCGGATGTACAGGCGCTGCGCGATTTCCTCGGGCGACAGGTCCAGCAGGGCCTGCGGCTCGCTGTCCAGGTCGAACACGATCACCCGGTTGCCGATGTGCGGGTGCATGGCCAGCGGCAGCACCGGCGCCGCGCACAGGCGGCTGGCGGGATAGCGCATCGAGATGTGCAGGGCCGGCTGCATCGCCACCACGTCGAGCAGGCCGGCGACGAAACGCTTGTCGCGCAGTTTCAGCGCGTAGTCCCACATGCGCGGCTGCGCCTGCCGGAACTTCTTCGCCATGCCGATGGTGGCGTACACGTCGGACAGCGCTTCGTGCGCATCGCCCTCGCGCACGTCGTTGGCCACGGCCAGGTGCTCGAGCTTGAACGAGGTGGCGCCGTCCTCGCGTTGCGGCCACGCGATGCCGTCCGGGCGCAGCGCGTGCACCAGCCGCAGCATGTCGAGCAGGTCCCAGCGCGAATTGCCGCCGCGCCACTCGCGCTCGTAGGGGTCGAAAAAGTTGCGGAACAGGCCGTGGCGGACGAACTCGTCGTCGAAGCGCAGCGTGTTGTAGCCCAGCGTGCAGGTCTGCGGGCGCGCCATCAGCTCGTTGATGCGGGCGAAGGCCTCGGCCTCGCTCACGCCCTCGGCCAATGCGCGCTGCGGCGTGATGCCGGTGATCAGCGTGGCGATCGGCGAGGGCAGCAGGTCGTCGGCGGGCTTGACGAAGAAGCTCACCGGCTCTTCGACCACCCGCAGTTGCGCATCGGTGCGCACCGCGGCGAACTGCGCGATGCGGGTGCGGCGCGGGTCCTGGCCGAAGGTCTCCAGGTCGTAGAAGAGGAAGGTGTCAGGCATGGCCGGTGGGCGATTGGGGAGGCTGGATTATGCGCATGGTGGCGGGATGAATCGCGTGCTTCTATTGCCTTGGTAGTGCCCGACTGTTGGTCGGGCATGGGCTTCCCGGTGGCCTGCTGGATAGTGCCGACCAACGGTCGGCACCCACCTCTCACTACCCACCATGCGCTGTGGAAGGAAGGCCTGCGTCAATGCGCACCATCGAGGATCGGCAACCGTGCATGGATGGTGGCTTCCAGCGCGGCCCAGTCGATGTGGTCCAGCGTGGCGTGGCCGGCGGTGGCGTCGGCGAGGATGCGCTGCTGCAGGCGGGTGCGTTCCAGCGCCACGGCATACGGCGTGTGCAGGAAGGTGACCATGGTGTAGTGCGGCACGAAGCGGGTGGGCCAGCGCCGTTGCAGTTCGTGTTCCAGTTCGCGTTGCAGCAGGAAGGCCGGATCGGCGACGTGGTCGCGCATCTCCAGGTAGTTGTCCAGCGCCATCTGCTGGATCGCCGCGGCGTTGGGCTTGCGCTCGGCCTGGAAGGCGGCGAACGCCTGCGCGGTGTCGCCGTGCGCTTCCAGCAGCTCCGCCAGCGCGATGCAGTCCTCGAACGCGCAGTTCATGCCCTGGCCGTGGAACGGCACCATCGCATGCGCGGCGTCGCCCAGCAGCACCGCCTTGCCGCCGAGGTGCCAGCGGTCCAGGTACAACGTGCCGAGCAGGCCGGGCGGATGCTGTTCCCAGTCGCGGCGCAGGTGCGGGATCAGCGGCAGCGCATCGGCGAACTCGCGCGCGAACAGCGCCTCGGCCTCGGCGCCGCTGCGCACCGTGGCGAAGCTGGGATCGCCCTCGTTGGGCAGGAACAGGGTGACGGTGAAGGTGCCTTCGTCGTTGGGCAGGGCGATGCACATGTAGCGGCCGCGCGGCCAGATGTGCAGCGCATTGGGCTCGATCTGGAAGCCGCTGTCCGCACCGGGTGGGATTTCCAGTTCCTTGTAGGAATGGTCGAGGAACTCGGTGCGCTCGCCAAGCGGCGACTTGCGGTTCATCGCCGCGCGCAGCGCCGAACCGGCGCCATCGGCGCCGACCAGCGGCGTGTCGAAGTGGATGTCGCGCGGGCTGTCGTCGCGGTCGTCGATGAAGCGCGCATGGCCGGCGTCGAAATCCACCGTGTGCAGGCGGTGGTGGAAGTGGAACTGCGCGCCGGCGTCCTCGGCCAGCTGCAGCAGGGTGACGTTGAGGTCCTTGCGGTGCACCGACCAGATCACCTCGCCGTCGTCGCGGCCGTAGCGCTGCAGCTGCGGCGTACCGCCGCCGCGCGGATGCACCATGCGCCCGCGCATCATCACCGTGCGTGCCATCACCGCGTCCTCCACGCCGGCCTGGCGCAGCGCGTTGCGGCCGCGCTCGGCCAGCGCCAGGTTGATCGAGCGGCCGCTTTCGTAGTCGGCGATGCGCGGGTCGCCGCGGCGCTCGTAGACGGTGACGCGCCAGCCGCGGCGCGAGAGCAGGATGGCGAGCAGGGAGCCGGCCAGGCCGGCGCCGATCAGGGTCAGGTGACGCGTGGGGGAAACGCTCAAGTCAATGCTTCCGTTGGATCAGGGGCCGGCCCAGGCTTCCACCGCTTCGACGAAGCGCAGCACGTCGCGGTAGCGGTTGTACATGGGGGTCGGGGAAATGCGGATCACGTCCGGTTCGCGCCAGTCGCCGAGCACGCCGACCGATTGCAGGTATTCGAACAGCGAACGGCCCTGTTCGCGGCCGCCGGCCACGCGCAGCGACAGCTGGCAACCGCGCCGTTCCGGCTCGGCGGGGGTGATGATCTGCAATACGTTGGCCAGGCGCGCGTGCACCAGGGTTTCCAGGTAGCCGGTCAGCTGCAGCGACTTGTGCCGCAGCGCCTCCATGCCGGCCTGGTCGAACAGTTCCAGCGAGGCGCGCAGCGGCGCCAGGCCCAGCACCGGCGGGTTGCTCAGCTGCCAGCCTTCGGCGCCGAGCTCGGGCACGAATTCCGGCGCCATGCGGAAGCGCGTGGCCTGCTCGTGGCCCCACCAGCCGGCGAAGCGCGGCAGGCTGGCGTCGCGGGCATGGCGTTCGTGCACGAAGCAGCCGGCGACCGCGCCCGGCCCGCTGTTGAGGTACTTGTAGTGGCACCACACCGCGAAATCGGGGGCGACGTCGTGCAACGCCAGCGGCACGTTGCCGACCGAATGCGCCAGGTCGAAGCCGATGTTGGCGCCCTGCGCGCGCGCCAGCCGGGCGATCGCATCCAGGTCGAACGCCTGCCCGGAGCGGTACTGCACGCCGGGCCACAGCACCAGCGCCACGCGCCTGCCGTGCTCGGCGAGCGCGCGCTCGATCGCTTCCATCGACAGCGTGCCGTTGGCCTCGTCCGGCTGCACTTCGATCAGGTCGGTGGCCGGGTCGAAACCGTGGAAGCGGATCTGCGATTCGACCGCATGGCGGTCGGTGGGGAAGGCGCCGGCTTCCATCAGGATCGCCGGGCGCTCGCGCGTGGGCCGGTAGAAGCTGACCATCATCAGGTGCAGGTTCACGCTCAAGGTGTTCATCGCCACCACCTCGACCGGCCGCGCGCCGACCACGCGCGCCAGCGCATCGCGCACCAGGCGGTGGTAGTTCATCCAGTGAGTCGGGCCGGTGAAGTGGCCTTCGACAGCGATGCGCGCCCACAGGTCCATCACTTCCTGCACCGCTGCCTGTGCGCCGCGCGGCTGCAGGCCGAGCGAGTTGCCGACGAAATAGGCCTGGTCGGCGCCGTCGTGCTGCGGGAACAGGAACTGGCCGCGCAGCGGGTGCAGCGGATCGGCGGCATCGAGCGCGTCGGCATGGGCCGGGGACAGGGGTTCGTTCATTGCGGCATGGGTGTCGAGAATGAAACCGCAGTGTACCGCCCGCGGCACGGACCGTAGGAGCGACGTGAGTCGCGACCAAAGCTCTCCAATGGAGCCCGGTCGCGACTTACGTCGTTCCTACAGTTTGGACGGTGGCAGCGGATGCACCGCGCCGCACGCATCGCAGGTGCGATGTTCCAGCGAGGCGTAGAAGCGGTCGAACACCAGGGGCAGGTCCGTCTCGATGTTGCCGAGTTGGAAGAACTCCTCGTACAGCTTGTGGTTGCACTGCTCGCAGTACCAGGCCACGCCGTCGAGCTCGTGCGGCAGGCGCTTGCGCTCGACCACCAGACCGACGCCGCCGGGCGGGCGGCGCGGCGAATGCAGCACCCGCGGCGGCAACAGGAAGATCTCACCGGCGCGGATCGGGATGTCGCGCACCGTGCCGTCCTCCTGCACCTTGAGCACCATCTCGCCCTCGAGCTGGTAGAACCACTCCGGGCCTTCGTCGTAATGGAAGTCGGTGCGCGCGTTGGGCCCGCCGACCACCATCACGATGAAGTCGCCGTTGTCGATCATCCTGTTGCCCACCGGCGGCCTGAGCAGGTGGCGGTGTTCCTCGATCCAGGCCTGGAGGTTGATCGGCGAGGCAAGCATGGTCGACTCCGGGATCAGTCGCGGCGGCCGTGGCGGGGAACGAAGGAAAGCGCCTTCTCGTAGGCCGGCTGCAGTTCCTCGGTGCTGCCGACGTCGATGCCCATCTCGCGCACGCGGCCATCCTTCAGGCTGTAGACCCAGCCGTGCACCATCAGCTTCTGTCCGCGCGCCCAGGCGTCCTGCACGATGGTCGAGCGGCAGGCGTTGGCGACCTGCTCGATCACGTTCAGTTCGCACAGGCGGGCGTGGCGCAGCGCCGGGTCTTCGATCGCGTCGAGGATGGACGCATGCTTCTGCGCGACGTCGCCGACATGGCGCAGCCAGTTGTCGGCCAGGCCCACGCGCACGTCGTTGAGGCTGGCATGCACGCCGCCGCAGCCGTAGTGGCCGACGATCAGGATGTGCTTGACCTTGAGCTGGTCCACCGCGTACTGGATGACGCTCAGGCAGTTGAGGTCGGTATGCACCACCACGTTGGCGACGTTGCGGTGCACGAACACTTCGCCCGGCGCCATGCCGATGATCTGGTTGGCCGGCACGCGCGAATCGGAGCAGCCGATCCACAGGTACTCCGGATGCTGCTGCTTGGCCAGCTGGTGGAAGAATTCCGGATCTTCCTTCTCTATCCGGTCGGCCCACTGGCGGTTGTTCTGCAGCAGTTGGCGGATGTCTTTCATGATGGGGTTTCCGTGACGGGAAGAAGGGGCCGGACGCAGGCCAGGCGCATCCACCTGGCCAGTTCATGCGAAGCCGGCGAGGGGTGCTGTTCCAGTGCAGCGATCACCGCGTCCTGATTGGCCGGCGGATGGTTCTGGCTGAGCTTGAGCTTGACCTGCGCACTGTCGGCCAGGAAGCGGAAACCGATGATTCCACGCAGCTGGTCGCGATGGTCATCGCGGTCGGCCTGGAAACGCCAGTCCTGTCCGACGCTGGCTTCGAAATGGTCGCTGGTGGCGGCCACCAGCGCGGCCAGCGCAGCGGTGTCATCGAAGGTCTGCAGGGTGCCGGTCAGCTCGGCGGCGGCGTAGTTCCAAGTGGGTACACGCGCCGCCGTTTCCTTGTCGGGATACCAGCTGGCGGAGACATAGCCGTGCGGGCCGTCCACCAGCACCCGGGCCATGCCGGCGCAACGCGACTGCGGATTGCCGCGCGCCCAGTGTCCCTGCAGCTCGATGCGGTTGCCGTCGCGCCGGTACAGCACCGGCAGGCGGGTCAGCAGCGGAAGTCCATCATCTCCGGTCGTGAGCAGGGTGATGAAGGGATCGCGTTCCAGCAGCAGGTCCAGCCAGTGCAGGTCGGTGGTGGTGAATGCCCGTGGCGAGAACATCCGCCGGTCTCAGACGCTGCGGCCCAGCGACTGCACCATGCGCCCGCGCAGGGCATCGTCGCTGGCGGCGTGGGGCGGCTGCACTTCGTGCAGGGAGAAGCCGCGTACCAGCGCGTCCTCTTCGTCCAGGCCGTCGAACTCCACGAACTCGGCGTCGAACAGCTGCGCGCGGGCGGTATCTTCGCTGTCGTAGCTGAGCGTCGCGCCGTCGCTGTCCAGCACCTCGGCGGTGCCTGCCGGACGCACGCGCAGGCGCGCCCAGATCAGGGTGTTGCCCAGGCTGGCCAGCCACCAGCTGTCGCGGAAGGATGTGTCGTCGTTCATTGCGTGGTTACCAGAGCGAGGCCAGCCAGAGCAGGGCAGCCATGCCCGCTCCCGCCAGCAGGGTCAGCAGCGAAACCCAGGCCGGTGTCGCCAGCCCGGACAGCGAGCGGTCCGGCTGCGCGCGGTAATCGCGCCGCAGCAGCCAGGCCAGTGCGTCGGGCTTGAGGAAGGCGCCACTGCCGAAGCGCTGCGCCAGCGCCGGATGGCGGTCGCGCACGTGCACCAGGGTCAGTGGCCAGAAGATCACGAAGGCACTGAACCCGGCAATCGCCACGCCGAAGAAACAAAGCGCGAAGAACAGGGTCATGGGTGCAGGGCCTCCGCAATCGGGGTGGGATCAGAATTCAGCGCTGCCTGGCGCACGCGGATAGGCGATGGCATCGCGGATGTTGGACAGCCCGCATACGTATACCACCAGGCGCTCGAAGCCGAGGCCGAAGCCGGCATGCGGCACCGAGCCATAGCGGCGGAAATCGCGGTACCAGCCGTAATGCTCGCGGTCCAGGCCGAACTGCGCCATGCGCGCGTCCAGCACGTCCAGGCGTTCTTCGCGCTGGCTGCCACCGATGATCTCGCCGATGCCCGGGGCCAGCACGTCCATCGCCGCGACCGTCCTGCCGTCATCGTTCAGGCGCATGTAGAACGCCTTGATGTGCTCGGGGTAGTTGGTCACCACCACCGGGCGCCCGATGTGCTCTTCGGTCAGCCAGCGCTCGTGTTCGGTCTGCAGGTCCAGGCCCCACTCGACCGGGAAATCGAACTTCTTGCCGGAGTTCTGCAGCAGCTTCACCGCCTCGGTGTAGTCGATCTGCTCGAACGGCGCGTTGATGAAGCCTTCCAGCTTGGTGATCGCGTTCCTGTCCACGCGTTCGGCCAGGAATGCCAGGTCATCGCCGCGCTCGTCCAGCACCGCGCGGAACAGGTACTTGAGGAACTGTTCGGCCAGGCGCGCGTCCTCGGCCAGGTCGGCGAAGGCGATTTCCGGCTCGATCATCCAGAATTCGGCCAGGTGGCGGGTGGTGTTGGAATTCTCGGCGCGGAAGGTCGGCCCGAAGGTGTAGACCTTGCTCAGCGCCAGGCAGTAGGCCTCCACGTTGAGCTGGCCGGACACGGTCAGGAAGGTTTCCTTGCCGAAGA
>JAEWOJ010000010.1 GCA_023399815.1 Pseudomonadota bacterium | reverse complement strand
AAAAGAGTCCTACTTTTGAAGTAGGACTTTTTTAGTGTATTGATAAGTTGATAATTATAGAAAAATATAGTTCTGATTCCACAGAGAATAGTATTTGATGTAAAAGGAAATATATTAATGATATAAGTAAAAACATTATTATGACGTAAGGAGAATGAAATTTAAATATGAATATAACGATTATTTCAGTAGGAAAGCTTAAAGAAAAGTATTTAAAGTTAGCAATAGATGAGTATTCAAAAAGGCTTTCACGTTATTGTAAATTAAACATAGTAGAACTGGCAGATGAACAGACACCTGATAATGCATCAGAAAAAGATGAATTGATAATAAAGGATAAAGAAGGACAAAAGATACTAAATTCAATAAAAGATACTATGTATGTCATTACATTAGATTTAAAGGGAAAGATGATATCATCAGAAGAATTGTCAAAGTTTATAGATAACTGTGGGGTAAAAGGAGATAGCAATCTATGCTTTGTTATAGGCGGAAGCTTGGGACTTAGTGAAGCTGTCTTAAAGAGAGCTAATTATAGTCTTTGCTTCAGCAAGATGACATTTCCTCATCAATTGTTCAGAGTTATGCTGCTTGAGCAGATCTACAGAGCATTTAGAATAAGCAATGGAGAACCGTACCATAAATAAATGAGGTTTTGGATAGAATTGGATATATAAATGGACGATAGGTGTGCTTTAATTTTTGCAATGAAACTTACAAAAATCTAAAGTTTGAATTTTTGTTGGGTATTTTAATTTTATTTATAGATTCTTCATTTTTCACTACTTGAGAAAATTAGAATTTGTTTTTCAGAATCTATAGCATTGAAAAAATTTTTATAATTATATATAATATAATTATACTAAAATATAAGCATAAAAAATATAAATGTAAAGGTGTTGTAAATATGCGCAAAGAGGTAATTTTTAATTAAATTAACTGAATAAGGATTATTTTTAAAAGTATATGAAAAATCTTGAATAACTCAAGGTTTATTTGTGGTAGAATCAATTATTGATAATATTGATATTACCATGTTTATTTGTGTACTCTAAAAATAATCAGTATTATAATGAGCATGTTACATCTTTATTTGCAGGATAGGAAAACCGTGTTCTAAACACGGTATTTTTATGTCTATTTTTGCTATATATAGATATGGTATAAGATTTTAATTTGAATAGCTTAATCATAAGTTATATAATTAAAGTTCTATATTTTATGTTTGTATTTAGGTTATATGATTATGAGGCTGTAAGTGAATTATGTTCATTTACAGCTTTTTTTGTTTAAGGAGATTATTTTGATGATTTATATATTTAAATATGAAGATTATGAAAAACAAACAAATTTTTTAAGAAATACTAGGATGGTGATGATTAATGGTTAATAAACTTTCAGCATATAAAACTTATTTATTATTTTCAGCTATTACAGCAATGTGTTTTTCGTTAGTAGCTACAGTTATGATAGTGTATCACATTGAAATAGTTCATTTAAATCCACTTCAGCTTATACTTGTTGGAACTACTTTGGAATTAGCATGCTTTATATTTGAAATTCCTACAGGTATAGTTGCAGATGTGTATAGTCGTAAACTATCTATTGTTATTGGGGGAGTTTTAACAGGAGTGGGATTTATTTTAGAAGGTTCTATTTCTAGTTTTATTTTCGTACTTGTAGCACAGATTGTATGGGGATTAGGGTCTACTTTTATCAGTGGCTCGCTTGAAGCTTGGATTGCGGAAGAAGAGAAGAATAAAGATTTAGATGAAATTTATATAAAGGGAGCACAAGCAGGGCAGATAGGAGCATTTATTGGAATAGTACTAAGCACTGTAATAGCTAATTTCTCTGTAAGGCTTCCTATTATAGTTAGTGGAGTTTTATTTATAATTCTTGCATTATTTTTATGGTTATATATGCCAGAAAATAATTTTAAACCATCTGCTCCTGGGGATTTAAATACATTCAAAAAGATGGTATATACATTTAAATCTGGTCTTAAATTTGTAAAAAGTAAATCTATAATTATGATTTTACTTGCAGTAACTTTATTTTATGGATTATCAAGTGAAGGTTATGATAGACTTTCTAATGCGCATTTTTTACAAGATACTACACTTCCTAAACTTGGAAACCTTAGTTCAGTGACTTGGTTTGGAATTTTTGGAATTTTAGGAATGATATTGAGCTTCATAGTAATGCATTTTATGGCAAAGAATCTTAAGAATGAGGATAATAGGAAAAATGGAAAACTATTATTATGCATAAATATACTTTATATATCGTCTATGTTGATATTTGCTCTTACAAGAAACTTTAGTTTAATGTTAATAGCTTATTTGGCAACAAATACCTTTAGAATTATAAATGAACCTATATTCAGTGCGTGGTTAAATGGGCATATAGATGATAATTCTAGAGCTACTGTGCTTTCTATAAATGGACAAATGAATTCCTTAGGTCAAATTTTAGGTGGACCGATTATAGGAATCATAGCTACAAATATTTCAGTAAGTATTGGTATAGTATGTACTTCATTATTAGTAGCACCAGTATTAGTGTTATATATTATTTCTATGATAATGGATAAAAAAATATCATAAATATAAGGGATTAAAAATGAAGATAATTTGATTGAACAATACAAGAAGGTTCGTAAATTTTTTGTAGAAATCTTCAAAAACACTTTTAAATTACAATATTAGAATTAGGTTAATTACTGTATTAAAAGATAAATTAAATATATATTATTAACTTAGAAAAACAAACTTTTACTTGTATTTATGTATACAAGTAAAAGTTTTTTACTTTCTTAGAAGGGAGAAATTTATAATGAAAAAGGTTTATTTAAAAAATCAATTAAAAGGATATCCTATAGAAGTAATCAGTAATGTTTTAGACGTCATTAATGTATTAGGTGAAAATTATGGAGCTAATAGAGATATAGAGAAAGATTTAGGAGGATATATAGTTATAGCAGAAAATATCGTTGTTATCGAAATGTTAAAGAAAGATAAGTTACAAGGTTTAATACCAGAATATACTGATATTATTGAATGTAAGGAAGGAGTTAATTGGACTTCTTC
>JAEWOJ010000062.1 GCA_023399815.1 Pseudomonadota bacterium | reverse complement strand
CTGCCGCGCTGGCCGAGCAGCAGGCCGGCGCGTCGCCCGCGGCGAAGGCGCCGCGCGCAGCGCGCAGCGGCTGGCTGGTGCTGGTGCGCCTGGGCGGCCACCTGACCGTGCTCTCGGCGCTGGTGGCGACCCTGCTGGGCTACCTCAACTTCGCCATGTTCGTCGCCCAGCAGATGGTGTGGGTCACCGTGGTGGTGATGGCGGTCTCGCTGCTGACCCGCTTCGCCGACGACCTGTCGTTGTGGCTGTTCGCTCCCGACAGCGCCTTCGGCCGGACCCTGCGGCTCTCCACCGGCGTGGCGCCGGCGCGGCTGGAACAGGCGGGCGTGCTGCTGTCGGCGGTGTTGCGGATCGGCGCGGTGCTGCTGGGCATCGCCGCGGTGGCGGTATGGTTCGGCGACGCCGCCGCGCTGTCCTCCTGGACCGACACCCTGCGCTCGGGGCTGCGGATCGGCGGCCAGCTGCTGCGCCCGTCGGCGGTGTTCTGGGCCGGGGTGGTGCTGCTGCTCGGCCTGGGCCTGGCCAAGGTGCTGCAGCACTGGCTGGTGGACACCTACCTGCCCAAGACCGGCCTGGACATCGGCGCGCGCAATTCGATCAGCACCGTCGCCCGCTATCTGGGCATCATATTGGCGGTGCTGTGGGCGCTGGCCACGCTGGGCATCGGCTTCGAGAAGCTGGCGCTGCTGGCCAGTGCGTTGTCGGTCGGCATCGGCTTCGGCCTGCAGGCTATCACCCAGAACTTCGTCTCCGGCCTGATCCTGCTGGCCGAGCGGCCGGTGAAGATCGGCGACTGGGTGAAGATCGGCGACCAGGAGGGCGACATCCGCCGCATCTCGGTGCGCTCGACCGAGATCCAGGTGGGAGACAAGTCCACGCTGATCGTGCCCAACTCGGAGCTGATCACCAAGACCATCCGCAACATGACGATGGACAACGCGCTGGGCCGCATCCAGATCCAGTTCTCGGTGCCGCTGGGCACCGACGTGGCGCAGGTGCGGCAGCTGCTGATGGACATCTTCGCCGGCAACGAGAAGGTGCTGGCCGAGCCGGCGCCGTCGGTGTTCATCGATTCGATCGGCGGCGGGCTGGTGGCGCTGAACTGCTTCGCCTATGTGTCCAGCGCGCGAGTCGTCTACGGCGCGCGCAGCGAGGTGCTGTTCGAGCTGCTCAGGCAGCTGGCCGCGCACGGCATCCCGCTGTCCACGCCGACCGACGTCCGGCTGCTGCGTACCGATTCCTGAGCCTTGTACTTGTAGGAGCGACGCGAGTCGCGACCGGACGTTGCCGGTAATGCCTGGTCGCGACTCGCGTCGCTCCTACAAGTCGCTCCTACAAGAAGCGTCAGGTCAGGAGCGCGGCCGGCCGCGGATCGCCGGCACCAGCGCGTAGCTGTCCACCGCCAGCTTCTCGGCGTGGCTCAGCCAGGCGCGGATCTCCAGGTCGTCGATCTCCTGGTCCAGGCCCAGCGGCAGGGTGATGCGGCCATCGCTGTCGGCCTGCACCCATTGCTGGGCGACCACGACCTTGCGCTGCGAGGACACGGCCTCGACCCAGAACGCGCGCGTCGGCCGCTGGCTGGCGTACAGCTCCAGCACGTACTGGCCGGGGCGCGTGTGCTGCGCCTGGCGGCTGATCATGCGCGACTGGCGCACGCTCGGGCGCGGGCCGTGGAACGGCTCCAGCGGCGCGTCGACGGCGATGCCGCGGCGCAGCTGCGCGTCGCGGTACAGGCGCATGCCCTGGTCGCTGTCCACCAGCAGCGCGCACCAGTCGCCATCGGCCGAACCGTCCTCGAAGGCGGTGCAGCGGTCCACGTAGGCCAGACGATGGCTGGGATCGGCCTCGTCGAACTTGCGCGAGGTGTTTTCCAGGTACACCGATTCCAGCGCCCACTGCGCGTCGTATTCCAGCAGCACCGGCGGCTGCACCTTCTGCACGCCGACCAGCACCTGGTCCTCGTCCAGGCGCAGCATGCGGGTCTGGTCGCCCAGCCACAGCGAGCGGGCGAAGGCGCGGTAGCGCGCATAGTCGGAAGGATCGGCCTTGAGCGCGGCGACGCTGGCGCTGGCCGCGCGCGGCGCGGCCAGCAGCGAGCGGCCGAAGCCGATGGCGTCGACGCCCGGGTCCAGCAGCTGCAGCAGGGTGGCGCCCGAATCCAGCGTGGTGCCGGCGCTGGCCGTCAGCTGGCGCGGCGCGATGTCCTTGCCGAGGAACAGCAGCAGGTTCTCGCGGTGCAGCCCGGCCAGCACGTCGCTCAGGTCGTTGGGCATGGCCAGGTGGTCGGAGGCCACCACGACCAGGGTGTCGTCGCCGTATTCGCTGGCGCGGATGCGGTCCACCAGCCGCGAGATCAACCGGTCGGTGCACTTGAGCGCCTTGAGCAGGCCGATGTCGCCATACGGGCTGGGGTAGCGCGTGCCCTTGCAGGCCACCGGCAGGTGCCCGGCCGGATGATGCGTGTCCATGGTCAGCGCGGTGAGCATGAACGGCTGGCCGGCGCGCGAGAGCTCGATGAAGCGGTCGAAGGCGCGCTCCAGCAGCACGTCGTCGTGGATGCCCCAGTTGGAGAAGTGCTTGGCGGCGATGCGCTGCTGCTTGAACCAGGCCAGGTCGCGGATGTCGTCGTAGCCGTGGCTGGCGAGGAAATCGGCCTTGGCGGCGAACTGGCCGTTGGCGCCGCCCATGTAGTGGTTGCCGTAGCCCTGCTGCTTCAGGTAGTCGCCCAGGCAGTACGCCTCGGGCAGGAAATGGCCCATGCGGCCCATGCTGTTCTCATCGCCCTGTGCGGTGGTCAGCGGCACGCCGCACATCGACGAGACCAGGCCGGCGATGGTCCAGCCGCTGCCATCGGCCGAGGCGATGTCGCGGAAATCCAGCGCTTCGCCGGCGAGGCGGCGCAGGTTGGGCATCAGGCCCGGGAACGCCGCTTCGTCCAGGTAGGTGCGTTCCAGGCTCTCGCCGTAGATCCACACGATGTTCCTGGGCCGCGCCAGCGCCTGTGTGGGAACCACGTACTCCGGCGCCACCGCGCTGTAGTCCACCGGCTTCATCTGCTGGTACAGGCGGTGCGCATCGCCGTACAGCGGGCTGCCCACCGTGGCCGCCACCAGCAGCACGGCGAATGCCGCCGACAGCGCCCAGTCATGCCGCGGCAGGCGGAACCGGCGCACGCGCACCAGCAGCAACGGGGCCAGCGAGAGCAGCGCCAGCGCGACGAACGCGGCGATGTAGCCCTTGAAGTCGCCGACGCCGGCGCCTTCCATGTCGCTGCGCAGGTGGTAGAGCGTGGCCGAGTTGATGCCGTCGCCACTGAGCCGGTCGATCAGCCACCAGGCGCTGAAGGCCAGCAGCAGCAACGTCAACAGGCCCGCCTTGAGCCTCGCCAGCGTGGGCGTGGACAACAACAACAGGAACAGCGCGGGCAGGTACAGCCAGAGGGTCCAATGCATGCGGTCGCTTGGGTAGTGGAAACGGAAGGCGCCTCCGACGTGGGAGAGGAAAGGCGCGATCCACAGGCCCATGTCAGGCTCATGAAATGTGGATGACCGGAATCATGCACACACAAACCTGACTGAAATGTTTGCTGGAAACGGCACAGTATGGGATGCGGCGCGCGGGGACGGTCGCGGCGCCACATTGCCGCCGGAAGCCCCATGCAACGGTGAATCGCACGTCATGGCGACGCGCGGCGCAGCGTGAGGGGTGGAGCGGCGAGTGCCGGATCCGGCCGGTTTCACGGCACTCGCGCGGTATTGCGCGGGTGCGGGTGGTGTTCAGCGGTGCCCGCGTTCCTCGCGTGCGCGTGCGCGGGTGCGGCGGTCGAACAACAGCGCGCTGAGGATCAGCCCGAGGCCGATCACCACGCCGAGCAGGAACAGCAGCATCGCGAACGCCGGATAGCCGAACAGCGAGAAGCCGCTCGGCACGCGCATCAGCAGCGCCGACGACAGCAGCAGCGCGGCGGTGATCAGGCCGGCGGCGATGCGGTTGGCGACCTTCTGGATGTTCTCCATCAGCCGCGATTCCTCCAGCCCGGTGACCCGCATCTGCAGCCGGTTCTCGGCCACCAGGCTGAGGATGTCGGACATGCGCCGCGGCCCGGTGCGCAGCAGCTGCTGCAGCTCCATCGCCTCGCTGGCGAGGTTGGCGACCGACAGCGACTTGACCAGGCGCGCGCGCATCACATGCTGCAGCTGCTGCTCCACGATGCGGCGCGTGTCCAGCCCCGGCGCCAGCAGCCGGCACACGCCTTCCAGGTTGAGCAGCGCCTTGCCCAGCAGGCTCAGCTCGGGCGGCGTGCGCAGGTTGCAGGCGGTGGCGATGCGCACGATCTCCAGCACCACGCGGCCTTCGGACAGGGTGGCGTTGGCGGCGTAGCGCGCGGTCATCTGCCCGGTCAGGCGCAGGTGGCGTTCCTCGTCGTAGTCCTCCAGCCGCGTGCTGATGCCGATGATCTCGTCGGCCACTTCTTCGCCGCGCCCGTCCACCGCGGCGAACAGCACCTTGAGCAGGCGCTCGCGCAGGCGCGGCGGCACGTGCGCGACCATGCCCAGGTCGAACACGGCCAGCCGCTGGTCGGCGGTCACCCGCAGGTTGCCCGGGTGCGGGTCGGCGTGGATCTCGCCGTGCACGAAGATCTGGTCCAGGTAGCCGCGCACCAGCGCCGCGGCCAGCGGCTGCATCGACTGCTCGGTGCGCCGCACCGGCGGGATCGCGTCCACGCGCACGCCCTGCACCAGTTCCATGGTCAGCACGCGCCGCCGGCACAGGTCCCACAGCGGCTGCGGCACCCACAGTTCCGGGTAGGGCGCCAGGTGCTGGCCGAAGCGGGCCAGGTTCGCCGCCTCCGCCTCGTAGTCCAGTTCCATGCGCAGGGTCGTGGCGAACTCGTCCAGCCAGTCGGCGAAGCGCACGCGGCGGCCGACGCGGGTCAGGTGGTCGGCGGCACTGGCGAAACTGCGCAGGACAGCGATGTCCGAGCGCAGCTGCGCGGCGACCTCGGGCTTCTGCACCTTGATCGCCACCTCGCGGCCGTCGTGGAGCACGGCGCGGTGCACCTGGGCGATGGAGGCGCAGCCCAGCGGCTCGGGATCGAACAGCGCGAACAGCTTGCCGACCGGAGCGCCCAGTTCCTCCTCGATGACCGCGCGCACCTGTTCCACCGGGATCGGCGCGACCTGCTCCTGCATGCGCTCCAGCGCGGCGACGTATTCCAGCGGGATCATGTCCGGCCGCGTGGACAGCACTTGGCCGAGCTTGACGAAGGTGGTGCCCAGCGCTTCCAGGTCGCGGACGAACTGCGTCGGGTCGGCGTCGTCGGGAACCTTCGCGTTGCGCGGCAGCTCGCCGTCCAGTTGCAGGCCGGAGAAGACGCCCGAATTGCGGTAGCGCAACAGCAAACGCAGGATCTGCTGGCGCCGGCTCATGCCGCCGACGGTCGTGGTGCTGGCCGGGTCGTGCTTCGCTGCGGTCAAGGCGTTCTCCCACCTGGCATGATCCGGCAGTGTCGCCGTCCGCGGGTGGTCGAGGAGTGAACGCGTCGCCCCATGTCGCATGGCCCCGCGATGCATGACAATCCCCGTATTCCCAACCCTACGGTGCCCCATGGCTGGAGCCGGCCTGTTCGCCCTGCTCGACGATATCGCGACCCTGCTCGACGACGTTTCCATCCTGACCAAGGTCGCGGCCAAGAAGACCGCCGGCGTGCTTGGCGACGACCTGGCGCTCAACGCGCAGCAGGTCACCGGCGTCAACGCCGCGCGCGAACTGCCGGTGGTGTGGGCGGTGGCCAAGGGCTCGCTGCTCAACAAGGCGATCCTGGTGCCGGCGGCGCTGGCGATCAGCGCCTGGCTGCCATGGGCGATCACGCCGCTGATGATGCTCGGCGGCGCCTTCCTCTGCTACGAGGGCGTGGAAAAGCTGGCGCACAGGTTTCTCCACGGCGAGGAGGACGAGCAGCGGCATGCCGAACGGGTGCAGGCGCTCGCCGATGCCGGGGTGGACATGGTGGCGTGGGAAAAGGACAAGGTGCGCGGCGCGATCCGCACCGACTTCATCCTCTCGGCCGAGATCATCGTGCTGTCGCTGGGGGTGGTGGCGCACGTGCCGTTCCTGCAGCGCGTGCTGGTGCTGGCGGCCATCGCCCTGGCGATGACCGCCTTCGTCTACGGGCTGGTGGCCGGCATCGTCAAGCTCGACGACATCGGCATGTGGCTGCTGCGCCGCGGTCGCGCCGCCGCCGCGCTGGGGCGGGCGATCCTGCGCGCCATGCCGTGGCTGATGCGCGGCCTGTCCATCGCCGGCACCGCGGCGATGTTCCTGGTCGGCGGCGGCATCCTCGTGCACGCGCTGCCGGCCCTGCATCACCTGGTGGTGGGCTGGGTGCCGTCGCCGGCCTGGGAAACGCCGGCCAACGCACTGGGCAGCGTGGTGGTCGGCCTGCTGGCCGGCGCGCTGGTGCTGGGCGCGGTGACGCTGGTGCAGCGGATGCGCGGGAGCGTGGAGGCGCACTGAGCGGCGCTCAGTCCGCGCTGCCCACCCGGTCGCGGCCGGCCTGCTTGGCGGCGTAGAGGGCGCGGTCGGCGCGCTGCAGCAGGTTGTCGGCCGACTCGCCCGCGCGCCATTGCGCGATGCCGGCGCTGAAGCGCACGTGCACGTGCTGGCCTTCGTGCAGGAACGGGCGGTGGGCAAGGGCTTCCTGCAGGCGCCGCAGCTGTGCGTCGGCCTGCTCCTGCGGCATGCCGGGCAGGAGCAGCACGAACTCGTCGCCGCCCAGGCGCGCGACCTGGCCGTGGCTGCCCAGCCGCGTCTGTGCGGTCGCCACCAGATGGCGCAATGCCTGGTCGCCGCCGGCATGGCCGTGGTCGGCGTTGGTCTGGCCGAAGTGGTCCAGGTCCAGCATGGCGATGCTGAGCCGGGCCTGCGGGTGGGTCATCGTCTCGGCGAGCTGTTCCTCCAGCCCGCGCCGGTTCAGTGCGCCGGTCAGGGGGTCGGTGCGCAACTGGCTGCCGGCTTCCTCCAGTTCGCGTTCGAGCTGCTGCACGCGCTGCTCGGCGGCCAGCGCCTCGGCGCGCGCGCTGGCCAGGCGGTCGCGCGCGCGCAGCGCCTGGCCCTGCAGGCGCGCGGTGTCCTGCAGCACGTTTTGCAGCAGCTGGCCGAGATCGGCGATGCTGCGCGCCTGGCGCACGGTGGCGGCGTAGCTGGCCAGGCGGTCGTGGTACTCGCCGGTCTCCGAGGCCATGCCGTCCACCTGCTCGACGAAATCGACCATCAGGTCGCGCATCGCCGTCTTGGATTCCTCGATGCCCTGCCTGAGCACGCCCTGCCGGTAGATCACCTCGCGCAGGTCGTTGCGGGTGCGCTCCAGCGAAGTGCGGTCCAGCGGCCCGGCGAGCATCTGCCGCACGCTGCCGATCTGGCCGTGCAGCCAGCTGCCGCCGTCGATCAGTTCGGCGATGTTCTGCAGCAGCAGGTCGAACAGGTTCAGCAGCAGGTCGTGCTGTTCGTGCAGCACGTCGTTGCGCACGCCGACCTGGTGGCAGAGCTCGCGCAGGTGCTGCTCCACCGGCTCCAGCGGTTGCCCGGAGCGCCAGCCGCGCAGTTCCTCGCCCATGCGCCGGGCCTGCGTCTCCAGTTCCGGCGCCTGCTGCAGCAGGCTGGACAGCACCGCGCCCAGGGTGTTGCGCAGCATGTCGCGCAGACGCTCGGCCTCGCTGTTGCCGCCGTTGGCGGGGTCCAGGTCGATGGTGCGGATGTACTTGTCGATCAGCTGGCGCAGCAGGCGGCCGTAGCGCTCCCATTCCTGCCGGTCGTAGGCGCTCTGCAGGAGGCGGCCGAGGTCGCCGAGTTCGCCGGGCAGGCTGGACATGCCCTGGGCGAAGGCGTGCAGCAGCGCTTCCGGCGTGTGCGCGCCGCTGAACATCCGCTGCAACGGCGCGGCGTGGTCGCGGGAGGAGGGCGACGGAGTCGCGGCAGTGGCCGGCGATGCCCCGGCCATGGCCTGGCGGCGTGACAGGATGCGTCCCAGTCCGGCAGGCTTGGGGGGCGGTGTGTCGGTGCTGTCGGCCATCGCGAGGCGGTTCCGGACGGGAGGCGCGGCCGGGCCGCGGGCGGGGAGAACGATGCCCCATTATCGGCATGGCGGATGCCGGCTTGAACAGCCCGGCGCGGAGGAGGGATGCATGCGTGTAATGCTGGCCGGGGCGACCGGGCTGGTCGGTTCCCGGGTCCTGCGGTTGCTGCTGGACGATGTCCGCTGCACGGCGGTCGTCGCCCCTGGCCGGCGGCCGCTGCCGCTGGCAGCCCCGCGCCTGCTCAACCCGGTGCTGGACTTCGACCGGCTGCCGGAGGATGCGCCCTGGTGGCAGGTGGACGCGGCGATCTGCGCCCTGGGCTCGACCCTGCGGCAGGCCGGCTCGCGCGAGGCCTTCCATCGCATCGACCATGACTATCCGCTCGCCATCGCGTACGCCGTACGGGCGCGGGGCTGCGCGGTCTTCGCGCTGAACTCGGCGATGGGCGCCGATCCGCGCTCGTGGTTCTTCTACAACCGGGTCAAGGGCGAACTGGAGCGGGACCTGCGGGCGCTGGGGTTCGCGTCGCTGGCGCTGGTGCGGCCGGGATTGATCGGCGGCGAGCGCGCCGAGCCGCGTCCGGGCGAACGGGCCGCCGCGCGGGTGCTGGGCGCGCTGGCGCCGGTGTTGCCGCGCGCATGGCGCATCAACCCGGCCGGGCGCATCGCCGATGCGCTGGTGGAGGCCGCACTGGCGCCACGGCCGGGTGTGCAGATGATCGGATCGGCGCAGCTGGTGGAGCAGGCGACGGGTTCGACCGCGTCCATGCACCATCGGGCCTGAGCGCGACAGAAGCGCCTGGGCGCCTTCAGGCCGGCAGCGACTGCCCGCCGTCCACAGCCAGCACCTGCCCGGTGATCCAGCGGGCGGCGGGCGAGCACAGGAACACCGCGGCCGCCGCCACGTCCTCGACCTCGCCGAAGCCGCCGAACGGGATCCTTTCGCGGATGCGCTCGTACAGTGCCGGCTCGGCACTGCGGCGCTGGTCCCACAGCCCGCCGGGGAATTCGATGGAACCCGGGGCGATGGCGTTGACGCGGATGCGCTCGCGCGCCAGTTCGGTGGCGAGGGTGACGGTGTAGTAGTCCAGCGCGGCCTTGGCGGTGGAATAGGCGGCCGCGCGCGGCGTCGGCACGCGGCCATTGATCGAACTGACGTTGAGGATGGCCGGCGCCGCGCTGCGGCGCAGGTGCGGCAGCGCGAAGCGGTTGGTGCGCACGGCGGCCATCAGGTCGATGTCGAAGCCGGCCTGCCAGCTGGCGTCGTCGGTGCCGTTGCCGAAGCCGGAGGCGTTGTTGACCACGATGTCGATGCCGCCCAGCGCCACGGCGGCGTCGTCGATCCAGGCCTCGATCTGCGCCGGATCGGCCAGGTCGCAGGCCTGCGCGTGCACGTGGGCGCCGCCGGTTTCCAGCGTTTCCCGCGCGTGCCGAAGGCCATCGGCGCCGCGCGCGCACAGGCTCAGCCGTGCGCCCCGGTGCGCGAAGGCGATAGCGATCGCCAGGCCGATGCCGCGGCTGCCGCCGGCGATCAGGACACGGGCGTCGCCCAGGTCGGGAAGGGACATCATGGGCGGCTCCAATGGAAGAGGTGGCCATTGTCGCCGCAACGGCCCGCGCTTACTCCCAGGCGTTGGCCGGCGATCCCTGTTCGGGATGTTGCATGCGCACCACGCAGAAGCGGTGGCCGGTGGGCGCTTCCATCACCCACCAGCGCTTGACGAAGCCGATGCGGCGCGCGCCGAGAGCTTCGAGCCGGTCGGCTTCGGCGCCGATGTCGTCGGCCTCGATGTCCAGGTGCACGTGCGAGGGGTGGCCGACGCGCTGCACTTCGACGTGCAGGCCGCCGGGCGCGTCGAGCAGTTCGGCGTATTGCGCGCCGTCCGTGTCGGTCTCGGCGGGGCGGGACGGCAGGCCGAGCGCCGCGCTCCAGAACGCGGCGGCGGTGTCGCTGTCGGTGTCCTGGCAATCGATGATGAAGCCGGCCAGGCGGCTGCGGTGGGCCATGGCGATCTCCTGTCACGAAGGAGCGAGCTTACGCCCGCCGGGTGGGAGCGCGTGTGTTGCCGGACACGGGCGCGCGCAGCGCAGCACGCTGTCGCCGGCCCGGTTGCAGATGATCGCTGTGCGCTCGGAGGGCATGCCGGAGCCACCCCGGCACGCATCAGCCGATGGGTGGTGCGTGCAGTTCGGCGAACAGCAGGTTCTGCGCCTTCTTCGCCATCGAGCGCGGCACGCTGGCGACGAAGCCGCCGCCGCTCAGCGCCATGTCGCCCCTGATGAACAGGCCGTTGATGCGGGTGTAGCTGCGGAAGGTGTAGCGGCTGCCGTCGCGGTGGACCTCCAGGAACATCGGCGCGGTCAGGAAGCCCTTGCCCTTGCGGTACACCCGGGTCGGGCCGGATCCGCTCTGCAGGTGATAGCCGTTGGCCTGCGCCCAGGCGGCGACCTTGCCCGGTACGTCCTCGTCGCTGGTCAGCGCGGTCTGGTCGAACGGGCGGCCGCTGTTCTTCGCGATCGGCGCCAGCACGTTCACCGCAGCCAGGCCGATGACGCCACCCACGACCATCCCTGTCACCATTCCCATCGGCGGATTCCCTTTCTGTAGTGAAGCGCGCGCGGCCAAGGCGGCGGGAACGCCCGTTGCGCGTGGCCTGCGCGGGCGGCGATGGCATCGCGCCGCTGCCGGGGCCACAAAAAAGCCCGCATCGCTGCGGGCTCAAGTCTTGCTGCAAAACATCTGCCGCGAGGGCGGATCAGTTCGGCCGGGCCAGGTCGTCGATCAGCGCGCGCAGGAAGCGCGCGGCCTCGCCGCCGGTGCAGGCGCGGTGGTCGAAGGTGACCGACAGCGGGATGACCTTGTGCGTTTCCACGCCGCCCATCACCGGCGTCACCTGGAAGCGGGCGCGGCCGGCGGCGACGATGGCCACGCACGGCGGCACCACCACCGGGGTGGCGTAGCGGCCGGCGAACATGCCGAAGTTGGACAGGCTGATGGTGTAGCCGGTCAGTTCCGACGGCGCGATGCTGCGGTCCTCCACCTGCTGGCGCAGGCGGTTGATGCCCTCGCGCACGCCGCGCGCGTCGAGCATGTCGGCGTTGCGCAGGGCGGGGACGAACAGGCCGTCGTCGGTGTCCACGGCGATGCCGATGTCCACATGCGCATGCAGGGTGCGGGTGAGGTTGTCGCCGTCGAACCAGGCGTTCATCGCCGGCACCGCCTGGCAGGCGGCCACGATGCCGCGCACCAGGCGCGAGGTCATGTCGTTGCCCGGCGCCCAGGCATGGACGTCGGCGTCGTCGCTGAGCGTGGTCGGCACGACCTTGCTGTGCGCGTCGGCCATCACCCGCGCCATGTTGCGGCGCACGCCCTTGAGCGGCTCCGGCTGGCCCTTGGCGACCACGCCCGGGGGCGCGGTGCGCATCGGCTTGCCGGCGGCGGAAAGCGGAGTGCGCTCATTCGAGCCCCTCTCCCTCTGGGAGAGGGGCTGAGGAGAGGGTGTGTGGGCCGTAGCGTGTGCTACGCCCGTACCCTCACCCCCAGCCCCGCTCCCGGTGGGAGAGGGGAGCAAAGCCGATGGATTCGCCGCAGCCTGCTTCACGTCGTCCATCGTCACCGCGCCGTCGGCGCCGGTGGCGCGCACACGGGCCAGGTCGACGCCGAGCTTGCGCGCCACCGCACGCACCGCCGGCATCGCCTTGACGCCACCGACGGCCACGGCCTGCTCGGTGTGCACGGCGTTGGAGCTGACCATCGCGCCGACCACGGTGCCTTCGTCGGCGCGCTCGGCGGTCGCCGCCGCTGCCGGGGCGGGAGCCGCCGCGGGCGCCGGCGCCGGTGCGGCCGGTGCGGGAGCGCCGTGGTGATGGCCGGTGTCCTGGCCCTCGGCGCGCTGCGGCAGGTTCGGGTCGATCTCGAACTGGGCCAGCACGTGCCCGGTCACCACGATGTCGCCGGCGGCGCCGGCCAGCTTCAGCACCTTGCCGGACACCGGCGAGGGCACTTCCACCACGGCCTTGGCGGTTTCCATCGACACCAGCGGCTCGTCCAGCTTGATCACGTCGCCTTCCTTGACGAACCACTCGACGATGGTGGCGTCCGGCAGGCCTTCGCCCAGGTCGGGCAGGTTGAAGTTCTTGGTCTGGCTCATCAGGGGGTTTCTTCCAGGAGTTCAAGGTCGCGTGCCGGCAGCCAGCCCTGCGCGCCATTGGCGCGTTCGGACCACCACCAGCCGCCGTGTTCGTGATGCAGTTCCACCAGTTCGCCGCTGTCCACGTCCAGTTCCTGCGCGGTGTAGTCGCGCAGGGCCTCGGCGCGGCCGTCGTCGAGCACGCGCAGCCACGCCACCGGCGCCCAGCCGGCGCGGTTGTCGGTGGTGCGTACCCAGGCGAAATCCGGCCATTCCTCGTCGCGCACGCCCAGTTCGACGATCTGCCCGGCGCGGAAGCGCAGCGGGTCGGGGTACTGGCTGCGGTAGGCGTTGAGCAGACGCGCGCGCATGCTCAACCCGCTGCGACCGCGCGCCTGGCGGCGGTGACGATGCGCTCCACGCTCGGCAGGTACTTCATTTCCAGCCGGAACAGCGGGATGTGGGTGTCGTAGCCGGTGACGCGCTCGACCGGGGCCAGCAGGTCGTACATGGATTCCTCGGCCAGGCGCGCGGCGATCTCGGCGCCGAAGCCGGCGGTCTTCGGCGCTTCCTGCACGATCACGCAGCGGCCGGTCTTGGCCACCGACTCGGCGATGGTGGCGAAGTCCAGCGGGCGCAGCGTGGCCACGTCGATGACTTCGGCGCTGATGCCTTCGCCGGCCAGCTTGTCGGCCGCTTCCAGCGCTTCCTTCACCTGTGCGCCCCAGGTCACCAGGGTGACGTCGGTGCCGTCGCGCAGCACGAAGCACACATCCAGCGGCAGTGCTTCGCCGTCATTGGCGACCACTTCCTTGTACTGGCGGTAGATGCGCTTGGGCTCCATGTAGATCACCGGATCCGGCTCGCGGATCGCCGCCAGCAGCAGGCCGTAGGCGCGCTGCGGCGAGGATG
>JAEWOJ010000041.1 GCA_023399815.1 Pseudomonadota bacterium | reverse complement strand
CCAGCCACTTCGGCGACTTGAAGAATTCATGCCACGGGTCGTTTGGCAGGGTATCGCCCATGGTCTTGATGACGTGGGCCATGGTGTCCAGGCCGACCACGTCGGAGGTGCGGTAGGTGGCCGACTTCGGGCGGCCGACCAGCGGGCCGGTCAGGCCGTCCACTTCATCGAAGCCCAGGCCGAACTGCTGGGTGTGGTGGATGGTCGACAGGATCGAGAACACGCCGATGCGGTTGCCGATGAAGTTCGGGGTGTCCTTGGCGTACACCACGCCCTTGCCCAGGGTGGTGGTCAGGAAGGTTTCCAGGCCTTCCAGCACCGCCTTGTCGGTGGTGTTGGCCGGGATCAGCTCGGCCAGGTGCATGTAGCGCGGCGGGTTGAAGAAGTGCACGCCGCAGAAACGATGGCGCAGCTGCTCGGGCAGCACGTCGGCCAGCTTGTTGATGCCCAGGCCCGAGGTGTTGGAAGCCAGCACCGCGTGCTCGTTCACGAACGGGGCGATCGTCTTGTAGAGGTCCTGCTTCCAGTCCATGCGCTCGGCGATGGCCTCGATGATCAGGTCGCAGTCCTTGAGCTGCTCCAGGCCGGTCTCGTAGTTGGCCGGGGTGATGGCCTCGGCCAGCGACTTGCCGGCCAGCGGGGCAGGGCTGAGCTTGCCGAGGTTGGCGATGGCCTTCAGCACGATGCCGTCGGCCGGACCGTCCTTGGCGGGCAGGTCGAACAGCACGGTGTCGACGCCGGCATTGGTGAGGTGGGCGGCGATCTGGGCACCCATGACGCCGGCACCCAGCACGGCGGCGCGGCGGATCAGCAGGGAATTGGACATGGTGTAGGACCTTTGTTGGTACCGGGTGGAATCAGGGGGAAGCCGGGGGCGTGGCGCCATGGGCGCTGGCACGGAACCCGGCCTCGGCGAAATGGATCAGCTCGTAGGCGGCCTTGCTGCGGTGGGCGGCCTCGCTGATGCCGTGCGGGCGCTTGATCAGGCCGAAGTCGGCCATCGCATAGGTCAGCGCGCCGGCCAGGAAATCCAGCCGCCAGTACAGTTCTTCCTTGCTCAGGCCGGGCACGCAGGCGCCGATGGCCTTGCCGAACTCGCGCAGCACGTGGCCGTAGTGGTCGGACAGGAACTTGCGCAGGTTGTCGTTCTTCTCGGCATAGGCGCGGGCGATCACCCGCACGAAGGCGCCGCCGCTCTGGCGGTCCTGGGCCATGGCCAGGGCCGGCTCGACGAAGGCGGCCAGCACCGCGCGCAGGTCGCCCGGACGGGCGGCGCGGGCCTGTTCCAGCTGGTCCAGGCGGGCGGCGGTCATCTCGTCCATGCGCCGGCGGAACACCTCGTTGACCAGGTTTTCCTTGGAGCCGAAGTGGTAGTTGACCGCGGCGATGTTGACGTCGGCGTGGCTGGTCACCTGCCGCAGCGAGGTGCCGGCGAAGCCGTATTGCGCGAACAGTTCCTCGGCCGCGCCCAGGATGCGGTCCTTGGTGGAGAAGCTGGCGGGTTTTCCCATGGCGACCAAGTCAATCAAACGATTGTTTGGATGCTACGCCCGACGGTAGACCCTGGTCATGCTGCTTTGCAGCATCATTCATCTGCCGCTGTGCAAAGGCCATGGCCAACCGTTAGAATTGGCCACCGCAATTCAGGCTAAGCCCGCGTCCGCACGCGGGTTTTTTCATGTACCCTCGGGCCGACCGGCCCATCACCGGAGAATTCCCATGGCGCTGGAGCGCACCCTTTCCATCATCAAGCCCGATGCCGTCGCCAAGAACGTGATCGGCGAGATCTACGCCCGCTTCGAGAAGGCCGGCCTGAAGATCGTGGCCGCCAGGTACAAGCAGCTGTCGCGCCGCGAGGCCGAAGGCTTCTACGCCGTGCACCGCGAGCGTCCGTTCTTCAACGCGCTGGTCGAGTTCATGATCTCCGGCCCGGTGATGATCCAGGCGCTGGAAGGCGAGAACGCCGTGCTGGCCCACCGCGACCTGCTGGGCGCCACCAACCCGAAGGAAGCCGCGCCGGGCACCATCCGCGCCGACTTCGCCGAATCCATCGACGCCAACGCCGCTCACGGCTCGGACTCGGTCGAGAACGCCGCGATTGAAATCGCCTACTTCTTCGCCGCGACCGACGTGGTCTCGCGCTGAGCAGTACGCAGTAGAAGGTTGAAGCCGTGAACGAGGCCGTACAGACACCCGCCATCCAGCCGCTGCCGAAAACGGCGGCGACCGCTGGCAAGCAGAACCTGCTCGACCTCGATCGCGCGGGCCTGGAGACATTCTTCGTCGAGAAGCTCGGCGAGCAGAAGTTCCGCGCCCACCAGGTGATGAAGTGGATCCACCACCGCTACGTCACCGATTTCGACCAGATGACCGACCTCGGCAAGTCGCTGCGCGCCAAGCTGCAGCAGCATGCCGAGGTCGTCGTCCCCAATGTCGTGTTCGACAAGCCTTCCGCCGACGGCACCCACAAGTGGCTGCTGGCGATGGGCGTCGATGGCAAGAACGCCATCGAGACCGTCTACATCCCCGACAAGGGCCGCGGCACGTTGTGCGTGTCCTCCCAGGTCGGCTGCGGTCTGAACTGCACCTTCTGTTCGACCGCCACCCAGGGCTTCAACCGCAACCTCACCACCGCCGAGATCATCGGCCAGGTGTGGGTCGCGGCGCGCCACCTGGGCAACGTGCCGCACCAGCAGCGCCGCCTCACCAACGTGGTGATGATGGGCATGGGCGAGCCGCTGATGAATTTCGACAACGTCGTGCGCGCCATGAGCATCATGCGCGACGACCTGGGCTACGGCCTGGCCAACAAGCGTGTGACCTTGTCCACCTCCGGCCTGGTGCCGCAGATCGACCGGCTATCGGTCGAGAGCGACGTGTCGCTGGCCGTCTCGCTGCATGCGCCGAACGACGAGCTGCGCGAGACGCTGGTGCCGCTCAACAGGAAGTATCCGATCGCCGAACTGATGGCGTCCTGCGCGCGCTACCTGCGCGGCAACAGGAAGCGCGATTCGGTGACCTTCGAATACACCCTGATGAAGGGCGTCAACGACCAGCCCGAACATGCCCGCCAGCTGGCGCGGCTGATGCGCCAGTTCGACAACGCGGTGCAGGCGCGCGATTCGGGCAAGGTCAACCTGATCCCGTTCAATCCGTTCCCCGGCACCCGCTACGAGCGTTCGGACGAGGAGCAGATCCGCGCCTTCCAGAAGATCCTGCTCGACAACCAGGTGCTGACGATGGTGCGGCGTACCCGCGGCGACGACATCGACGCGGCCTGCGGCCAGCTCAAGGGGCAGGTGATGGACCGCACCCGCCGCCAGGCCGAATTCAACCGCCTGCTGCAGGCGCAGGATGCGCTCCCCGGGCGAGGGGACGTGCTTGCCTGAGCGGCTGCTCGCCCCGGTACTCGTCGCGCTGCTGCTGGCCGGCTGCGGGCACGGGCATGGCACCAAGGCGACCAAGGCGACCAAGGTCCGCTGGGGCGAACAGGTGGCGCAGCAGTACGACGTGCACGACGACCGGCAGGTGCGCACACGCATGCGTTACCAGGAAGTCTTCCGCCTGGCGGCCGACCGTTACAGTCGCGGCGAACTGGATGCGGCCTTCGGCTACGCACGTTCGGCGCAGAAGCTCGACCCGGCCGATCCGGCGGCCTATACGCTGCAGGCTGTCATCGAAGGGCGGCGCGGCAACCGGGAAGCGGCGGGCGAGCTGTATCGCCGGGCCGCGGAACTGGCGCCCCGGCAAGGGGACGTATTGAACAACTATGGCGCCTGGCTGTGCGCCAACGGGCATCCCGCCGAAGCGCTGGTCTGGTTCGACCGGGCGCTGGGCGACGCCGGCTACGACGCGCGCGCCGATGCGCTGGCCAATGCCGGTGGCTGCGCCCTGGAGGCTGGCCAGCGCGAGCGGGCCGAGCAGAACCTGCGCCAGGCGCTGGCACTGGCGCCTGGAAATCCCTATGCGCTGGAGTCGATGGCGCGCAACGAGCTCCTGCACGGCCGGTATTTCGAGGCGCGGGCTTTCTACCAGCGGCGCCTCGCGGCTGCGCCAGCCACGGCTTCCGTGTTACAACTCGCAATTCAGATTGAGGAGCGGCTTGGCGACAGGGGTGCCGCCAGCCGATACCAGCAGCGGTTGCGCGAGGAGTTTCCTGCAGGCGCAACCTCAAATTCCCAGGGCTGATGCATTGTGAGCAATGATCCGGGTATGAATGCTTTAGAAGTGGCTGTGGGGTGCGGGGAGCAGCTTCGCCGGGCGCGTGAGGCCGCCGGTCTGTCGCTGGCGGATGTCGCCGGCCAGCTGCGCATGCCGGTGCAGGTGGTTGCCGCGCTGGAAAACGAACAGTGGGAGCGCCTGGGGGCACCGGTCTTCGTCCGCGGCCAGCTGCGGAGCTACGCGCGCCTGCTGGGCGTGGACCTGGGCAGCCTCCTGCAGCAGGCGCGCATCGCGCCGGTCGAACCGCCCAGGCTGGTCAGCCACACGCATACGCCGCGGCTCCGCCGGGTGGCCGAAAGCCTCGGTCGCCGCGCGGTCTACGTGGTGATCACGGCGGTCCTGGCGGTGCCGGTCTGGTATGCCTTCCAGAGCAAGTTCGGCGACGTCCCGCCCAATACCGCGTCGCTGGACGTGGTGCCGGATGCGGCGTCGGTAGCGGCTGCGCAGCTGGCCGCCGGTGCGTCGCCGGGCGAGTCCGCGACGCGCCAGATGCCCGAGCGCGCCCCCTACATCGCCTCGATGGCGCCGATCGCGCGGCAGGCGGCGGAACCGCAGGTCGCCGTGGCCGCGGCGGGCATGACCCTGGATTTCCGCGGCGACAGCTGGGTCGAGGTCTCCGCGCCGGACGGTTCCATCGTCGAGAAGGCGCTGATCCGTGCCGGCGAGAAGCGCAGTTACGCCGTCGGTCAGGTAGGACGCATGAAAGTGGGCAACGCCTCGGAAGTCGACTTCCACCAGGGTGGTGGCAGCGTCGATCTGACGCCGTATACAAGCGGTAATAATGTGGCCCGCTTTACGGTATCCTCTGACGGCTCCGTGGCGCCGGTTTCGCACTGAAACAAGCGCAGATCAAAACAACAAGGCTCCCCCGGCAGGAGTGGAGCGAGAGTTACGCATGGCGATTGACGACCTGCTCGACGAGCATGAACAAGGCGAACGTGTCCGCACCTGGCTGCGCCAGAACGGCGCTGGAATCTTTGGCGGGATAATCCTGGCACTGGTCCTGATCGGTGGCTGGAAGTGGTGGCAGAACGAGCAGATGGGCAAGCTGGCCGAGGCCAACAGCCGCTATGACGCCGTTTCGCGCAGCCTGCAGTCCAAGAACCTGGACGAGGCGGCCAAGGAAGTGGCGGCGCTGGAAGGCGTCAAGGCCGGCATCTACGCCGACCTGGCGGCGCTGGAACTGGCCAAGGCCCAAGTCGAGGCGGGCAAGAACGAAGACGCGATCAAGACCCTGCGCGGGTTGAAGGTCGAGGGCGAGTTCAAGACGCTGATCGACCAGCGCATCGCCCGCCTGCTGATCGAGACCGGCAAATCCGAAGAAGCGCTGACGCTGCTCGGCAGCGCCGACGACAGCGCGGGGCTGGAAATCCGCGGCGACGCGCTGGTGGCGCAGGGCAAGCGCGAACAGGCGCGCGACCTCTATGCGCAGTCGCTGGGCAGGCTCGACGTGGCCGCGCCGCAACGCCGCCTGCTCGAAATCAAGTTGATGGACGCCGGCGGTACCGTCGCCGATCCCGCGGCGGAGAAGATCTGATGAAACTCAAGCATGTTGCAGGCATCGCGCTGGTCGCGGTGGCGCTGAGCGGTTGCTCGACGGTGAAGGGCTGGTTCGCCGGCAAGGACGCCGAGGCCAAGAAGGCGCTGGAACCGGCCGAGCTGGTCAAATTCGAGCCCACGGTCAAGGTCAGCCGGATCTGGTCGGCCAACGTCGGCAAGGGCGAAGGCCGGATCGGCGTGCGCCAGGCGCCGGCCGTGGCCGATGGCCGTGTCTATGCGGCAGCGGTGGAGGGGGGCGTGCATGCGCTCGACCTGCAGAGCGGCAAGCAGATCTGGGAATACAAGCCGGCCAAGGAAAAGAAGAAGGCCAAGCTGCGCCTGTCCGGTGGCCCGGGCGTGGGCGACGGCCTGGTCGTGATCGGTACGCTGGATGGCCAGGTGATCGCGCTCGACGCGGCCGATGGCAGCGAGAAGTGGCGCGCCCGGGTGCCGGGCGAGGTGATCGCCGCACCGGCGGTGGCGCAGGGCCTGGTGTTCGTCCGCAGCAACGACGGCCGCACCACCGCGCTGGACGCGGGCAATGGCGAGCGCCGCTGGTTCAATTCGCAGGAACTGCCGACGCTGACCGTCCGCGGCAACGCGCCGGTGGTGGCGGGGCCGGGCGTGCTGTTCATCGGCAACGACGACGGCACGCTGAGCGCGCTGGCGATGCAGGATGGTCGTCCGCTGTGGGAGCAGACGGTTGGTACGCCGGAAGGCCGTACCGAACTGGAGCGCATGGCCGACGTGGACGGCGCCCCGGTACTGGAAGGCAACACCCTGTACGTGACCAGCTTCAAGAACGAGACGCTGGCCATCGAAGGGCCGAGCGGCCGTCCGCTGTGGTCGCGCGACCATGGTGGCGGTGGCGGTCTGTCGGTGTCGTCCGGCAACGTCGTGGTGACCGACGGCAAGGGCACGGTCTACGGCCTGGACAAGACCTCCGGCTCGGCGATGTGGTCGCAGCAGGCGCTGGCGCGCCGCTCGCTGACCGGCCCGGCAATCCAGGGCGATTACGTCGTGGTCGGCGACTACAAGGGATACCTGCACTGGCTGCACATGGGCGATGGCGCCCTGGCGGCCCGCGAAAGGAGCGGGCGCGACCGTGTGATCGCGCAACCCATCGTCGCCGACGGCGTCCTGCTGGTGCAGAACGTGGACGGCAAGCTGACCGCCTGGCGGTTGGCGAACTAAGGAGTCCCAAGCGATGCTGCCTTTGGTCGCCCTGGTTGGACGGCCGAATGTCGGCAAGTCGACCATCTTCAATGCGCTGACCCGTACCCGTGACGCCCTGGTCCACGACCAGCCCGGCGTCACCCGGGACCGCAACTATGGCGTCTGCCGGCTCGACGAGGACAATCCGTTCCTGATCGTCGATACCGGCGGCATCGCGGAAGAGGAAGAAGGCCTGGCCGGCGCCACCGCGCGCCAGGCCCGCGCCGCCGCCGCCGAGGCGGACCTGATCCTGTTCGTGGTCGATGCCCGCGACGGCACCTCGGCGCTGGACGACGAGATCCTGTCCTGGCTGCGCAAGCTGTCGCGGCCGACGCTGCTGCTGATCAACAAGATCGACGGCACCGACGAGGACGCGGTGCGCTCGGAGTTCGCGCGCTACGGCTTCGGCGAGATGCTCACGGTCTCGGCCGCGCACCGGCAGGGGCTGGACGACCTGCTGGAGGAAATCGTCGAACGGCTGCCGGAAGAAGGCAGTGCCGAGACGCTGGACAATGATCCGGAGCGCATCCGCATCGCCTTCGTCGGCCGCCCCAACGTCGGCAAGTCCACGCTGGTGAACCGCCTGCTGGGCGAGGAGCGGATGATCGCTTCCGACGTGCCCGGCACCACCCGCGATTCGATCTCGGTGGACCTGGAGCGCGATGGCCGCCTGTACCGCCTGATCGACACCGCCGGCCTGCGCCGCAAGTCGAAGGTGGAGGAAGTGGTCGAGAAGTTCAGCGTGGTCAAGACGCTGCGTTCGATCGAGGAGTGCCAGGTCGCGGTGCTGATGCTGGACGCCAGCGAGGGCGTCACCGACCAGGACGCCAGCGTGCTCGGCGCGGTGCTCGATGCCGGGCGTGCGCTGGTGATCGCGATCAACAAGTGGGACGGGCTCACCGACTACCAGCGCGAGCAGGCCGAGACCCTGCTGTCGCTCAAGCTCGGCTTCGTGCCCTGGGCCGAGGTGGTGCGCATTTCCGCCAAGCACGGCTCGGGCCTGCGCGAGCTGTTCCGCGCGGTGCACCGCGCGCACGCGTCGGCCACGCACGAGTTCAGCACCAGCGAGGCGAACAAGGCGCTGGAGATCGCCTACGAGACCAATCCGCCGCCGAGCATCCGCGGCCATGTCTCCAAGCTGCGCTACGTGCACCCGGGCGGTACCAACCCGCCGACCTTCATCGTGCATGGCACGCGCCTGAAGGAGCTGCCGGATTCCTACAAGCGCTACCTGGAGAACTTCTTCCGCAAGCGCTTCAAGCTGGTGGGCACGCCGGTGACCTTCCTGTTCCGCGAGGGCGCCAACCCCTACGAGGGCAAGAAGAACGTGCTGACCGAACGCCAGATCAAGGCCAAGCGGCGCTTGATGAAGCACGTCAAGGGCAGGAAGTGACCACGCAGGGGCGGCCGGAAGGCCGCCCTTCTTGTTCATGGCAATCCGCGACAGGCAGTGCCGGCCGCTGGCCGGCAACCACGCGTTGCCTGGCATACCGCAGTTTCCCGCCAGCGGCCGGCACTACCCGGCCGCCTCG
>JAEWOJ010000008.1 GCA_023399815.1 Pseudomonadota bacterium | reverse complement strand
GGAAAGCCCCATCGCGACTGGCGTCGCTCCTACAACGCTCCTACACAGTCCTACACAGGAGGGGAGATGCGGGCCTGTTACGTGCGGTGGCTGTCGCGCGGCGGCAGCTTCAGGCTCAGCACCATCGTCACCGCCAGGATCGCCGCGACCACGCCCAGCGACACCGGCACCGGGATGTGGAACACGTCGATCAGCAGCATCTTGGCGCCGATGAAGCCCAGGATCACCGCCAGCCCGTACGGCAGCAGGTGGAAGCGGTCGGCCATGCCGGCCAGCAGGAAGAACATCGCGCGCAGGCCCAGCACCGCGAACACGTTCGAGGTCAGCACCACGAACGGGTCGGTGGTGATGGCGAAGATGGCCGGGATCGAGTCCACCGCGAAGATCACGTCGGTGACCGCGATCAGGATCAGCACCACGAACATCGGGGTGAACCAGCGCACGCCGTCCTTCTCGGCGAGCAGGCGGTTGCCGTTGTATTCGTGGGTGATGCGCAGGTGCCGGCGCATGAACTTCAGCGCCGGATTGTCGTCCAGGCTCGGTTCCTGGCCGGCGGCGAACCACATCTTCCAGCCGGTGAACAGCAGGAACGCGCCGAACACGTACAGCAGCCAGTGGAACTGGCTCACCAGCACCGCACCGGCGAAGATCATGACCGAACGCAGCGCGATGGCACCGAGAATGCCGATGATCAGCACGCGCTGGCGCTGCGTCTCGGGCACCGCGAAGTAGCCCATGATCAGCAGGAACACGAAGATGTTGTCGACCGCCAGGGCCTTTTCGATCAGGTAGCCGGTCAGGAACTGCAGGCCGATCTCGTTGGCCACCGCGGTGCCGGCGGTCTCGTTCAGGTAGTACCAGAGGCCCGCATTGAAGGCCAGGGCCAGGGCGACCCAGCCGATGGACCACAGCAGGGCCTCCTTGAAGGTCACCTTGTGCGGGCCGCCGTGGCGCATCAGCACCAGGTCGATCAGCAGGGCAGCGGCGACGACGGCGATGAAGCCGCCCCAAAGCCAGGGATTACCGATTGTCTGGATCATGGGAGTTCCGGTCCTGTGAAGGTTTCTTGGAACCACACGGGCCAAGAGCTGGACGCGGAATCGGGGGAGACCGGGGACAGAGCTTCGCCAATGCGGCGAAGGTCTCGCTCACAGTCCCGTTGGCCAGAACTGCCGTTGCACCGGAGCCTTGCGGCTCGAACTGACGGCGACAACGTCTGGGAGCTACTCCCCTTCTGCGGGCCATTGTGCGGACGCCGGAGGAGCGCGTCAAACCGGCCCCTCCCCCTGTAGGAGCGACGCCAGTCGCGATGGGGCTCTACCGGGAAAGCCCGTCGCGACTGGCGTCGCTCCTGCGGGAGGCAAAGGCAGGCGACGCGGCCGGCCATTAGAATAGGCCGATGAATACCGCCAACCCCGTCGTACGCCTGAAGAACGCGTGGCGCTCCAGCCACCCGTGGATTTTCCAGAAGCTGGTCGAGAAGCCCGTCGCCAAGCCCAAGCCCGGCACCATCGTCGAGGTGGTCGGCGTGGACGGGGAGTGGATCGGCCGCGGTTTCTACAACGGCCATTCGCGCATCGCCGTGCGCATCCTGGAAACCCGCCCGGAGGTGGAGGTGGACCAGGCCTGGTTCATCCGCAGGATCGCCGAGGCGGTGTCGCTGCGCCGCGACGTGCTGAAGCTGGACGCGGTCTCCGACGCCTGGCGCGTGGTGCACAGCGAGGGCGACGGCCTGTCCGGCCTGGTGGTGGACCGCTATGGCGACCTGATCGTGGTCGAGTTCTTCGCCGCCGGCATGTTCCGCCATCGCGAGTGGATCTACGAGGCGTTGCGCACCCAGTTCCCGGGCTGCCGTTTCCACAGCTTCGCCGACGAGCACGTGCAGAAGCAGGAGAGCTTCGACTTCCACGGCAACACCACCACCGAACCGGCGGTCATCACCGAGTACGGCGTGAAGTTCCGCGCCGACCCGGCCGGCGCGCACAAGACCGGCTTCTTCGCCGACCAGCGCGAGAACCGGCAGTGGCTGAGCCAGCAGGTCGAGGGCAAGAGCGTGCTCGACCTGTGCTGCAACACCGGCGGTTTCGCGGTCTACGCGGCCGCGCGCGGCGCCAGCGAGGTGCTGGGCGTGGATATCGACCAGGACGTGATCCAGATCGCCAAGGGCAACGCGCGGCTCAACAACGCCAAGCCGAAGTTCGTGCAGGCCGACATCTTCCCGTGGCTGCGCGACGCCGCCAACCGCGGCGAGCAGTACGACGTGGTGATCCTGGACCCGGCGAAGATGACCCGCGACCGCGACCAGGTCATCAACGCGCTGAAGAAGTACTTGGACATGAACAAGCTGGCGCTGGGCGTGGTCAAGCCCGGCGGCCTGTTCGCCACGTTCTCCTGCACCGGGCTGGTGTCCGAAGAGCAGTTCCTGGACATGCTGCGCCGCGCCGCGTTCTATTCCGGCCGCACGATCCAGATCCTGAAGGTGGCCGGCGCCGGCCCGGATCATCCGTTCATGGCGCACGTGCCCGAGTCGCGCTACCTCAAGGCCGTGTTCTGCCGCGTGGTGGACTGAGTAGTGCCGGCCGCTGGCCGGCAACCCTGCACATCCAACATCCCTGCGGATGCCGGCCAGCGGCCGGCACTATCGAAGCGCAAATGCGCTGGCGCGCCCACGGCCAGCACCGGTTTGGCGGTTTCTTCCTGTAGGAGCGACGTCAGTCGCGATGGGGCCTTGCACGGATTTCCCCGGCCGCCGCATGCATGCGCTGGAACACCTCGTGCAAGGCCCCATCGCGACTGACGTCGCTCCTACAGCCGCTCCTGCGGTATGGTCTTGGCCTTTCCCCAAGGCCGAGGCCCGCATGTCGCTGCGTCGTCTGTCCCTGCTGCTCGCGCTGGCGTTGAGCGCACCGCTGTCCGCCCAGGCCATCGAGTTCACCCAGGCCGAACTGGCCCGCGCCAAGGCGCTGCAGCAGCGCCTGCTGACCCTGGACAGCCACCTCGACACGCCGGCCAATCTCGCCCGGCCCGGCTTCGACATCCTGCATCGCCACGACCATAACGCACTGTCGCAGGTGGACTACCCGCGGATGCTGGACGGCGCGCTCGATGGCGGTTTCTGGGCGATCTACACCGACCAGGGCGACCGCAGTGCCGCCGCGCACCTGGCCGAGCGCGACCACGGCCTGATGCGGCTGCTGGAGATACGCGAGATGCTGGCCGCGCACCCGGACAAGTTCCAGCTGGCGCTCACCGCCGACGATGCGGCGCGGATCAAGGCCGCCGGCAAGCGCGTGGTCTACATCAGCATGGAGAACGGCAGCCCGCTGGTGGCCGACCCGTCGCTGCTGGGCTTCTACCAGAAGGCCGGCCTGCGGCTGATGTCCACCGTGCACTTCGCCAACAACGAGTTCGCCGATTCGGCCACCGATCCCAAGGGCGCGGAGTGGAAGGGCCTGAGTCCGGCTGGCAAGGCGCTGGTCGGGGAGGCGGTGCGGCTGGGCATCGTGATCGACCAGTCGCATGCCTCCGACGCGGTGTTCGACGACCTGGTGGCGATGCTGCCGGTGCCGTTCATCCTCTCGCACAGCGCTTCCAAGGCGGTGTTCGACCACCCGCGCAACCTCGACGACGCGCGCCTGCGCCAGCTCGCGGCCAAGGGCGGGGTGATCCAGGTCAACGCCTATGGCGGCTACCTCGTCGACGAGACGCCGAGCGAGGAACGCAAGCAGGCCGAGCAGGCGATCGAACAGCGGCTGGGCGACTGGGACGACATGCCGATCGAAAAGGGCGTGGAACTGGCGCGCGCGCAGGCCGAGCTGGACAAGCGCCTGCCGCGCAAGCAGGCGACGCTGGACGACTTCTTCGCCCACTTCGGCCACATCCTCGACGTGGTCGGCCCCGACCACGTCGGCATCGGCATGGACTGGGACGGCGGCGGCGGCCTGCCGGGCATGAGCGACATCACCGACCTGCCCAAGATCACCGCCTGGCTGCAGCGCCGTGGCCTGAGCGAGGCGCAGATCGCCAACATCTGGAGCGGCAACGTGCTGCGGGTGATGCGCCAGGCGCAGGACTACGCGGCCAGGAACGGCGCGTAACAGGTCGCGGAAGTCTTGTAGGAGCGACGCCAGTCGCGACGGGGCTTCATCGGGAAAGCTTCGTCGCGACTGGCGTCGTTCCTACATACCTATGCCCTACATAGGCCCTATGCGGTTGCGTCAGCGCGGCAGGGTCAGCCGGTAGACCAGCACGCGGTTGTCGTTGTCCAGCGGCGAATCGCAGGCTTCGCCCTGCATCACGCAGCGGCGGGCGATGAAGTCGTTGTCGTTGCCGACCAGCAGCAGCCAGTCGTCGGGATGCGCGGGGTCGAGCGCCGGCAGCAGGTCCATCGCTTCCCACTTTTCCGAGAGCCGTCGCGGGTCGTCCGCGGCGACGCCGTCCAGGCGCAGGCCGGCGCGCGCCAGTTGCGCCGGGTCCAGCAGGTTCAGCAGCTCGCTCCAGCGCGCCGGCACGATGCCGGGCCGGAGCGCGGTACCGGCAGGATCGGCCAGCACGCTTTCGGTGCCCGTTTCGTACGCGCTGCCGGCCAGGTTGCTGGCGTCGCGGGTGTCCACCAGCAGCACGCTCTTGAATACCGGCGCGGCCGCATTGCCGCCCAGTCCGTTGCCGTCGCGCGCCAGCAGCAGGAAACGGTGGTCGTCCAATGCGCGCAGCTCGCTCTGCGCGGCGGTGCGGTCGGCCTTGCCGCCCTCGCCATCGAGCGCGTAGGCCGGCAGTTGCACGACATGGTGGCCGATGGGCTGCGCCGGCACCGGCTCGCGTGAGACGTCGTAGACCAGCACGCGGGTATTGATGCGGCCGCTGGCGTCGCCCCTGGCGCTGTCCTGCACCAGCGCGCTCTGCAGCGCGACGAACAGGCGCGTGCCGTCCGGCGACAGCGCCATGCCTTCCACGCCCTGGTTGTTGCGACGGCCGCTGTGCGGGGCCTTGAGCGAACCGAAGTACGGCCTGCCGTCGCGCATCGGCCGGATGGCCGGCGGCGGCACCAGCACGCCCTGCAGGCGGCCGTCGGCGTCGAAGTAGTAGACGTGCGCGGCGTACTCGTCGCCGACGTAGAAATGCCCGTCGGCGGTGAACTGCAGCGATTCGGCATCCAGCGAGATCCTGCCGGCGCCGGTGGCACCTTTGCGCGGTACCGGCAGGGCGACGCCGTCGCGGACCGCCACGCCATCGTCGGGGTCGGCGCCGGTGAACGGCCGGCCATCGGCGTCGCGCAGTTCCAGCCCGCCGTCCACCGCCAGCGTCACCTGCCCGATGGCGCCGGCAGTGGCCGGCGCGATGGTCATGCGCAAGCGTTCCAGCCGCGCCGGGTAGTCGTAGAACAGCCCGGCCTCGGGATCGTTGCGGCCGCGATCGGGCAGGGTCCACAGCACGCCCTCGTAGCCGCCGTCGGCGGTGCGCCGCCAGCTGCCCGGCGCCACCGCGAACGAGGAGAACGAACCCAGCGTATCGCCGAGGAAATCGACGGTCGCCGCCGGCAGCGTGCCGGCCGCGACCAGGCCATGGTCGACATGGCGCCGCCCCTCGATCTCATGCGTGCGCGGCGCCGCGTCCGTGGCCCGATGCGGCGTGGTCCAGGCCACGCCACCGCCAAGCGCGGTGGCGAGCAATGCGGCGGCGAGCAGGTTCATCGCTGGCGTCCCCGGCTCAGAAACGCGCGTCCAGCGACATGAACGCCTGCCGCGGCGCCGAGGCATGGAACACGTACAGCTTGCCGTCCGGGTCGGTCGGCGCGAACACGCTCGAATCCAGGTTGCTGGCGTAGCGCTTGTCGGTCAGGTTGGTGACGTTGAACGACACCTTGAACGCCTGCAGCACGCCGACCTTGCCGAAGTCGTAGCCGGCGCCGGCGTCGAACACGGTGAAGCCGCCGAAGCCCTGGTCGTTGGTGTAGGTGTAGTAACGCTTGCCGGTGTACTTGCCGCGCAGGTCCAGCGACCACGGCCCGTTGTGCCACTTCAGCTCGCTGGCCAGCAGGGTCCTGGGCGTGTCGGTCTGGGTCTTGCCCTTGGTCGGCA
This sequence comes from Pseudomonadota bacterium, assembly GCA_023399815.1. Lineage (GTDB taxonomy): Bacteria > Pseudomonadota > Gammaproteobacteria > Xanthomonadales > Xanthomonadaceae > Stenotrophomonas. The sequence goes on along the minus strand of JAEWOJ010000008.1, from coordinate 13,473 downwards.
CCACCACGCCGTTCTGCATGTAGTCCGAGCCGTAGGTGGAATCGTTGAACGAGGCCGAGTTGTACCAGCTCAGGTGCGCGGTCGGGGTCCACAGCACGGTCAGCTCGGCGCCGCGGCTGTCCACGCTGCCGACGTTGTAGAAGCGGTTGCCGCACTCCGGGCCCACCGGCTGGCGCGAGTCGCAGGGGTTGTACTGCAGCAGGCGGTTGTCGAAGCGCACGTCGTAGCCGGCCAGCGACAGCTGCACGCTGTCGCCGATCCAGCGGTAGCCCAGCTCGAAGGTGCGCGACTGCTCGGGCTTGAGCGTGCCCTGGCTGTCCCAGGTGGCCTGGCTCACCGCCTGCGGGCCGAGCTTGAAGCCGCCCTGGAACATGGCGATGTTCTCGGCGTAGCTGGCGAACAGTTCCTGGCGCGGGTCGAGCTGGAAGTACACGCCGGCGCTGGGCAGGAACGAGTCGCGCGCGCGCAGGTCGCCGGTGGCGAACTGGTTGTTGGAGCCCGGCGAGATCGGCGCCTTGGCGATGCCGGGCAGGGCGCGGGCGCGCGACTGCGCGTTCATCGCCTTGAAGCCGGCTTCAAGGCGCAGGCGGTCGTCCATCAGCTGCAGGGTGTCCTGCAGGTAGAACTGGCGCGTCTTCCACTCGGTTTCCTGGGCGAACACGCCCACGTCCGGCTGGCCCTTGGCCAGGCCGCTGAAATCGCGCGGGCCGTCCACCGCGCTCTGGTAGCGCGAGGCGCTGCTGGTGTTCTCCTCGTACCAGCCGCCGGCCTGCAGGCGGTGCGCGCCCAGCTGCCATTCCGCGCCGAGGGTGCCGCCGCGGCGGTCGATGCTGTACAGCGTGTTGCGGAAGATGATCGGCAGTTCCTGCGCGGTGTCCTTGTTCGACCACGCGCCGCTGTTCCAGTTGTGGCCCTCGCCGTCGTCCTCGTGGCGGTAGCCGAGCACGCGCAGGGTCAGCGTGTCGGTCGGGAAGAATTCGCCGGACAGGTAGTAGAGGTCATCGTTGCGCAGGATCTGGCCGGCGGTGAAGGCGCCATCGGCGTCGGTGTCCGGGCCGCTGGCGTCGCAGCGCGCCGCGTTGTAGGTGCTCTTGTTGCAGTAGGCCTTGGCCACCGCTTTGGCCCAGTCCGGCGCATAACCGCCCCAATCCCAGCCCAGCCCGCGCGCCATGCTGTCCCTGGACAGGTAGAAGTAGTTGGCCTGGGTGGTGCGCGAGGCGTCGGCGAAGCCGGTCAGGCGCATCCACTGATTCTCGTACACCGCCTTGGTGTTGAACTGGCGGGTGGACGAATCGTTGTAGGCGCTCTGGTCGTTCCACAGGTCGGAGCGGGCGTTCATGCCCGACACGTACATCGAGAAGCCGTTGTATTCGCCGCTGTCGAAACGGGCGAAGCTGCGGCGGTTGGCGTCGCTGCCGACGGTCTGCACCACGCGCCCGCCCATGTCCTTCAGCGGCGCGTTGGAGAAGTAGGCGATGGCGCCGCCCAGGTTGCTGGTGGACGGCGTGGACAGGTTGCCGATGCCCTGCGCCAGCTCGACCATGCCCAGGTTCTCGGAGATCAGCGCGCGGTTGATGCTCAGGCCGTTGTAGTTGTTGTAGGCGCTGTCGCCCAGCGGCACGCCGTCCAGGGTGTGGCCGAGCTTGGTGCCGGCGAAGCCGCGCAGGCTCACGGTCATCGACTGCTCGTTGGTGCCCAGCGCGTCGGTGGACTGCGCGTTCACGCCCGGCAGCAGGTTCAGCACCTTCTGCGGGCTGGTGCCCGGCGGCAGCACGGTCAGGTTTTCCGGGGTGATGCGCTGCACCTGGCGCAGCTCGCCGCTGCCGATCACCGACACCGCATCCAGTTCGGTGGTCGAAGCGGGGTTGGCGGTTTCGCCGGCGTATGCGGAAGAAGCCATCGCCATGGCGACGGCCAGGGCAAGCAGGGAATGATTCATCGGGATCGGAGCCTGTCGTGGGGGACAGGCCGCCCCCAGGGTATCGGCCCGTCCCGGTCATGGGAGGAACGAACCAGGCGCGGGGGGCCGTAATCACGGCAATGGCGGCCCCGGCGTCATCGTCGCGGCGGGCAGTCTTCCAGCCGCCGATGACAGGAATATTGCGGAATGCGCGCATCGCCACCGTCGCGGCGGCGATGCAGGCAACAACGGCGTGCGCGGATCAGGGGTGCGGCGCGATGCCCAGCGTGGCGAGCATCGCCGCCACGCGTGCGCGGATCTCGTCGCGCACGCCGCGGTACTGCTCCGGCGCCATGTCGCGCGGGTCGGGCAGCGCCCAGTCCGCGCGCTGGCGGGCGGCAATGAAGGGGCAGGCGTCGCCGCAGCCCATGGTCGCCACGAAATCGAATTCGAGATGGCTCACGTCGTCGAGCGATTTCGAGCCATGCGTGGCGAGGTCGTAGCCCAGTTCGGCCATCGCCGCGATGGCCCTGGGGTTGATGACGCCGGAAGGGCGCGAACCGGCGCTGTAGGCCTCCACCGCCGCGCCCCCGAGCATGCGCGCGAAGGCTTCGGCCATCTGGCTGCGGTTGGAGTTCTCCACGCAGACGAAGAGAACCCGCTTCACCGGCGCGGCCATGTCGCCAGCGCTCAGGCCGCGCGCTGGCCCAGCACCGCGTTGCGGCGGCTGTACAGCACGTAGACCACCAGGCCGAACACGTTCCACAGCGCGAACCACAGCTGGGTGCGGGTGGGCAGGCTGAAGAACAGGTAGATGCAGCCCAGGATCGCGACCGGGCCGACCACCCAGGCCAGCGGCGTGCGGAACGTGCGCGCGCGGTTCGGCTCGCGCTTGCGCAGCACCAGCAGGCACAGGCCGACCGCGGTGAACGCGGCCAGCGTGCCGGCGTTGGCCAGCGCGGCGATCTCGTCCAGGCGCGCCACGCCGGCCAGCGCGGCCACCAGCACCGCGGTGAACACGGTGATGGTCACCGGCGTGCCGGTGCGCTTGTTCACCAGCGACAGCCCGCGCGGCAGCAGGCCGTCGCGCGACATCACGAAGAAGATGCGGCTCTGGCCGTAGAAGAACGCCAGCAGCACGGTCGGCAGGGCGATGATGGCGACCACGCCGATCACCAGCGCGGCGGTGCCGTGGCCGAGTTCGCGCATGATCAGCGCCAGCGGCTCGGCGCTCTTGCCGAACACGGTGTAGCTCATCGCGCCGACCGCGGCCAGCGCCACCAGCAGGTAGATGATGGTGCAGCCGACCATCGAGCCGACGATGCCGATCGACAGGTCGCGCTTGGGGTTCTTGGTTTCCTCGGCGGCGGTGGAGATCGCGTCGAAGCCGTAGAAGGCGAAGAAGATGATCGCCGCGGCCGCCATCACCCCGCGCTCCACGCCGTCGGCGCTGACCGACTTGGGGAAGCCGTAGGGCATGAACGGCTGCAGGTTGGCCAGGTCGAACGCCGGCAGCGCGACGGCCACGAACACCGCCAGCGCGATCAGCTTGAACACCACCAGCACCGCGTTGACCGTGGCGCTCTCGCGGGTGCCGGCGATCAGCATGCCGGCGACCAGGAAGGTGATGACGATGGCTGGCACGTTGAGGAAGCCGCCTTCCACGTGCGGGCCCGCGGCCAGCGCCTGCGGCAGCACCACGTTCCAGCCGAAGGAGGTGTGCAGCCATTCCAGGAAGCCCACGAAATAGCCCGACCAGCCCACCGCCACCGTGCTGACCACCAGCGAGTACTCGAGGATCAGGCTCCAGCCCACCACCCAGGCGATGGTCTCGCCCAGCGCGCTGTAGCTGTAGGTGTAGGCGCTGCCGGCGGCCGGCATCATCGTCGACAGCTCGGCATAGGCCAGCGCCGCGCAGGCGCAGACGATGCCGGCGACGACGAAGGAGATCAGCACCGCCGGGCCGGCCTTGTCCGCGCCCACGCCGATCAGGGTGTAGATGCCGGTGCCGACGATGGCGCCGATGCCCAGCGCGACCAGGTGGGGCCAGCTCAGCGAAGGAATCAGCCGGCGGCCTTCCTCGTGCTGGGTGAGCTGGTCGATGGATTTGCGCCGGAGCCAGGACTGCATGCGGACCTCGCGGTTCGTGGGTATTCGGGAAAGGGGCCGAGTTTCGCCGAACGCAGCGCAGCAAAGCCAGAATTTCCAGCGGCTTTCATGGGGTTTGGCGATGGGCGGTAGCCGGGGTGACGGATTCGGCACAAAGCATGGCTGTGCGGACCATACTCACCCGGCACGGGATTTTCCCGGCAACGCCCGACATGGGGCAAGCCCATATCGGGTAGGTCGGGGGTCATGTCCCCGACGCGCGTCGTGCCGGATACGCGAAGAGCGTCGGGGACATAGCCCCGACCTGCGGTTACGCGCGGCGCGGGTGCGCCAGCAGGTACTCGCGCAGGGCCACGGCCTGGTTGTGCCCGGTGTCGCGGGCGCCGTACACCAGCGTCACCGGCCCGGCCGCCAGCGCGTCGCGCAGCGGCGCCAGCAACTGGGGGTGCGCGGCCAGTTCCTGCCAGTAGCGCTGGCGGAACTCATTCCAGCGTTCGGCGCGGTGGTCGAACCACTGCCGCAGTTCGGTGCTGGGCGCCACGTCCTTGAGCCATTGCGCCTGCAGCTGCTCATGGCTGACCCCGCGGGGCCACAGGCGATCGACCAGGAAGCGCTGGCCGTCGGCGGCCGTGGCGGGTTCATAGGCGCGTTTGCACTGGAGCATCATTCCGGGATCTCCCGCGCGGCGGCCGCAAGGCGCCTCAGCCTTCCAGTCCCAGCCGCACTCCGAACGCGACCAAGCATACGCCCACCGCGCGCCGCAGCCATGCGCCCATGCGCGGATGGCCGGCCATCCGCCGGGCGATGAACTGGCCGCCGAAGACCAGCACCGAGCACCAGCCCAGGCTCAGCACGGCGATCAGCGCCGCCATCAGCGCCAGGGTCAACGCGCCGCGCTGCGTGGCCGGGTCGATGAACAGCGGGAAGAAGGCCATGTAGAACAGGATCGCCTTGGGGTTGAGCAGGCCCACCAGCAGCGCCTGCCGGAACCAGCGCCGGCCTTGCCGCGGTGGCGCGGCGGCACCGGCGGCGGCCTGCTCGCGCAGCAGCTGCGCGCCGACCCAGACCAGATAGGCCGCGCCGACGCAGCGCAGCCCGGCGAACAGCAGCGGATGCGCCTTCAGCAGCGCGGCCACGCCGGTGGCGGCGACGGCGATCAGGATCTGGTCGCCCAGCATCAGCCCGGCCAGCGTCGCGTAGCCGGCGCGCACGCCGCCGCGCGCGGTGGCGGTGAGAATGGTGAAGGTGCCTGGCCCGGGCAGCATCAGGAACAGGATGACGGCCACCACGAAGGTGCCCAGGTCGTTGATTCCCATCCACGGCATGGCGGTCGTTCCGTCGCGTCCGGCTCAGCGCATGCGCCGGGCGGCCGGCGCGTGCTGTTGCCCGGCGCAGGCCTCGCCCATTCCGATGCTGCCTGCCAGGAACACCGTGGACCGGGTATCGCCTTCGGGAATGGCAGGCGAGGCGATGGCCCGCGAGCCCGCCATGGCAGCGAAGGGTGTCGGGAGCGACAGGCGGGACGGCAGCAGCGGCTTCATGGCGGGAGGAACGGCGCGGGGCGCACATGATCGCAGAAGCGGCGCAGCCGTTGAGACGCGCAGGGCTACACTCTGCGCCATGCAAACCGAAACCCTGATCCTGGCCGGCCTGCTGCTGGCCGTCATCGCGCTGCAGCTGGTGCTGCTGTTCCGCCGCAACGACAACACCGCGCTGGAAAACGCACTGCGCGAGGAACAGCGCAGCGGCCGCGGCGAACTGCGCGAGCAGCTGGAAGGCATGTCGCGCCAGCAGGATGCGCGCCTGGACGGCTTCGGCCGCAACCTCACCGACCTGTCCACCCGCACCGACCAGCGCCTGGACCTGCTGCGCGACAGCCTCACCGACGACGCGCGCAAGGGCCGCGAGGAGAACGCCGGCGCCCGCCAGCAGATGGCGCAGCTGCTCGATGCGCGCTTGCAGGAAGTGCGCGGGCAGCTCGACGTCTTCGGCCAGCAGCAGCAGGCGCGGATGGATGTCTTCGCCGGCCAGCTGACCGCATTGCAGCAGGCCCTGCTGGAGGAAACCCGCAAGGGCCGCCAGGAAAGCGGCGACGTGCAGCAGCGCTTCGGCGAGATGCTGGGCCAGCGCCTGGCCGAGCTCACCCAGCGCAACGAACAGCGCATCGCCGAGATGCGGCAGACGCTGGAAGCGCGGCTGAAGGACCTGCAGGGCGACAACGCCGCCAAGCTCGAGCTGATGCGCCAGACCGTGGACGAGAAGCTGCAGAGCACGCTCAACACGCGCCTGGATTCCTCGTTCAAGCTGGTCTCCGAGCGGCTGGAGCAGGTGCAGCGCGGGCTGGGCGAGATGCAGCAGCTGGCCACCGGCGTGGGCGACCTCAAGCGCGTGCTGAGCAACGTCAAGAACCGCGGCGGCTGGGGCGAGGTGCAGCTGGACAACATCCTCGAACAGACCCTCACCGCCGAACAGTACACGCGCGGGGTGAAGGTGCGCCCGGACGGCAACGAGATGGTGGACTTCGCCGTGCGCCTGCCCGGCCGCGGCGGCGACGATGCGCCGGTGTGGCTGCCGATCGACTCCAAGTTCCCGCGCGAGGACTACGAGCGCCTGCTCGATGCGCAGGAGGCCGGCGACCAGGACGCGGTGCGCACCAGCGGCAACCAGCTCGAGCGCGCGCTGCGCGTGCAGGCCCGCTCGATCTGCGACAAGTACGTGGTGCCTCCACACACCACCGATTTCGCGGTGATGTTCCTGCCCACCGAGGGCCTGTACGCCGAGGCGATCCGCCGCCCCGGCCTGGTGGATGCCTTGCAGCGCGAACATCGCGTGGTCATCGCCGGCCCCACCACGGTCACCGCGCTGCTCAACAGCCTGCAGATGGGCTTCCGCACCCTGGCCATCGAACAGCGCTCGTCGGAAGTGTGGAGCCTGCTCGGCGCGGTGAAGAGCGAGTTCGGCAAGTTCGCCGGCATCCTCGAGAAGGCGGAGAAGCAGATCAACACCGTCGGCAAGAGCCTGGGCGACGCCAGCCGCAAGACCCGCACCATCGAGCGCAAGCTGCGTGGCGTGGAGTCGCTGTCCGCCGATGCCTCGCAGGCGCTGCTGGGCGGCCTGGACATGGCGGCCGACGACGGCGACGCGGAAGAACCGGCCGACACCGACGGCGCCTGAAGGACGCCGGTGCCGGGCCCGGTTGCCGCACAAGCAGACACCCGGCTCCTTGCGAAACCGGGTGTCGCATGGGTCAAGCCATCATCAGAACTCGTAGCTGGCCGAGAACGTCACCGTGCGCGGGTCGTTGTAGTCCGGCTGCATCCAGAGCTTGTTGATCGCCGTGTGCGAGGACGTCGACTGGGTGTTGTAGATCACCGCCGTGCGGGTATCGAACAGGTTCATCACGTCCATCGACAGCTTCAGGCCCTTGGCCCATTCCGGGCTGTAGCGCACGCCGATGTTGAAGGTGACCAGCCACGGCGTCCGCCCTTCGGAACCGCGCCACGTCTCCTTGAAGTCGGCCGTGCCCGGCACGCCGCAGTACCAGTAGTAGGCGCTGTCATAGCTGGGCAGCGGGGTCGGGTAGTGGGCGTAGCAGTTGATCGGGCGCCCGCTGACCGCGCTCATGCTGCCGCCGATGTTCCACTCGTCGTTGAACCTGTAGGTGCCGTAAGCCTTGAGCTGGTGGCGGCGGTCATTGTTGAGATAGCCGTTGGCGCGATCCATCAGCAGGGTCTTGTCGAAGTCCTGCGTGGTGCTGGTGGAGTCGTTGAAGCCGCTGTCGGAATCGCTGGCGCGGTCGCTGTTGACCGGCCCTTCGGTGTTGCCGTAGCTCTTGGAGAACGTATAGAGGAACTTGGCGCTCCACTTGTCGCCGAACGGATGCTCGAGGTAGAAGTCCAGCGCGTAGTAGTTGCGCTTGGCCTTGGGCATGCCGAGCTCCTCGGCGGTATAGCTGGTCTTCTGGTAGGAACCGTCGCTCTGCTTCACCCAGAAGGTGTTGCCCTTGCCGGCGTTCACGATGTAGCAGTTGCCGTTGAAGATGTCCGGGCAGGTGTCGTCGACCACGTTCTTGAGGTCGCGGTAGGTGCCCTTGACGCCCCAGATCCAGTTCTCGTTCAACACCTGGTCCATGCCCAGGATCAGCTCGTCCTGGAACATCGGTTCCAGGTCCGCCGCGACGCGCGCGCGCGGGTCCTTGGCGACGCCGCAATCGAAATTGGACGAGTACAGGATCGTATCGGGGCAGATCGCGGCGTTGGCGGCGGTGGACACCGGGATCGGGGTCAGGCCGGTCGGCGCGCCGGTCACCGGGTCGATGCCGGTGTAGGTGAAGTACTCGTTGCCGCGCAGGCGGCCGGACAGCACGCTGGCCGTGGCCAGGCGCGCCGGCAGCGCCAGGTGGTAGCGGCCCAGGTTGCCGTACAGCTTCAGGCTGTCGTCGCCGCGCGCGTTCCAGGTGAAGCCCAGGCGCGGCGCAGGCTGCCACTTCTGGTCCATGTAGGCGACGCCGGCGCTGGTGTAGTTGGTGAACTGCTCGTTGCGCAGGCCCAGGCTCAGCAGCAGGTTGTCGGTGACGTGCCAGCGGTCCTCGATGAACTGCGAGCGCTGCTCGGTGGTCGGGTTTTCGAGATTGTTCTGCACCACGTAATAGGCGTAGTAGCCCTGCGGGCCGTAGCCGCCGGCGCTGCCCGGCGCGCCGACGCTGCCGTTGATCGCGGTGTTCGGCGAGTTGGTCTTGGTGAAGACCCAGTAGCCGTTGGCCTTGTCGCCCGAGTAGCCGGTAGGCAGACCGGTGTAGCGGGTGCCGGTCAGCGATTCGGCTTCGAGGTTGTCCACGCCGAAGTGCAGTTCGTGGTCGCCCAGCACCCACGCCACGTCCAGGCGCCAGCCCTTGGTCTCGTCGAACGCGTTGGGAATGCTGATCGACTGGATGTTCTGGCAGCGGTCGACGTAGGTCAGGCCCGGCACCTTGTTGGCGGCGCTGGGCGTGGCGAAGTACGTGCAGTTCTCCGCGCCGAGGCCGGCGGCGGTGGAGCCGTGGTCGATCTTCTGCGTGCCGTACAGCGCCGAGACGGTCAGGCTGTCGGTCAGGTAGCCGGTGTACTTGGCGATGTACAGGCGCGCGTTGTCGTCGGTGAAGTTGCCGCTGGCGACGTGCTCGTCGCCGTGGCTGAGGCTCGCATTGTCCCAGCTGGACTTGTAGGACTCGTACTTGCGGCGGTCCTGCACGCCGGTCAGTTCCAGCACGTGGTCGTCGGTGATGTTCCAGTCGACCTTGGCGGTCCAGCGCGGGTAGGTGTAGCTGTAGTCGCTCCACCCGGTCGGCGAGCCGGTCACGCCGAAATAGCTGGTGCTGTTGCTGTGCCCGTCGGTCTTCTGGCGCTCGGCATTGGCGAACACGAACAGCCGGTCCTTGATCAGCGGGCCGCTGACCCAGAAGCCGGTGTTGAGCGACTCGGTACCGTTCTTGCGGTTGTACTGCAGCAGCTTGCCGTCGGAATAATCGGCCTCGCCCTTGGTCGCGAAGGGGTGGTTGTCGGCATTCCAGTAGCCGGTATCGGGGTAGTACTCGTTCTTTGGCGTGCCTTTCAGGCTTTCCGGCGTATAGCGGGCGTAGACGCCGCCGTGCCACTCGTTGCCGCCGCGCTTGGTGACGATGTTGATCACGCCACCGGTGGAGCGGCCGAACTCGGCGCCGTAGCCGCCGGTCAGCACCTGCTCCTGGTCGATCGCGCGGAACGGCAGGCTCTTGTAGCCGAGGTTGTTGAGCGGATTGGTGACCGGGAAGCCGTTGATGAAATAGGCGTTCTCGGCGCCCGAGGAGCCACCGAAGCTGATGTTGGAGGAGCCGGTGGCGGCGACCACGCCGGGCGCGAGCATGGCCACGCTGGCGATGTCCTGCAGGTTGCCGCCAAAGGGCAGCGATTCCAGGTTCTCGGCGGTGAAGACGGTGCGCACGTCGGTCTGCGACAGGTCCACCGCGGCGGCGGCCGTGGCGACGACGTTCACTGAATCCAGCAGCGTCGCCTCGTTGGCCGCGCCCGCGAAGTCGATCTGGGAACCGCTGGCGATCTGCACCAGCACGTTCTCGCGCACGCCGACGACCGCGCCATCCTTCTGCAGCTCGACCTTGTAGCGACCGTTCGGCAGCGACAGCGCGCGGTACTTGCCATCCGCGCCCACCGGCACCGAGCGGGTCAGGCCGGTGTCGAGGTTCTGGATCACCACTGTCTCGCCCGGCTGGGCCGAGCCATAGATGCTGCCGGTGATGTTGGACTGCGCGTGCAGGTTGGCGCTGAGGGACAGGCCGGCGCCGAGGGCGATGCTCAGGGCGGTATGGCGGAGGGCCATTCGGCGCGTGCCGGACGGGTGCGTGGTCATCGGTGGTTTTCCCCTAAATCGTAAACAGGTAGTGGTGCGGCGACAGCCCGCCCCCCCAGCCAGGCACCGAATGGTCGGACCGGCAGGTGGCGAGGGCGGCGCATAGCTTGATGACAAAATAACGAAAATTCCATGAAAGTTTCATGTGATGTTAATTTGCCACCGGAGCTGCGCCCGCGTTTCCGTCCATGCGATCGGATGCCTGCCGGCCTATGCTTGTGTCCCTTTCCCCCTCAGGAACCGCCTTGACCACTTCCCTGCGTGACATCCCGCTGACCACCATCGACGGCGCCCCCGCCTCGCTCGGCGACTACGCCGGCAAGGCGCTGCTGGTGGTCAACGTCGCCTCCAAGTGCGGCCTCACCCCGCAGTACGAAGGGCTGGAGAAGCTCTATCGCGAGAAGAAGGACGCCGGCCTGGAAGTGCTGGGTTTCCCGGCCAACGACTTCAACGGCCAGGAACCCGGCAGCGAGGACGAGATCCGGCAGTTCTGCTCGCTCACCTACGACGTGACGTTCCCGATGTTCGCCAAGATCAGCGTCGCCGGCGACGACGTGCACCCGCTGTACCGGCAACTGGTCGCTGCGCAGCCGGCCGCCACCGGCGAAGGCCCGATGCGCGGGAGGCTGGTCGGCTTCGGCATCGAGCCCAACCCGGCCCCGGGCATCCTGTGGAACTTCGAGAAGTTCCTGGTCGGCAGGGACGGGCAGGTGATCGGCCGTTTCTCGCCGGACACCACCGCCGACGACGCCGGCCTGCGGGCGGCGATCGACGCGGCGCTGGCGGCCTGAGCCCACCGGCTGCCGAGGGCGGCAGGAGACGGAAGCCGATGCCGCCAGGCGGCATCGGTCGATTCCAGCAGCTCCGCACCGGACGACGCCTACACGGAGGCAATCACGGCATGGCAGCAGGCAGTTCCGGCGGGTTCGCGGTCGGCGGGTTCACCCTGGCGCCCATCAACGCCGGCCTTGCCCGGGGTGAACCGGGGATTGCTGCCGCTGCTGCCCGGGCCGCTCGCCACCTTGCTGCGGGTGGCGCAGGGATCCAGGCGCCCGGCACCTGAGGTCCATCGGCACATGCGAAGAAGCCCGGGTTTCTCCGGGCTTCCTTCCGCATCGGCGACAGCGCGCTCAACGCCCCCAGTCGGGTATCGGCATCGCATCGACCGGGATGGTGGTCTGCTCGTCGTCCTCGTGGCGGCGGTCGTGGCGCAGGTCCTTCTCGATCTGGTAGTTGCGGCGCTGCAGCCAGGCGTCGCGGGTCAGCGCGTACTCGTCCACCGCGCTGTCGCGGATGTCGTCCAGCGACAGCAGCTGCACGCGGGTGTCGACCAGCTGCAGGCCCTGCAGGCCGATGCGCAGCCTGTCCATCTCGATGCGCTGCAGCGGCGACAGCGGCGTGTCGCCGGCCAGGCCGAACACATCGCGCACGGTGCGCGGGCCGAAGAACGGCAGTTCCACATAGCGCGACTCGCGCCAGCCCCACACGCCCAGCGTCTGCCCGAAGTCCTCGCTGCGGCGCGGCACCATCGCCTTGCTGGCCGGGTCGAACAGGCCCCCGATGCCGAGGGTGGAGTTCATCAGGAAGCGGCCCAGCGTGTCCCAGGCGTCGTCGGCATGGCCCTGCAGCAGCTGGTTGACCATGGTCAGCGGCGAGCGCAGGTTGCTGAAGAAGTTGCTCACGCCGGTGCGGGCGACGCGCGGCACCACGTGCACGTAGGCGGTGGCCAGCGGGCGGGCGACGCCCCGGTCCACCGCCAGGTTGAAGCGGTGCATCTGGCGGTTGTACTTCTCCCACGGGTCGTAGGCCGGCGCCGCGCCGTTGCCGGCGCCGGCATCGGCGGTCGGACCGCCGTACAGCGCGGCGAAATCGTCCTCGGCGTCGGTGGGCGCACCGGTGCTGGCGGTGCCGGCATCCGCTGCCTGTGCCGGTGCGGCGGCTTCGGTGCCTGCGTTGGCCGTATCGCTCGCCTGCGGCACGTCCTGCGCCACCGCAACCGGCGCGGCTTCCTGCGCGGCCGTGCAGTCGATGCAGGTTCCCTGCTCCGGCGCGACGCTCGTGGCGGCCGGCGGCGCGGGCGTGCGCACCGGTTTGCCGGCGCAGGCGCCGAGCAGGAGCACGGCGGCCAGGAGGGGAAGGGTGCGGGAGAGGTTCATGTCAGCGTTCCGCCGGAGAGGCGTTGAAGTCCAGGTCCGGCGCCAGCCGGTAGGCCGCGCGCAGTTCGTCCAGGCCCGCGGGCGTGCCGGCGATGGCACCGCCGCCGTTGCCGCGCATGCGCGCGGCGAGTTCGGCCAGCAGCGCCACGCCGGCGCTGTCCACGCGCTCGACGGCGTGCAGGTCGAGCCGGCGCAGCGGACCCAGCTGGCGGATCAGCTGCGGCCACAGCGCCTCCACCGCGGCGCGGTCGAGCGTGCCGGCCAGGTGCAGCGCGTCGCCCTCGACGCGCGCGGTGGCGTCACTTGCCACGGGGTGCCGGGCCTGCGCCGGCCTGCATGCTGCCGTTGCGCAGTTCGGCCGCCACGTCCTTGATCGACTTCTGGCGCAGCGGAGCGTCGAACTGGTTCTTGAAGGTCTGCACGTAGGAGATGCCTTCGATCATCACGTCGAAGATCTTCCACTGGCCGCCGACGTCGCGCATCAGGTACTCGACCGGGGTCGGTTCGCTGCCGGCGCGCACCAGCTCGGTGGACACCTTCACGCCACGGTTGCCCGGCAGCGCGGCCTCGCCCTTGTAGCGGAAGCTGGGCTTGCCCTGGATGTCGAGCAGGGTCGAGCCGTAGCGCGACATCAGGTTGTCGGCCATCGCATCGGCGAACAGCTTGACGTCGGCATCCGAGGCGCCGCGGCCGTGCACGCCCAGCACCAGGCGGGCGGCGTAGTCGCGGTCGAAGCCGCGGCTCAGTTCGCTGTCGATGAAGCCGCGCAGCGCGGCCGGGTTGGCGCGGAACTCGCCGCGGCGGGTTTCCAGCGTCGACAGGATGCGCGAGCTGGCGTCGAGCACGGTGCGCGCGGCGGCCGAGGGCTGCGCGGCGGTGGCCGCCGGGCGCGCCTGCGCCATGGCCAGCGACGGCGCGGCGGCCAGC
>JAEWOJ010000161.1 GCA_023399815.1 Pseudomonadota bacterium | reverse complement strand
TGGAGACCTGCACCTTCTTGGCGCGGCCCAGGTCCTTGATGGTGGCCTTCTCCAGCGACAGGCCCACTTCCTCGGAGATCACGGTGCCGCCGGTCAGCACGGCCATGTCTTCCAGCATCGCCTTGCGGCGGTCGCCGAAGCCCGGGGCCTTGACCGCCACGACCTTGACGATGCCGCGGATGGTGTTGACCACCAGGGTCGCCAGCGCTTCGCCTTCGATGTCCTCGGCCACGATCAGCAGCGGCTTGCCGGCCTTGGCGACGCCTTCCAGCACCGGCAGCAGGTCACGGACGTTGGAGATCTTCTTGTCGTAGAGCAGGATGAACGGGTCGTCCAGGTCGGCCGACTGCGCCTGCTGGTTGTTGATGAAGTACGGCGACAGGTAGCCGCGGTCGAACTGCATGCCCTCGACCACGTCCAGCTCGTTCTCCAGGCCCGAGCCTTCCTCGACGGTGATCACGCCTTCCTTGCCGACCTTCTGCATCGCCTCGGCGATGATGTTGCCGATCGACTCGTCCGAGTTGGCCGAGATGGTGCCGACCTGGGCGATGGCCTTGTCGTCGGCGGTGGGCTTGGAGATGTTCTTCAGCTCGGCGACGGCGGCCACGACGGCCTTGTCGATGCCGCGCTTGAGGTCCATCGGGTTCATGCCGGCGGCGACGGCCTTGACGCCTTCGCGGATCAGGGCCTGGGCCAGCACGGTGGCGGTGGTGGTGCCGTCACCGGCGTTGTCGTTGGTCTTGGAAGCGACTTCCTTGACCATCTGCGCGCCCATGTTCTCGAACTTGTCGGCCAGTTCGATTTCCTTGGCGACGGAGACGCCGTCCTTGGTGATGGTCGGGGCGCCGAAGCTCTTCTCGAGCACGACGTTGCGGCCCTTCGGGCCCAGGGTGGCCTTGACGGCATTGGCGAGAGTGTTGACGCCGCGCACCATGCGCGAACGGGCGTCTTCACCGAAACGGATATCCTTGGCAGCCATTGGTATACCTCAGTGGATCAGGGGTGTAAGGGAGAGATCGTGCGGGAACGCGGCTCAGCCGATGACGGCGAGCACGTCGTCCTCGCGCAGCACCTTGTATTCGACGCCGTCGGCCTTGTAGGTCGAACCGGCGTACTGGCCGTAGATGACCTTGTCGCCGACCTTCAGCGCCGGGGCGCGGACGCTGCCATTGTCCAGCGGCTTGCCGGGGCCGACGGCCACGACTTCACCCTTGGTGGACTTTTCCTTGGCCGAATCGGGGATCAGGATGCCACCGGCGGAGACTTCCTCGGCTTCGATGGGCTTGACCACGACGCGGTCGTGCAGCGGCTTGATGCTCATGTGAGACCTCTTAAGTTGTTGATTGGTCTGGAAAGTCCGGCGGTTGCCACGGCCTCTGGGAAAGAGGCGACGGCACCACGCGTAAAAACGCCCGTCGACCGGGCTTGGCTGGGAGATGGGGACCGCCGGGGGGCTTTCAAGGGCTGATCCGGAACTTCTCTTCGCCGCCGGGGCATCGCCCCCGTCCCGACTGCGGAGGGGCATCTGCGACAATGCGCCGATGGACGCCCGCCTGGTCTTCTGCACCTGCCCCGACGCCGCCACCGCCCAGGCGCTTGCCCGGCTGCTGGTCGAGCGGCGCCTGGCCGCGTGCGTGAACTTGTTGCCGCCGATGCAGTCTGTCTACCGCTGGCAGGGGCAGGTCGAGCAGTCGGAGGAGATCCAGCTGCTGGCCAAGACCACCGCCGACCGCTTGGAGGCGTTGACGGCGGCGATCCTGCGGCACCACCCGTATGAATTGCCGGAGATACTGGCGCTCTCCCCCAGCGCCGGCCTGCCGGCCTACCTGGACTGGATCCGGGCCGAGACCCGTGAGGACACCTGACTTGAAGATGCTGTTGCGACGTTTCATCGCCCTGTGCCTGCTCTCCCTCTGTGCCCTCCCCGCCCTGGCCATCAGCGAAAAGGACCTGCTGCCGGTCGACCAGGCGTTCGCCCTGCATGTCGAGGCGAGCGCGCGCGACCGCATCGAACTGCGCTGGGACATCGCGCCGGGCTATTACCTCTATCGCCACCGCACCAGCGTCAAGACCGGCCCCGGCTTCAACGCCGGCGCGCTGCAGATGCCCGGCGGCGAGAAGAAGCACGACGAATTCTTCGGTGACGTCGAGACCTACCACCAGCAGCTGAAGGCGGTTCTGCCCGGCAGCGCCGACGCCGGCGCCGACACGGTGACGCTGGAGGTCCGCTACCAGGGCTGCGCCGATGCCGGCGTGTGCTATCCGCCGCAGAAGCGCAGCATCGAGGTGAAGCTGCCCGCCGCCACGGCCGCGGCCACCGGCGGCGCGCCGGCGTTCAACCCGCTGGCGCGCAACGACGGCGGCGGCCTGAAGCTGCCGGGCGGCGCCGCGACGCAGGGCCTGCCGCTGCCCTCGGAGCAGGCGTTCGGCTTCGAGGCGATCGTCGACGACGGCAACCGCCTGCTGCTGCGCTTCTCGCCGGCGCCGGGCTACTACCTGTACCGCGACCGCACCTCGCTGGCGCTGGAAGGCGCGTCCGGCATCCGCACCGGCAAGCCGCAGTGGCCGGCGGGGCGGTCGCACCGCGACGAGCATTTCGGCAACGTGGTGGTGTATTTCGACCAGGTCGAGGTACCGCTGCCCCTGCACCGCGAACGCGCCGAGGCCAGCCCGGCGACGCTGGTGGTCACCTTCCAGGGCTGCCAGACCGACGGCATCTGCTATCCCCCGATGACCCGGCGGGTCCGGCTGTCGCTGCCGGCCGGCAAGGTCTCGCCCAGCGGCGAGGCGGCCGTCACCCCGCTGGTGATCCCGCCGCTGCCCAGCGGCCGGAAACCGGGCGAGCTGCCGGCCATCGATCCGCTCAATCCGCCAGCGCCGCAGCCGCTGGTGGTCCGCGCCAACGAGAGCGAGGCCGCCGCCCAGGCCACGCCCGACGCGTCGGCCGAGAACGCGCGCCGCAGCCAGCCGCCGGCGAACGCCGGCCAAGGCGATTCGCTGGCGTGGATCCTGCTGCTGGCCCTGGCCGGCGGCCTGGTCCTCAACCTGATGCCCTGCGTGCTGCCGGTGCTGTCGCTGAAGGTGCTGGGGCTGGCGCAGAGCGGCGAAAGCCGCCAGCACGCCCGCCGCCACGCGCTGTGGTACACGCTGGGCGTGCTGGTCGCGTTCGCCGCCATCGGCACGCTGGTGCTGGCGCTGCGCGCGGCCGGCCAGGCGGCCGGCTGGGGCTTCCAACTGCAGCATCCGTGGTTCATCGCCGCCCTGGTCTACCTGATGTTCGTGGTCGGCCTGAGCCTGTCCGGCGTGTTCACGCTGGGCGGCAACCTGGGCGGCATCGGCCAGTCGCTGGCCAGCCGCAAGGGCGCGGCCGGCGACTTCTTCACCGGCGTGCTGGCCTGCGTGATCGCCAGCCCCTGCATCGCGCCGTTCATGGGTCCGGCGCTGGGCTATGCCTTCACCGCGCCGGCGGCGATGGCGCTGCTGGTGTTCCTGGCGCTGGGCCTGGGGCTGGCGCTGCCGTTCCTGCTGATCGGCTTCGTGCCGGCGCTGGCCAGGCGCCTGCCGCGCCCCGGCGCCTGGATGGAAACCCTCAAGCAGGTGCTGGCGTTCCCGATGTACCTGAGCGCGACCTGGCTGCTGTGGGTGCTGGGCAAGCAGCGCGGCATCGACGCGATGGCGCTGCTGCTGGCCGGCGCCGCGCTGCTGGCACTGGGCCTGTGGTGGTTCGAGCGCAGCCGCTGGCACAGCCGCCGCGCCGGCATGGCGCTGGGCGCGCTGCTGGTTGTCCTGGCGCTGACGCCGGTATGGGGCGTGACCCGCATGGCGCCGCCGGCGCGCACGGCCAACGAGGGCACCGTGGCGTACTCGCCGGAGCTGCTGGACCGCCTGCGCGCGGACAACCGCGTGGTCTTCGTCAACATGACCGCCGACTGGTGCGTGACCTGCAAGGCCAACGAGCGCAACGTGCTCGACCGCGACGCCTTCCGCGACACGCTCAAGCGGGTCGATGCGGTCTACATGCACGGCGACTGGACCAACGTGGACCCGCAGATCGGCGCCTTCCTGGAACAGCACCGGGCCGTGGGCGTGCCGCTGTACGTGGTGTACGGGCCGGGCGCGCCGCCGCGGGTGCTGCCGACCGTGCTGACCCAGTCCATCGTCGAGGACGCGCTGCTGCGCGCGGCACGCTGAGATGCGCGCCGCGCCGTGGTGGGCGGTGGGCATCGCCGCGGCGGCCGGGCTGGCCGCCGGTGCCTGGCTGAGCCATCCCACCGCACCCGCCATTCCCGCGATGACGGAACCCGCGACGGCGCCGGCCACGATGGTGCCGGCGGTGCCCTCCCTCCGGCCCGGCGAAGCGGTGCCCGCCTTCACCCTGCCCGATCTGGATGGCCGGCCGGTGCCGTTCCCGGACCGCTTCATCGGCCGGCCGCTGCTGATCAACGTCTGGGCCAGCTGGTGCGCGCCCTGCATCGAGGAGATGCCGGAACTGGCGCACTTCGCCGCCCGCCATGCCGACGATGGCCCGCAGGTGGTCGGGTTGGCGCTGGACACGCGCGAAGCCGTGCTCGCCTTCCTCGGCAACGTGCCGGTCCACTACCCGATCGTGCTGGACATGCCGGGGCCGACCGATGCCAGCGTCAGGCTCGGGAACGCGCAGGGGCTGCTGCCCTACAGCGTGCTGATCGATGCCGATGGCCGCGTGCTCAAGCAGAAGCTGGGCCCGTTCAAGGCCGGCGAGATCGAGGCCTGGGTGGCGACGCCCTGAAACCGCAGGTCGGGGTTGCACCCCCCGACACACGGGATGTCGGCAAGGCCACATCGGGGGCGTGACCCCGACCTGCCGATCGGGCCACCTCCCCGCAGGGGCGAGGAAAAGCCGCCCGGAAAATTCAAACATACGATTAAATCGCCAGCAATTTCGCCGAACTGGACAGCATTCCCCGGTTCGCGCACACTGCCGCCCTTTCTCGTCCACCGCTGGCACATGGCACGACTGCTGGTCCTCCACGGCCCCAACCTGAACCTGCTCGGCACCCGCGAGCCGGAGGTCTATGGGCACACCACGCTGGCCGACATCGACGCGGCGCTGGTGCGGCAGGCCCAGGCCGCGGGGCACGCGGTGGAAAGCCTGCAGTCCAACGCCGAGCACGTGCTGGTGGACCGGGTGCAGGCTGCGCGCGATGACGGCACCGCCTTCATCCTGGTCAATCCGGCCGCCTTCACCCACACCTCGGTGGCGCTGCGCGACGCGCTGGCCGCCGTGGCCATCCCGTTCATCGAGATCCACCTGTCCAACCCGCACGCGCGCGAGCCCTTCCGCCAGCACAGCTATTTCAGCGACAAGGCGGTCGGTGTCATCTGCGGCTTCGGCGCGGACAGCTACCGTTACGCCATGGACGCTGCGCTGCAGCGGCTCTGAACCCATTCCCCGGTGGCGGGGCGCGAGCGCGCCGTCGCCGACAACACCCAAGAGGCATCCTATGGACCTGCGCAAAATCAAGAAGCTGATCGACCTGCTGGAAGAGTCGAACCTGGCCGAGATCGAGATCAAGGAAGGCGAGGAATCCGTGCGCCTGTCGCGCAACCCGGTCGGCGGCTTTGCCCCGGTCGCGGCGGCACCGGTCTATGCCGCCGCACCGGCCCCGGCCGCCGCCCCGGCGATGCCGATGAGCTCGCCGACCGAAGCCTCCACCGGGGGCACCGCCAAGCCGGGCAACGCCCTGCCGGACGGCCACGTGCAGCGCGCGCCGATGGTCGGCACCTTCTACGCCTCCGCGGCCCCGGACAAGCCGGCCTTCGTCAACGTCGGCCAGCAGGTCAAGGCCGGCGAGACGCTGGCGATCATCGAGGCGATGAAGATGTTCAACCCGATCGAGGCCGAGGTGTCCGGCACCGTGGTCGCCATCCTCGGCGAGAACGGCAGCCCGGTGGAATTCGACCAGCCGCTGTTCGTGATCGCCTGAGGCGCCGGCCATGCTCGACAAGGTCGTAATCGCCAACCGGGGTGAGATCGCGCTGCGCATCCTGCGCGCGTGCCACACCCTGGGCATCCGCACGGTCGCGGTGCATTCCACCGTCGACCGCAATCTCAAGCACGTGGCCATGGCCGACGAGTCGGTCTGCATCGGCCCGGCGCCGTCGTCGGAAAGCTACCTCAACATCCCGGCGATCATCGCCGCGGCCGAGGTCACCGACGCCCAGGCCATCCACCCCGGCTACGGCTTCCTCTCGGAGAACGCCGATTTCGCCGAGCGCGTGGAGCAGTCCGGCTTCATCTTCATCGGCCCGAAGGCCGACACCATCCGCCTGATGGGCGACAAGGTGGAGGCGATCCGCGCGATGAAGGCCGCCGGCGTGCCGTGCGTGCCGGGCTCGGGCGGCCCGCTGGGCGACGACCCGGCCGCCAACGTCAAGATCGCCCGCGAGATCGGCTACCCGGTCATCGTCAAGGCGGCCGGCGGCGGCGGCGGCCGCGGCATGCGCGTGGTCCACACCGAGGGCGCGCTGGTCAACGCCATCGCCACCACCAAGCAGGAAGCCAAGGCCGCGTTCGGCAACGACATGGTCTACATGGAGAAGTTCCTGGAGAACCCGCGCCACGTGGAGATCCAGGTGCTGGCCGACGGCCAGGGCAACGCCATCCACCTCGGCGAGCGCGACTGCTCGATGCAGCGCCGCCACCAGAAGGTGGTGGAGGAAGCGCCGGCGCCGGGCATCACCCCGGAACTGCGCGAGGAGATCGGCAAGGTCTGCGTGGAAGCCT
>JAEWOJ010000181.1 GCA_023399815.1 Pseudomonadota bacterium | reverse complement strand
TAACTGGCTGTAGTTTTGCAGCACATCGCGACGATAAGCGTAAATACCGACGTGTTTCAGGTAGCGCGCTTTTTCAGCATTTCGCGGATACGGAATAGGCGAACGGCTGAAATAAAGCGCATCCTGGTGGGTATTTACCACCACTTTTACCGTGCTTGGCTCGGTCGCTTCTTCGGCAGAAATCGCGTGGCATAGCGTTGCCACTGGCAACGCGGGGTCATCACGCATTCCTTGTAACAGCGTTTCTACATCCCGCGGGCGAATCATTGGTTCGTCGCCCTGCAGGTTAATGTAGATATCTGCCTCGACTTTATGCATCACCTCGACCAGCCGATCGGTGCCGGATTCATGATCGTTGCGCGTCATGATGGCTTTCCCGCCAAATGCCTGCACGGCCTTTTCAACACGCTGATCGTCTGTTGCCACCCAAACTTCCGCAACGCCCGCCACCTGTAACGCACGCTCGTAAACATGCTGGATCATCGGTTTACCAACAATATCGAGCAGTGGCTTACCCGGCAGGCGCGATGAGCCATAACGAGCCGGGATGACAATAACAGCTTTGCTCATTTCAACTCCTTACAAAGACAGAATCACTTTTGCACCCACCGCCAGCTGATAGAGGATGGTGGAAATACCACGGGTAACTTCAATGTTTTTCGATTCATATTTCGGCAGAACCATAATCTCATCGCCCGGTTTGAGTGAATCCACATCTTCTGCGTTGACGGCTGCACCGTTCTGACGAATGACGATAATTCTGGCGTTACCCGATTTCTGCGTCAGGCCACCACATTTCTCGATGTAATCCTCGGTGGTCATACCCTTCTGCCAGCTCACCGCGTTCGGGAACAGCACTTCGCCATGAACCATAACCAGCGATGTTTTCTCCGGAATATTGATGACGTCGCCATCTTCAAGCAGAACAGAATCAATATTGGATTCGTTGAGGATCACTTCACCTTTCGGAACAACGGTGCGTGCTTTCGCCACAAAGCGGCTGATCAGTTGTGCTTCCTGCATTCGCAGGCTGGCTTCTTCTTTGGTGGATGACTGGGCAGAAAGTGATGCTTCCTCCAGCTTTTGCAGCGAGAGATTCAGCATCTCTTTCTGACGCTGAGCCACTGATGGGCGATAAAGCTGAACCGCGTTCATCTGCGACATGCTGTTCGGGCGGACTTTTTCCAGAACCGCACGCATAGTGGAACCATAAGGCAGTACCATGGCATGTTCACCGGAGTGCGCGCCTTCAACCCGCACCTGAATGGTGCCGGCATAGCGGTCAGTGCTCACGATTAAGGTATCGCCATTTTGCAACATACGGCCTGGCGCAGAACTGATCGGATAGTATTCGCTGCGTTTTTGCAGCCCCTGTTTACGCATAATCGTAATGTGAGTCGCGCCAGGCTTAGGGCGCGCCCAGCTCAACGCTTCCGTTACGGGAATGCTGCTTTCGCGGAACTCAAAGTCGTAGCTGTTAAAGACATCGCCCTGAACGCTGAAAGTATGCTGACGCGGCCCGACGATGATGGTGTCACCATCGGCGAACTGCGAAAGCCCCAGTTTGCCGTTCAGCAGGAAGTCGTACAGGTTGACGTTGGAGCGCACGCGGTTACCGCGCTTGACCACAATATCAACGTAACTTCCGCGCTCTGGATCAACGCCGCCAGCCTTGATCAGATAATTGAGTAACGAATCAGACGTCACACCGCCATACAGACCAGGATTACGCACAAATCCGGTCACGTACACTTTTACTGGCTGCGCCTGTAATAAGGAGGCGTAGACGTTGACGTTGGACTGGTACACTTCCTTCACTTTTGATGTAACCAGAGTGTTCAACTGACTATTGCTAACCCCGGCAACTTTCACCGGACCAACGTTTGGCAGAAAAATATTACCTTTGGGATCAATCTGTAATGCACCATCAAAGGTGAACGCACCCCACAAGCGAACCTGAATGCTATCACCCGGATTCAGAATATAGTCAGGGTTGAATCCTACCGTCGCACCGCTATCTGCGCTGGTGCCGTTGAAAAGTTGAGCACCAAACATACGGCTCATGACCACCGGCGGTGCGGGCGGCGGGGTATTGTCGAAGCCGCTCATGTTTTGCGTATCCGACTGTTGCCCGTTCAGAATACCGGTAAGCGGCGCGGCTCCTGTAAGGTTTGGGTCAGCGTTAATATCAATGGCCGCGCTGGCCTGCGCCGCGTGACAGGCGGCAATCAGTAAAATTGATTTAAATAATTTCATCACAAACTCATTCAGCGACAGCGTTAGTCTCGGTGATCTTCAATAACAGCCAGCAACAGTTTCAGGGTGCCGAACAGCAGGCAGCACACCAGTAACCAGCAGGCGATCAAATAAGGGATATTTGGAAAAGACGATTCCTGCGGCAACTGTGGCGAACTGATCACTGACAGCACCTTGAGCTTACGAGCCGCTTCTACACGGGTCTTTTCAATGGAGGTCAGGGTCAGTTTGTACAGCTCGGTGTTGAACTCTACTTTTGATTTGATTTCTTCAAAATCCACCGCCATACGGTTTAGCTTGTCACCCTGCGGCGCTGTGATTTTGCTTTTTTCTTCGTCAATTTGTGCCTGCAATGACTGAATCGCATTACGCGCACTCACAACTTGCGGGGCGTCCTCACGCAGATACGTCAGCAAGTTCCGCAGGTCCGCTTCCATCTGGATCTTCTGGCCCATCAGCGTATTCACTAACGTGCTCGCCGCCTGTGCCTGTGCCTGTGGATCCAGAACGTTGTTGTTGTCTTGATAAGAGAGCAATTCCGCTTTGCTGGCGTCCAGACGCTGGCGTGCCTTTTCCATCTCCGTTTCTGCAAAGGCAAGCTGGTCACGCGCGATGCGATGTGACATCTCATTGATAAAGCGCTCTGACTCTTTCAGCACGGTCTGGTTAAACTTAAGCGCAAACTCCGGGCTAAAGCCCTGCGTCTGAATATTGAGCAATCCGGTTTTATCGTCATACGAGACGTTGATACGGTCCTTGTAGTACTTCAGGAAGCCTTCTGCGGTTTCATCCTTGCTAAGACGATTAAGAAAATCGAGCCCGCTGTGGCTAAACGCTTCGCGAAAATTCAGTTGCTTATCTAACGCTGCCAGCATATCTGGAGAGTTGATGTACTCTTTCAGATATAACGCATCCTCTGCGGAACTCGGGTTAGAGGCACCCAATAGCAGACCAAAATTTAAGCTGCCGCTGTTTAAATCATCTGAGCGTTTAATGGCAACTTTCGACTCGCTCATATAG
>JAEWOJ010000145.1 GCA_023399815.1 Pseudomonadota bacterium | reverse complement strand
GCACGGTCTCGCGTTCCAGGCGCTCCTTGAGCTGGCGGCTGGTCAGGAACTTGCCGCCGGACAGGTCCTTGTTGCCGGCGAACGGCGAGTTGTTGACCTGGAAGGTCATCGAGATGGTCGGCTCGTCCACGGTCAGGGCCGGCAGCGCCTCCGGGGTGTCCAGCGCGCAGACGGTGTCGGAGATGGTCAGTTCCTGGATGCCGGAGATGGCCACGATGTCGCCGGCCTGGGCTTCCTCGACCTCGATGCGCTCCAGGCCCATGAAGCCCAGCACCTGCAGGATCTTGCCCTGGCGCTTCTTGCCTTCGCGGTCGACGATGCTGACCGGCATGTTCTTCTTGACCTTGCCGCGCTGGATGCGGCCGATGCCGATCACGCCGACGAAGTTGTTGTAGTCCAGCTGGCTGATGCGCATCTGGAACGGGCCCTCGGCCTCGACTTCCGGCGCCGGCACGTACTTCATGATCGCTTCGTACAGCGGGGTCATGTCGCCGTCGCGCACGGTGTCTTCAAGGCCGGCGTAGCCGTTCAGGCCGGAGGCGTAGACGATCGGGAAGTCCAGCTGCTCGTTGGTGGCGCCGAGCTTGTCGAACAGATCGAACACCTGGTCGATCACCCAGTCCGGGCGCGCGCCGGGGCGGTCGACCTTGTTCACGACGACGATCGGCTTGAAGCCCATCGCGAACGCCTTCTGGGTGACGAAGCGGGTCTGCGGCATCGGGCCGTCCATCGCGTCCACCAGGATCAGCACCGAGTCCACCATCGACAGCACGCGCTCCACCTCGCCGCCGAAGTCGGCGTGCCCGGGGGTGTCGACGATGTTGATGCGGTTGCCGTTCCACTTGATGGCCGTGTTCTTGGCCAGGATGGTGATGCCGCGTTCCTTTTCCTGGTCGTTGCTGTCCATCACGCGCTCGGCCAGCACCGTGCGCTCGGACAGGGTGCCAGACTGCTTCAGCAACTGGTCGACGAGGGTGGTCTTGCCATGGTCGACGTGGGCGACGATGGCGATGTTGCGAAGGTTATCGATGGACATGCGAAAGACGGCCAGCCGGTGCCGTGAATGGGGAAAAGAAGTCCAACATTATACGGGCATGCGGCCGTTTCGCGAAAAGTGCTCCTGCCGGGGCCCCCGGCGGGCGTTCAGCCGGGGGCGGGCGGGGCGAGGACGGGACGTCGGCCCGGCGGGGGCGGGTGTATCCTATGCGGCCTGCGAAAGACGTCTTCCCCCACAAGGATTCCCATGTCCCTGACCGCCACCTTCGACACTTCCCGCGGCCCGATCAAGGTCGAGCTGTTCGCCGACAAGGCGCCGCTGACCGTGGCCAACTTCGTCAACCTGACCAAGCGCGGGTTCTACGACGGCCTGAATTTCCACCGCGTGATCGCCGACTTCATGATCCAGGGCGGCTGCCCGGAGGGTTCCGGCCGCGGCGGCCCGGGCTACCGCTTCGAGGACGAGACCAACAACGGCGTGAAGCACGAGCGCGGTTCGCTGTCGATGGCCAATGCCGGCCCGAACACCAACGGCAGCCAGTTCTTCATCACCCACATCAAGACCGACTGGCTGGATGGCCGCCATACCGTGTTCGGCAAGGTGCTCGAAGGCCAGGACGTGGTCGATGCGATCAAGCAGGGCGACCTGATCAACAAGATCACCCTCGAGGGCGACGCCGACGCCGTACTGGCCGCCCAGGCCGAGCGCGTGGCCGAGTGGAACAAGATCCTCGCCGCCTGACGCATGCCGACGGCCGCCGCACGGGTGGCCGCTCCTGATTCGATGCCCGGCCAGCGCCGCGCTGGCCCGGGCGACTCCATGACACCTTTCTTAGCAGAGGAAACCCCCATGAAAGCACCCGTACGTGTCGCCGTGACCGGCGCTGCCGGCCAGATCGGCTACGCCCTGCTGTTCCGCATCGCTTCCGGCGAAATGCTGGGCAAGGACCAGCCGGTCATCCTGCAGCTGCTCGAACTCGACAACGAAAAGGCCCAGGCCGCGCTGCAGGGCGTAGTGATGGAGCTGGAAGACTGCGCGTTCCCGCTGCTGGCCGGCGTGGTGACCACCGCCGATCCGCTGGTCGCGTTCAAGGACGTCGACGTCGCCCTGCTGGTCGGCGCGCGTCCGCGCGGCCCGGGCATGGAGCGCAAGGACCTGCTGCTGGAGAACGCCAAGATCTTCACCGTGCAGGGCAAGGCGCTGAACGCCGTGGCCAAGCGCGACGTGAAGGTGCTGGTGGTCGGCAACCCGGCCAACACCAACGCCTACATCGCCATGAAGTCGGCCCCGGACCCGAAGCCGGAGAACTTCACCGCCATGCTGCGCCTGGACCACAACCGCGCCCTGAGCCAGCTGGCCGCCAAGACCGGCAAGGCCGTGGACAGCTTCGAGAAGTTCACCGTGTGGGGCAACCACAGCCCGACCATGTACCCGGACTACCGCTTCGCCACCACCGGTGGCGCGTCGGTCGCCGAGCTGATCAACGACCAGGAATGGAACGCCAACACCTTCATTCCGACCGTCGGCAAGCGCGGCGCGGCGATCATCGCCGCCCGTGGCCTGTCCTCGGCCGCGTCGGCCGCCAACGCCGCGATCGACCACGTGCATGACTGGGTGCTGGGCAGCAACGGCAAGTGGGTGACCATGGGCGTGCCGTCCGACGGCTCCTACGGCATTCCGGAAGGCGTGGTGTTCGGTTTCCCGGTGACCACCGAGAACGGCAGCTACACCATCATCAAGGATCTGCCGATCGACGACTTCTCGCGCAAGTACATCGACATTACCCTGGCCGAGCTGGAAGAAGAGCGCGCCGGCGTGGCCGATCTGCTGTAACCGCGGCGTTTCGATGGCATGAAGGACGGGGAGGCCAAGGCTTCCCCGTTCTGCTTTGGGAGGTGGTGCCGGCTGCCGGCTGGCGACCTCGCATCTTCTTCTGGCATTCCTGCGGTTGCCGGCCAGCGGCCGGCACTACCGGGTTGGGGGCTGCGGGTAGCGTCCGATCGTTGGCCGGGCGGCGCGGATGGGTTTGCATCGCCAGGTAGACGGTGCCGACCAACGGTCGGCACCCACCGCCCACCGTTTGGCCTCGCAATCAGCGGGTAGTGCCGGCCCCGG
>JAEWOJ010000123.1 GCA_023399815.1 Pseudomonadota bacterium | reverse complement strand
ATCCGCCTGGGCAACGCCGACCTGATGCTGGCTGGCGGCACCGAGTCGATGTCGATGGTGCCGATGATGGGCAACAAGATCGCCATGGCGCCGAGCGTGTTCGACAACGACCACGTCGCCATCGCCTACGGCATGGGCATCACCGCCGAGAAGGTCGCCGAGGAGTGGAAGGTCTCGCGCGAGGAACAGGATGCCTTCGCCCTGGCCTCGCACCAGAAGGCCATCGCCGCGATCCAGGCCGGCGAGTTCAAGGACGAGATCAGCCCCTACGAGATCGTCTCGCACCTGCCCGACCTGGGCGACGGCCAGCGGATCATCACCCGCAACACGCTGGCCGATACCGACGAGGGCCCGCGCCCGGACTCCTCGGCCGAGGGCCTGGCCAAGCTGCGTCCGGTATTCCGCAACGGCCAGTTCGGCGGCAGCGTCACCGCCGGCAACTCCTCGCAGATGAGCGACGGCGCCGGCGCGGTGCTGCTGGCCTCGGAGCAGGCGATCAAGGACTACGGCCTGACCCCGCTGGCGCGTTTCGTCAGCTTCTCGGTGGCCGGCGTGCGCCCGGAGGTGATGGGCATCGGTCCGATCGCGGCGATCCCGAAGGCGCTCAAGCAGGCGGGCCTGACCCAGGACCAGCTGGACTGGATCGAGCTCAACGAAGCCTTCGCCGCGCAGTCGCTGGCGGTGATCCGCGATTGCGGCCTGGATCCGTCCAAGGTCAATCCGCTGGGCGGCGCGATCGCACTGGGTCATCCGCTGGGCGCGACCGGTGCGATCCGCACCGCGACCCTGGTGCACGGCCTGCGTCGCCGCCAGCAGAAGTACGGCATGGTGACGATGTGCATCGGCACCGGCATGGGTGCGGCCGGCATCTTCGAGGCGCTGTAAGCTTCAGCGCGTTTCCGGTTGCATTGCCGTGGGGCCCAGGTGGATGAGACTGCCCGGGCAGGGCACGCCGCAAGCAGGTCCATGCAGGCTCGTCCACGGCATTCATGCCGCGGACGAGCCCGGTCAACCTCCCCGTGCCACCCGACATTTCGCGTCGCGGAGAATCGGGCAAAGGCAAGAGCAACAGATCCACGCTAGGCGTGAACGCTTTTGCCCTGAAAACAGAAAAGGCAGCCAACGGCTGCCTTTTCTGTTTCTGCATGGGATTCCGCCCTGCCCGTCCGCGCC
This sequence comes from Pseudomonadota bacterium, assembly GCA_023399815.1. Classification (GTDB taxonomy): domain Bacteria; phylum Pseudomonadota; class Gammaproteobacteria; order Xanthomonadales; family Xanthomonadaceae; genus Stenotrophomonas. The sequence goes on along the minus strand of JAEWOJ010000123.1, from coordinate 7,441 downwards.
CGCCAGAAACTCGACATGCGGGATGCGCAGGCCTTTGCGAGACCGTCCACACAATGGATGATGTGGGCGAGCCTGCATGGGCGGGTTCACGGCGTATCCCGCAAAGGTCTGCCTGGCCCGTCCATGACGCATCAATCGAAGTGCCGAAGGAGTGCTTGAAGAACGGACGGCCCCTCAGCCTTCCGCCAGCATCGCGGTGAGCTTCTCGCGCGTGGCCTCGGCCAGCTTCGGGTTGTCCAGCGCGAAACGGATCGTCGCCTCGACCAGGCCCAGGTGCGTGCCGCAATCGAAACGGGTGCCTTCAAAGCGGTAGGCATCGACCTCCTCGGTCTTCAGCAGCGCCGCGATCGCATCGGTCAGCTGGATCTCGCCACCGGCGCCGCTGCCGGTCTGCCCCAGCAGCTCGAAGATCTTCGGGCTCAGCACGTAGCGGCCGACCACCGCCAGGTCGCTCGGTGCGTCCTCCGGCCTGGGCTTTTCCACGATCTGCGAGATACGGCCCTTGCGGCCGTCGAACGCCTCGGTGGCAACGATGCCGTAGCTGGCGGTCTTCTCGTGCGGCACATCCTCCACCGCGATCACGCTGGCGCCGCTGGCCTCGTTGAGGTCGGCCATCTGCTTCAACGCGCCGTCGCCGCGGTTCCAGATCAGGTCGTCCGGCAGCAGCACGGCAAAGGGCTCGTCGCCCACGATCGCCTTGGCGCACAGCACCGCATGCCCCAGGCCCAACGCCTCGGTCTGGGTCACGAACACCGCCCGCACGCCCTCGGGCAACACGTGGCGGATCATCTCCAGCTGCTCCTGCTTGCCGGCGCGCTCGAGCTTCTGCTCCAGCTCGTAGGCCTTGTCGAAATAGTCCGCGACCGCATGCTTGTAGCGATTGGTGATGAACACCAGGGTGTCGCAGCCGGCTTCGATCGCCTCGTCGACGGCGTACTGGATAAGCGGACGGTCGATGATCGGCAGCATCTCCTTGGGCACCGTCTTGGTCGCCGGCAGGAAACGGGTGCCGAGACCTGCGACCGGGAAAACCGCCTTGCGGATACGTCGTGACATCAGTTCCTGCCAGCTTCTTTGGATGGGAATGGGACGATATTGGTCTTTGCGCGCGCCCCCGCCGTCTCCGGCGACGGGGCATATTCGGGAATGGTCGCGAACAGGAGGGAGCGCATCGCCTCCACGTCGTAACTGGCCACCGCCTCGCGCAAGCGCGCGATGTTGCCGAGCACGCGTTCGGCCGAAAACTCGCGCACCCCGGCTTCGAGCACCTTGGGATGCGCGGTGGGCCGGCTGTTTTCGTCCGAGTAGAACAGGCTTTCGTGCAGCTTCTCGCCCGGCCTCAGCCCGGTATAGACGATGGCGATGTCGGTACCGGGCTGCTTGCCCGCCAGGCGGATCATCTGCTCCGCCAGCACACGGATGAGCACGGGCTCGCCCATGTCCAGCATGTAGATCGCCCCCCGCGACGAGGACGCGGCCGCCTGCAGGATCAGCAGGCAGGCTTCCGGGATCGTCATGAAGTACCGGCTGACCTCCGGATCGGTCACGGTCACCGGCCCGCCCTTGCGGATCTGCTCCCGGAAAAGCGGAACGACGCTGCCGACCGAGCCGAGCACGTTGCCGAAGCGGACGGTGACGAAACGGGTGCCCTTCTTCTCGTTGAGGCTCTGGCAGATCATCTCCGCATAGCGCTTGGTCGCCCCCAGCGCATTCGCCGGATCGACGGCCTTGTCGGTGGAAATGAACACGAAGTTGTCCACGCCGTGTTCCTGGCAGGCCCGGGCCACGCATTCCGTCGCCAGCGTGTTGTTGCGGATGGCCTCGCGCATCTGCGCTTCCAGCAGGGGAACCTGCTTGTAGGCCGCCGCATGGAACACCGTGTCCGGATGGTATCGGCCCAGCGCATGCCGCACGACCGCCGGATCGCCGCAATCGCCCAGCACGCACTCGATCTGCAGGTGCGGGAAGTTGCGGCACAACTCGCCCTGGATGTTCAGCATGAGGATCTCGCTGATCTCCAGCAGCACGATCCGGCTCGCGCCGTGCCGCGCGCACTGGCGGCAGAGTTCCGAGCCGATGGAACCGCCCGCCCCCGTCACCATGACGGTACGCCCGCCCAGCCAGCCACGGATCAATTCCCAATCCGGTTGTATCGGCTTGCGGCCAAGCAGGTCCTCGATGGCGACTTCCTTCAGCTGGCCCGGGAGCGAATTCCCCTCCAGCAGATCGGTCAGCCGCGGCACCGTCCGGAACGGAAGCCCGGAACTCTCGCAGAGCGCCACCGCCCGCTGCATCCCGGCGGCATCCAGTGTCGGGATCGCGATCACCAACAGCTTGGCCGCCGTCTCCCTGGCCACCGAGGCGACCTCGTCGAGGGTTCCCAGGATCGGGATCCCCTGCAGCTTGGCCCCTTTCAGGTGCGGCGAGTCGTCCAGCAAACCGACCGGCTCGTAATCGCCCGAACGACGCAGGTCCTTGACCAGCGATTCGGCGGCATGGCCGGCACCGAGCACGAGCACGCGGCGTGCCCGCGCATCGGAGTTGATGGCCTGGTGGTCCTTCCAGGCCCGGTACAGCAGGCGCGGCCCTCCCAGCAGGGCGGCCAGCGCGAACGGGTAGACCATCAACACCGACAGGGGAATGCCGTCCAGGCGCTTGTAGCTGAGCACCAGGATGATCGCCCCCAGGCCGATGAAGCTGGCCTTGAAGATGTTCACGAGGTCGGTGACGCTGGCGAAGCGCCACAGGCCCCGGTAGAGCCCCACATAGTGGAACGCCAAGGCCTGGAGCAGCATCACCGCGACCACGTCGAGGCTCAGCAACTGGATTTCCGGTGCGCTGTCCAGCATGGCGTACCGGGCCATGTACAGCAGTTGCCAGCATGCCCAGACCATGAACAGGTCGTGCAGCATCACCGCGATGCGCAGGGAGTTGCCCGCGAGCTGTTGTCGCCAGACCGTCATTTGCCGTTCTTCCTCATCGAAGGATTTTGTTGCGCAGCACAAGCCAGAGCCCGGCTCCTGCCAAGGCCCATGCCGCCGCGACCAGGCCGCTCCAGGGCGGGGAACGCCATGCGGGAACGAGCAGGAGCAGAATCCCGGCAGCGCTGAACAATGCATAGCCGAATGTGACCCCGGCGTGACCATGGCCCTGCTTTATGCAGCGCTGGTACAGATGCTGCGTATGGGCTTCCATCCAGCGCTCCCCTTTGAGCACACGGGTCGCCAGGGTGAATCCCGCATCGACGAGGAACGCCGTCAGGGGTATCAGCCAGAGGGGCCAGGCCGTCTCCCCCACCACGCAGCCCAACGCCACCAGTCCGGCCAGCAGGTAGCCCAGGGCGCCACTGCCGACATCGCCCATGAAAATCCTGGCCTTGGGGAAATTGAAGGGCAGGAAGCCCAGCACTCCTGCTCCGAGGAGCAGTGCCAGGACCGCAGGGGGGAACGGCAGCAGCAGGGCATAGGCGACCGCCGCCAGGATGGCCTGCGTGGCGGCCAGGCCGTCGATGCCATCCATGAAGTTCCAGACGTTGATCAGCGAGACGGCCAGGAAAACACTGAAACCCGTCTTGAACGCATCCCCCGTCCAGTACCAGACCAGCGCGCCCAGCAGCAGGCCGGCCAGGACATGCACACCGAGACGGGGCAGCGCCGGCAGCGGACGATGGTCGTCCCACCAGCCTATTCCCGCCACCATCACCAGCCCCGCTGAAAAGACGGCCAGCGTTGCGGCGATTCCCGGAAAAAGCATGCCGATGCACGGATACGCCAGGAGCTGGGAAACGACGATGGCGATGCCACCGCCCCGCGGCGTCGCGACCGCATGGCTTCTGCGCTCGCCTGGCTGATCCAGCAACTGCCGGCGCAGCGCATAGGCGCGCGCGACGGCCGTCAGCAAGACCGCGACAAGCACGACCGACAGCAGCAGCCCCGGGATCACCCATGCCGGATGCATGGATCAGAGCACCGCGTAGTTCAGCAGCGGCTTGACCGTCCCCCACTCCTTGCAGCTGGGGCATTGCCAGTGATGGGTGCGCGCGCCGAAGCCGCACCGGGTACAACGATACGCAGGGTTGCGCACCAGCAACTGGTCGGTGATGTGCTTCAGGTCCTGCAGCGTCGCCACCGGATCGGCCCCTTCCGCCAGCGTCAGGTCGATCAACGCCGATTCGCCGCGCACGGACGGACGATCCTTCAGCTGGCGTCCGAGGTAGGCACGCGCGGGGCCCACGCCCTCCTGCTCCTCCATCAGCCGCGACAGCGCCAGCACCGGGGCGATGCCGCGGTAGTGCTCGGTCATTTCCGCCAGGAACGCGCGCGCGCCGGCAAGATCGCCCACGTTGCGGTAGTTCTTGAGCAGCTGCGGCAGAATTTCCGGCAGGTAGTCCGGATCATTGCGCGCGGCCCGCTCGAAGGCGCGTACCGCGGCCTCGTCATGGCCGAAGTCGCTTTCCAGGCGGCCCTCGATGATGCCGGCGCGCACGCTCATCGCATCGGCCGCATTGGCGCGCTCGATGGCGGCGCGGGCGTCGTCCAGCCGGCCGGCGGCACGGTAGCGCTCGGCCAGTTCGCACTCGAACTGCCCGATCAGCTTGCCCATCGGCTCGTCGGTGACCTGCTCGTAGCGGGTCGCGTTCTCGATCGCCTTTTCCCAGTCGCGCTCGGCCTGGTAGATGCCGATCAGGTGCTTCAGCGCCTGCGGCGCACGCTGGTCGATCCGCGCCAGGTCGGCGAACACGGTCTCGGCGCGATCCAGCAGGCCCGACTTCATGTAGTCCTCGCCCAGGGCGAGCAGCGCCTGCACCCGCTGGGCGTCGGACAGGTCGTGACGGTTCGCCAGCCCCTGGTGCAGGCGGATGGCGCGGTCCACCTCGCCACGACGCCGGAACAGGTGGCCCAGCGCCAGCTGGGTCTCGAAGGTTTCCTTGTCCAGTTCCGCGATATGCAGGAACAGCTCGATGGCCTTGTCCGGCTGCTCGTTGAGAAGGTAGTTCAGGCCGCGGAAATAGGTGCTCGACAGGCGGCTGACCTGGTTCTCGCTGTGGCGCTGCCCGCCGCGCCGGCCGATGACCCAGCCGCAGAGCGCGGCGATCGGCAGGAACAGGAAGAACCAGAACCACTCACTGATAAAGGCCATCTTCGATCAGCGTCCGTCGAAAGGAGAAGGGGATTGCGGCGCCGGCGGAACGGAACCGTTGCCGGCCGCCGCGGCCTTGTTGGCGCGCCGGAGCCGGGTATACAGGGGAATGACCATTCCCGCCACGACCAGGCCACCGCCCACCAGCGCCCCGAGCAGGAGCGAAACGATGATCGCGATTCCCGAGGTGGTCTTGAGCGCCCAGAACGCCAGGCTGATGTCGACAGGCTGCGAATTGAGCGAGCCTATCACCAGGCCGCCGACCAGGACGGCCAGCAGTATCAACAGACGGACAGCCTTCATGCGGCAGCCTGCTCCATGTCCATAGAGCCACTAGCTTAACGGCCGTGGCGCCGATCCGCAGCAGCCGGATCAAAAAAACCGCCGGGAGCGGTTTTTGACATCGCCTGCCGATGGCCCGAAGGGTTGCCACCACGGATGGCGGCAACAAAGGAATCGCAAGGAGCGATTCCTGACATCGCCTGCCGATGGCCCGCAGGGTTGCCGCCAAGGATGGCGGCAACAAAGAAACTCAGGAAACTCAGACAGGATCACTTTCCAGCGGCACGACGTCGCTCACGCGCTCGCGCAGTTCCTTGCCCGGCTTGAAGTGCGGCACGTGCTTGCCCGGCAGCGCGACGGAATCGCCCGTCTTCGGGTTGCGGCCCATGCGCGGCGGCCGATAGTGCAGCGAGAAGCTGCCAAAGCCGCGGATCTCGATGCGGTCGCCGGTCGCCAGCGCCCCGCTCATCATCTCCAGCAACGACTTCACTGCCAGATCGACATCGTCGGCCTTCAAGTGCGCCTGGCGGCGCGCAAGGATTTCGATCAACTCGGATTTGGTCATCGCGAACCCGTCACGGTGGGGTCATACCCTGAAGCGGCCCGGATTGTTGTCCGGGCCGCCCAAGTCACATCTACGGTACTAAGGGCAATGCCGCCCGATCACTCGGACTTGTTGCCGCCCAGCTGCGCGCGCAGCAGCGCCCCCAGGCTGGTGGTGCCGGCAGCGGCTTCGATCGAGGACTTGTTGTACTCGGCCAGCGCTTCGGCGGTCTCGGCTTCGTCCTTGGCCTTGATCGACAGCTGCATGGTACGGCCCTTGCGGTCCATGCCCACGAACTTGGCTTCGACCTTGTCGCCGACCTTCAGGTGCTGCGAGGCATCGTCCACGCGGTCGTGGCTGATGTCGCGGGCCGAAACGTAGCCTTCGATGCCGTCGGCCAGTTCGATCACGGCGCCCTTGGCGTCGACTTCCTTGACCACGCCTTCGACCTTGGAGCCCTTCGGATTGGCGGCCATGTACTGGCCGAACGGATCCTGCTCCAGCTGCTTCACGCCCAGCGAGATGCGCTCGCGCTCCGGATCGACGGCCAGGACGACGGCGTCCAGGGTGTCGCCCTTCTTGAAGTTGCGGACCACGTCTTCGCCGGTGGTGTTCCAGCTGATGTCGGACAGGTGGACCAGGCCGTCGATGCCGCCGTCCAGGCCGATGAAGATGCCGAAGTCGGTGATCGACTTGATCTGGCCGGACACCTTGTCGCCCTTCTTGTGGATGGCGGCGAAGGTTTCCCACGGATTGGCGGCGACCTGCTTCATGCCCAGCGAGATGCGGCGACGCTCTTCGTCGACGTCCAGCACCATCACTTCGACTTCGTCACCGACCTGCACGACCTTGGACGGGTTGACGTTCTTGTTGGTCCAGTCCATCTCGGACACGTGCACCAGGCCTTCCACGCCCGGCTCGATCTCGACGAACGCACCGTAATCGGTGACGTTGGAGACCTTGCCGAACACGCGGCTGTTGGCCGGGTAACGACGGGCGATGTTGTCCCACGGATCCTCGCCCAGCTGCTTCAGGCCCAGCGAGACGCGGTTGCGCTCGCGGTCGAACTTCAGCACGCGCACGTCCAGCTCGTCGCCGACGTTCACGACTTCCGACGGGTGGCGCACGCGCTTCCACGCCATGTCGGTGATGTGCAGCAGGCCGTCGATGCCGCCCAGGTCCACGAACGCGCCGTAGTCGGTCAGGTTCTTGACCACGCCCTTCAGGATCGCGCCTTCCTGCAGCTTGTCCATCAGCTGCTCGCGCTCTTCCGAGTGCTCGCTCTCGACGACGGCGCGGCGGGAAACGACCACGTTGTTGCGCTTGCGGTCGAGCTTGATGAGCTTGAACTCCAGCTCCTTGCCTTCCAGGTAGGCCGGGTCGCGCACCGGGCGCACATCGACCAGCGAACCCGGCAGGAACGCGCGGACATCCTTGATGTCGACGGTGAAACCACCCTTGACCTTGCCGCTGATG
>JAEWOJ010000042.1 GCA_023399815.1 Pseudomonadota bacterium | reverse complement strand
CCCCTACAGCGCTCCGCCGGGGCATACCCCGCCCCACCCGCTACTCGCCCTGGTACTGCTTTTCCTCGACGAGCGCTGAGCCGGCGATGCGGTTGATCTCGTTCTTGACCGCCACGCGCTCGCCGTTGGTGCCATAGACGCCGCGCGCCAGGGCGATGAATGCGTCACCGAAATCCTGCGCGGTTTCCTTGGCGCGCAGCTGGTCCTGGATGTCCCACATGCGCTCGTTGATCGCCTTGAGCTGCTGCTTGAGCGCGGCCAGCTCCGGGCGCGCGTCCTGTTGCTGCAGCCACAGCGGCCACAGGCCGTCCAGCTCGGTGCGCACGTTGTCCAGCTTGGCGGCGTCGGCGATGCGCTCGGCCTTGATTTCGAGGATGGTGATCTTGTCGATCAGTTCGCCGATCGATACCGGGGTGAGGATGGTCTGCACGCGCATGCCGCCGAAGAAGATTGGCCGCCATGATAACGCCCCCGCCGCCATGGCCCCGGTAGGGGCGCGGCAAGTCGCCGACGAACCGTGCTTGATGCTGATGCACCCGTTGCCGCCCCGCGCCGCGCGCGGGTTCCACCGATGATGCGTGCGTTGCCGTTCCGGCGGCGGCTACGGGGCACCAAAGCGGGGCGTGCCCCGCCCGGCCGGATCAATCGTTTTCCACCTGCGGCGGGAAGCCGGCTTCGTCCAGCGCCTGGGTGAAGCGCTCGGCCGGTTGCGTCGATTCGATCCGCACCCGCTTGGCGGGCAGGTCGATCTCGACCGTGGCGGCCGGGTCCACGTCCTTGACGGTGGCGGTGACGCTGCGCGCGCAGCCGCCGCAGGTCATGTTCCCGATATGCAGTTTCATGGCGGTTCTCCTCGGAGGGCTGCGCAGTCTGGGGCTTGCCATGGTGGCAAGGTCAACAGGCCAGGAACCAGGGGGCAGAAACTAGAAACGTAGTGAGAGCGCATGGCCTCGGCTTTTGCCTTCACCATGTTCCTGGTCCCTGTCCTGTTGACCTTCCCATGATGGAAAGCTTTAAGGTGCCGCCATCATGGACAAACCCAGGTGAGGCGGCGATGACCCGGAACGACCAGAGCCCCGCCCGCGACGATGGGCAGACGCAGGATCTCGCGGTCCTGGGCATGACCTGCGCCTCCTGCGTGGGCCGGGTGGAACGCGCGCTGGCCGCTGTGCCCGGCGTGGCCAGCGCTGCGGTGAACCTGGCCACCGGCCGCGCCACCGTGCATGGCGACGGCATGGACCGGCAGGCATTGGTGCGGGCGGTGGAGAAGGCCGGCTACGAGGTGTCCGCGCCGGCGCCGCTGGAACTGGGCATCGACGGCATGAGCTGCGCCTCGTGCGTCGGCCGCGTCGAGCGCGCGCTGGCCAGGGTGCCCGGCGTGCGCTCGGCCAGCGTCAACCTCGCCACCGGCCGCGCGCGGGTGGAGGGCGATGCCGCGCTCGATCCGGCGGCGCTGGTCGGTGCGGTCGCCAGGGCCGGCTACGAGGCGCGCGTGCTGGAGGCGGCCATGGACGACGACCGCGAAGCGCAGCGGCGCGGCGAGGAGCTGCGCGGGCTCGAGCGCGACCTGCTGCTGGCCGCGGCACTGACCCTGCCGGTGTTCGTGCTGGAAATGGGCGCGCACCTGGTGCCGGCCTTCCACCACGCCATCGCCACCACGCTGGGCACGCACAACAGCTGGCTGCTGCAGTTCGCGCTGACCACGCTGGTGCTGGCGGTCCCGGGCCGTCGCTTCTACCGCGCCGGCATTCCCGCGCTGCTGCGCGCCGCGCCGGACATGAACTCGCTGGTCGCGGTCGGCACGCTGGCCGCCTACGGCTTCTCGCTGGTGGCGACCTTCCTGCCGCGGCTACTGCCGGCCGGCACGGTCAACGTCTACTACGAAGCGGCGGCGGTCATCGTCACCCTGATCCTGCTCGGGCGCATGCTCGAAGCGCGCGCCAAGGGCCGCACCTCCGAGGCGATCAGGCGCCTGCTCAGGCTGCAGGCGAAGACCGCGCGCGTGCGCCGCGACGGCGGAGCGGTGGAAGTGCCGCTGGCGCAGGTGGCGACGGGCGACGTGATCGACGTGCGCCCCGGCGAGCGCATCGCCGTGGACGGCGAGGTGGTCGACGGCGACAGCTACGTGGACGAATCGATGATCACCGGCGAACCAGTGCCGGTGGCCAAGGCGGCCGGCGCCCGAGTGGTCGGCGGCACCGTCAACCAGACCGGCACGCTCGGCGTGCGCGCCACCGCCGTCGGCGGCGCTACCGTGCTGGCGCAGATCGTGCGCCTGGTGGAGCAGGCGCAGGGCGCCAAGCTGCCGATCCAGGCGCGGGTGGACCGCATCACGATGTGGTTCGTGCCGGTGGTGATGGGGCTGGCGCTGCTGACCTTCGCGGCGTGGTGGCTGTCCGGCCCGTCGCCGGCGCTGACCTTCGCCCTGGTCAACGCGGTGGCGGTGCTGATCATCGCCTGCCCGTGCGCGATGGGCCTGGCGACGCCGACCTCGATCATGGTCGGCACCGGCCGCGGCGCCGAGCTCGGCATCCTGTTCCGCCAAGGCGACGCCCTGCAGGCCCTGAAGGACGTCCAGATCGTCGCGCTGGACAAGACGGGCACGCTGACCAAGGGCAAGCCCGAGCTCACCGATATCGAGCCGGCGAATGGCTTCGCGGCCGACGATGTGCTGCGCCTCGTCGGCTCGGCCGAGAACCGCTCCGAGCATCCGCTGGCGCTGGCGCTGGTTGCCGCCGCCAAGGCGCGCAATCTCGCGCTCACCGAACCGGCCGACTTCGCCAGCGATCCCGGCCGCGGCGCCGAACTGGGCGTGCTGTTCCGCAAGGGCGAGGCGCTGCAACTGCTCAAGGACGCCCGGGTGGTGGCGGTCGACAAGACCGGCACGCTGACCGAGGGCCGCCCCGTGCTGACCGACCTGCACGTGGCCGGAGGTTTCGCCCGCGAGCAGGTGCTGGCGGGCGTGGCGGCGGTGGAGGACCGCTCCG
>JAEWOJ010000209.1 GCA_023399815.1 Pseudomonadota bacterium | reverse complement strand
TGAGGTTTGGGACAAAGAAAAATGGAACGAATATCTTGCTTCGGATTCCATGGATTATGATGATTTGACGGAAACGTTGGAGGAAGAGGGCGTAGAGCTGTAGGAGCATCATGGAATTTCAACACATTCCGGTTCTTTTTCAGGAAACTATAGAAGGACTGAATATTCGGGAAAACGGAATCTATGTAGACTGCACGGTTGGCGGCGGAGGACATTCCGCCGGGATTCTTAAGCGACTTAAGGGAGGCAGATTGATTGCAATCGATCAGGATCGGGACGCCTTGGAGGCTGCGAAAGAGAGACTCCCGGAGGATCCGGATCGAATCACATTTGTTCATGATAACTTTTCTCATTTGGACTCCATTCTGAAAGCCTGTCACATTTCGAATGTCGATGGAATCTTGATGGACATCGGTGTTTCCTCTCATCAATTGGATGATGGAGCACGCGGATTTTCCTATCACGAAAATGCTCCCTTGGATATGCGCATGGATCAGAAAGCCGATATCCCGACGGCGGCAGATATTGTGAATCACTATTCACAGGAAGAATTGACAGAGATCTTCTACCGGTATGGTGAAGAGAGATGGGCAAAGCGAATTGCAGAGTTCATCGTTATGGGACGCAATGCGCAACCGCTTGAGACAACCTTTGATTTGGTTACTCTCATAAAGAAAGCCATCCCTAAAAAAGTGCGTATGCAGGATAAGCATCCTGCAAAAAGGGTGTTTCAGGCGTTGCGTATTGAGGTCAACCATGAATTGGATGTGCTGAGCCATACCTTGGATATTGCGGTGGATCACCTGAGCCCGCGGGGGCGGCTTTGTGTGATTTCCTTTCACTCGTTGGAGGACCGCATTGTAAAGAACAAATTCAGAGAATTGCAAAAAGGATGTACGTGTCCGCCTGAGCTTCCGGTTTGCGTATGCGGAAATTCGAGCAAGGTGCGCATAATAACGAATCGACCGATACAGGCGAAAGAAGAGGAATTGAGGGAAAATCCTCGTGCAAGATCGGCAAAATTGCGGATTGTAGAAAAACGGGAGGGATGAAATGGATGCAGCGGTAAAGATGGCAAGGGGCGTCGCAGTGCCCGCTTCCAAAAAGAAAATACGAGTGATTGCGGAAGCTGCCGTCGCGGTGCCGAATGCAAAGAAAAATACGGCTGCACGTTCTCGTGCTCGTGTACAGAGCATGACGCTGCCTGCACTGTTCAGCAGACTTTTTTTTGGATTGACCGTGCTGCTCAGCGTTGGGTTGCTTATGACTTCCTTAGTGAGTTATAATCAACTGAATGTTGTAAATCGTGACATCACAAAGCTGAAACAGGATCTGGACTCATTTCAGGCGGAGAGAGATTATTATGTCATGGAACTGGCTCCGTATCTCCAAAAGGATCGTATCGAGACGATTGCCAGAGAAAAGCTGAAGATGGCCTATCCGAAGGAGGGACAAGTCTTAACTGTGCAGGCTGTTTCCAATTCGAAGCCGGCGGAAGGCGGCGTTAATTCCGCAATGCTTTCCTCTCCATCGGTTGCCGCGCAGCAGGGTACAGAGGACGGATTGACTTCTTTGGAACATTGAGGAAACTATGCGAGAAAATAAAAAACAACCGATTCAGTCGAAACGGATGAATCCGACTACGCGAGTTGTCGTCATTTTCATTGCGGCGATGCTTGTTGCTACGGGATTTCTGTTTCGGCTTTTCTATTTACAGGTGTACGCCGGTGAGGACTATCGGGAGGCAGCGCTTGCGCAGCGACGCAAAGCAATTGAAATAGAGCCCCGGAGAGGAACGATTTTTGATCGGAATCACAATCCGCTGGCAACTTCTGTGATCGTCAACAACTGTTATGCATTTCCGAAGGAAATTCAAGCAAAGGATCGCGATGAGACCGTGGAGCTTTTATCTTATATTTTAGGAATGGAAAGATCCCAAATTGCGGAAAAATTGGATTCCGGAAAAAATTATGTATCGTTGAAAAAAAAGCTTTCTCAGGAGGAGGTAGATCGCCTGAAAACCTCCGGCTTAACCTGCTACAGTGTTGAACAGGAAACGGAACGCTTTTATCCGAATAATCAGCTGTTTTCCCAGACAATCGGTTTTGTCAACGGAGAAGGTGAAGGACAGTACGGCGCAGAGCGGTCCTTCAACAGTATTTTAGCCGGAATCAAAGGACAAAATCTTGTTTCTATGGACCTCAACGGCAATATTCTGCCGGCGGATTTCGGTCAAAAGGCATCCATGGAAAATGGTCAAAATGTTCGTTTGACACTGGATTCGGAGCTGCAGAGAATTGTCGAGGAAGAAATTCAGAAGGGAACCGATGACTTTGAAGCGGAGTCCACTACGGCGATTCTGATGAATCTGAACAACGGCGAAATCCTGGCTATGGGAAGCGTTCCTGATTTCAATCTCAATACACCTCGCCAGCCTCTTTCCAATCACGATCTGGCAATGTGGGACACCTTGGATGAGAAGCAAAAGCTCAATCGTTTGTATGAGCTTTGGAAGAATCCCGCAGTCTCATCTCTCTATGAGCCGGGATCCGTTTTTAAAACCATTACCACGGCTGTCGCATTGGAAACAAAGGCTTCCAAGCCGGGTGACACGTATCTTTGCACCGGCTCCATTGAAATCGCGCCCGGAGTTCGGATCCACTGCTTTGATCCGGCGCATCCTCACGGCATTGAGACTCTTGAGGAGGCGCTGATCAATTCCTGCAACACAGCCTTTGTTCAAATCGTACGCCAAATCGGCGCGGAAACCTTCTACTCATATTTACAGTCCCTGCACATCGGTGCAACCTCCGGGGTGGACCTCCCGGCGGAGACATCCTCTTCCATGCCGGCTACCGTATCGAATATGACTGCAGAACGCATGGCGACGATGTCCTACGGCCACGGGGTTTCCGTGACTCCGCTGCAAATGATCTCTGCTGCCAACGCTGCGGTAAACGGGGGGTATTACTACGAGCCCCACATTTTTATGGAAGCGACGGACGAGAAGAATCAGGTAACCTCACAGTACACGCCGAAGCCTCAGGATCCGGTCTTTTCGAAGGATACCGTGGAGATTATGAAGCAGTATCTCAAGGATACCGTGGAGAAGAATCAGTCCGCATTGATGCGGGTTCCGGGCGTCAGTATCGGGGGAAAGAGCGGCACGACGATTATGCTTCAGGATGGAGAATATGATGACAATCATGTGATTGCGTCGTACTATTCAGCATTTCCGATCGAAAATCCGCAATATTCCTTATTGGTGGTCACAAAGGATCCGCAGCGCGGCTATTATGGCGGCACGGTAGCGGGAGAGATTTCTGCGCGTATCCTGGAAAAAGCTTTGTCCTCGGACAATCCGAAATTGACTCTTTCCTCGGAGGCAAGTGCGCCCGTCAGCCAATGATGATGTAATCAATATCTGATGGGCAACGCTACAAGTTATTTGTGAATATGAAGAAAGGAAAACAGGAGAAAGTATGATTTTTGAAAAAATTAACTCCAATTTCTACTTGATCACTTTGATTGCATTTGCCTTTTCAGCGCTTGCCGTATGGCAATGGATTCGCTTTTCCGGAAAAGAATCTTTTGTTCAGCCGATTCGGGAGGATGGCAATAAGGAGCATTATAAGAAACAGGGGACGCCGATGATGGGAGGCGTGGCCTTTCTCACGGTCTTTCTGCTTCTGATGATTCTTTTTTGCGGAATCAATGCGCGTGCTTTGCTGATTCTTTTTTCTACGCTCGGATTTATGGCCATCGGTTTTTTGGATGATTACGAAAAAGCGAAGAAGAAGGTCAATGAAGGCTTGACTCCTCGTCAAAAGCTTTATTTGCAGTTTGCATTAGCGACTGTGATTGCAATCTGGAACTATCTGTTAAATCCGGAGGCTTCGACTCAGGTCATACCCTTTTTCGGCTGGAAATGGAATCTGGGTGTGATTTGGATCCCGATTTTTTCGTTTATTATTGTTGGTACCGCAAATTCCGTAAATTTAACCGATGGTCTGGACGGGCTTTGTACCGGAGTTTCAATTCCTGTATTTTTCGCGATTGCGGTTGCGGGGACGAGCCTTTTCAGTACGATTCCGGAAATTTCTATTGGCGGATGGATTATGGTCGGCGTGTTACTCGGATTTTTAATCTTTAATTCCCATCCTGCATCCGTTTTTATGGGGGATACGGGTTCTATGGGAATCGGCGGAGCGCTTGTGGCATTATTGTTGCTGCAAAATCATCTTCTATATCTGATTCTTTTGGGGGGAGTCTATTTAATGGAGACGCTTTCCGACCTGATTCAATTTGCTTATTTTCGAAAAACGGGAGGGAAGCGTATTTTCTTAATGGCGCCGGTTCACCATCATTTTGAGCTCAAAGGGTATCCGGAAGAAAAGGTCGCAATGAGCTTTTCTCTTTTCAGCGCGGCGCTTGCGCTTTGCTACTTATGGATTGCATAAAGAAATCAAAGAAAAACGAGGCTGGTATGAAGCAAATATTGTTATATGGCTACGGGGTGACAGGGCGTTCTGCGTGTGATGTTTTGACAGAAAGAGGCTGGAATATTGAGCTTCTCCTTGATGACGAAAAGGAGAGAGAGACGGCAAAGCCGGATCTGCAAGCTTTTTCACAGCATTCCGGAAATATTCATGTTCTCAGCTCCGCCAATCAGATAGAATGGAAGCACATTGAATTTGTGTTGAAAAGCCCGGGCATACACTTGGATCGTCCGGTGCTTCTGGAGGCTGTTCAACAGGGCGTTGAGGTGATTTCAGATATTGAACTGGCATATCGCATTTATGGCGGAGAAAAGATGATCGCAATCACCGGCTCCAATGGCAAGACGACCACAACATCACTGGTGGCGCATATTTTCAATGAAAGCGGATATCCTGCATATGCATGTGGAAATATCGGAACTCCGGCTCTGTCAGTCATGCGTGATCATCCGAATGCATATTATGTTGTTGAATGCTCAAGCTTTCAACTGGCATCTGTTTCCCAATTTGCTCCGCACCTGGCTGCGATTTTAAATATTACGCCCGATCATCTTGAATGGCATGGCAGTTTCGAGGCTTATGCGAATGCGAAGCTGCGCATTGCGGAGCATCAGACAAAGGAGGACTGGCTGTTGCTCAATCCCGGAGATGCGGTCAGCCGCAAGGCCTATGAGGAAGGCCGTTTTTCTTCCGTGGTGGAATGGATTCAAAAAGATTCCGTGGATGCGAAACAACTGCGCAGTCATGAAAATTGGAAGCTGTTCGGCGAGCACAATGTCGAAAATGCTCTGTTTGCAATAGACATCGCTCGTCAATGGAATCTGCGGGAGGATCAGATTCGCCATGCACTGAGCACCTTTCGTCCTATTGAGCATCGCATGGAGCACATTGCCAGCATCGGCGGGGTCGATTATATTAATGATTCCAAGGCAACAAATGTGGATTCCACAGTGCGTGCTTTAGAGGGATTGCATCAGCCGATTCTTCTGATTGCCGGCGGCTATGACAAGAACGTACCCTTTGATGAGCTGTACAGAGCGGCACAAGCCCATGTCAGGAAGATGATTCTGATCGGAGAGACAAGGAAAAAGCTCGCACAAGGAGCAAAAGAGGCTGGCTTGGGAGATCGCCTGGTGCTCACAGAGACGCTCGCGGACGCAATCCGGATTGCGCATCAGGAAGCAAGAAGGGGAGAGATCGTTCTGCTTTCTCCGGCATCGGCAAGCTGGGATCAATATCCGAACTTTGAAACTCGAGGCGATGAATTTCTGAAAATTGTATTAAGGATCAAAGATGAAGAAGAAAACCGGGAAAAATAAGGAGAGCATGAGAAAGAAATTTCTTCGCCCTTCGGTCTGGAGAAGAACGGGACCTCCGGATCGCACGATTCTTTTTTGTGTGATTGCGCTTATTTTATTCGGCGTCATTATGGTATACAGTGCAAGCGCACCTTATGCAACAAAAAAATACGGGGATCCGCAATTTTACTTTAAAAGAGATTTGGTCTATGCGGCGCTGGCGATTGTTATGATGTTCATTGTTTCTCGCATCGATTACCGCATTTACGAAAGATTTGCGTTTCCAATTTATGCTTTTTCCTTTCTCCTGTGTCTTGCTGTCTTCATTCCCGGGATTGGGGCGAGCATAAATAATTCAAGGCGCTGGATTCAGATTGCTAATCAGACATTTATGCCCTCCGATATCCTAAAGATCGGATCAATCTGTTTTCTTTCCTATCGCCTGACCCGAAAGCCTCCGGAACAGAACGGAACGCTTCGGATGCTCTGCTGGGTGCTCGGATTTGTTTTGATTACCATTCTTCCGGTGTATTTTCAACCGAATTTCTCTGCGGTAATGGTGATTGCATTGTCACTGATGTTTGTCTATTTTGTCGGAGGCATGAATCTTTGGCACTTGCTTCCTATGATGGGATTTGGTATTTTAGGATTGCTGTATGCATTTTGGCCAAGACCCGGAAATTATCGTCTTGAGCGCCTGCTCATCGTCTTCAATCCGCTGAAGGATCCGCAAAACAGCGGCTGGCAGCTTTTACAATCGCTCTATGCGGTCAGCAGCGGGGGATTATGGGGTGTCGGCTTCGGACAAAGCAGACAAAAATTTGATTATTTGGCGGATGAGCCGCATAATGATTTCATCTTCTCCGTAATCAGTGAAGAACTCGGCTTTATCGGCGCAATGTGCCTGATTCTTGCCTTTGTTTATCTGATTTGGAGATGCCTCAGAGCTGCAAATCGTGCAAACTCCGCATTCGGCAGATTATTCGGATTCGGATTGAGCTTTATTATCGCATTTCAGGCGATGGTCAATATCGGCGTATCGATCGGACTTGTTCCGCCAACAGGAATCACTTTGCCCTTCGTAAGCTATGGTGGCAGCTCATTGATTGTAATGGGAATCATTGCGGGGATATTATTGAACATATCAAAGGACAGCAGATAATATGGATCACAACATAAAATGCCGAACTTCTGAGGAAAATAGCCGGCCTGTCGAAACCTCCAATCGCAAAACGTCTCATCGTATTCCGCAACGCGAGGCGGCGTCCGCTTCTCGAAAAAAAGCTGCCAATGATCGTGAACAGGGAAATGCTCCTCAAGGCAGGAATTCGAAGAGACGACGTGTCCGTGTGCGTAAGGTGAACAAGCTGAGAATATGGATGAGCTATATAATCCTTATCTTTATCGGGATCAGCATCTATTTTGTTTTTCACCATCGTGCCTTTCGCATCAAATATGTTCGTGTTGAAGGAAATACGGTGATTTCGGATGCGGAAATCTTAACCGGTCTCGGCGAAGCGAATGAAAATATATTTTTATATTCTCGAAAAAAAGGCGAGAACAACATTCGAAAGATTTCAGGGATTAAAAATGTCACATTGACGAAGAAAATCCCCAATCGATTAGAGGTACGAGTGGAGGAATCCTACATTCTCGCAACCACGATTGCGAACAACGAGACAAGATACATCGACAATAACGGAATCATCCGAACCGGCTTTGATGATGGCATCATGAATCGAATTCGACCGATTTCCGTTGAGCTGGAGGACACGATTCCGGAGCCGGGAGAAAATGCGTTTCGCGATACCGAAGCGATCCCATTTTTACAGACATTATTAAAAATGGATATCGTAAGCAATGTTACAAAAGTTCGTTTTGAAAAGAATGGCAATATTGTTATAATATATAAAGATATTTCCGTAAAATTCGGGAAAGCTGACGATGCGGCACAGAGATTGTCCAATTTGGCGGCAATATTATCCAAAATTGAGCGGGAGAAAATCAAAGCAAAAGAGATCCTTCTTGATGAAGGGGATCACCC
>JAEWOJ010000205.1 GCA_023399815.1 Pseudomonadota bacterium | reverse complement strand
GGGGCTTCCCCGCAACCCCCCAAGCGCTAGGGGCGTCGCTCCTACAATTCATGCCATGTCATGGCATCGCGGCGCCCTTCAGGCAAGATCGAGCCGCGGCACGTCGTACCAGCGCGCCTGCGGGAAGCGGGCCTGCATCCAGTCGCGGATGAAGCGGCGGCTTTCCGTGGCGATCACCTCGTCGCTGCCATCGTCGCGGCTGTTCCAGGCGATGCCGTGCAGCGCGATGCCGCGCGCGGCGATGGCCTCCAGCGACAGCAGGGTATGGTTGATGCTGCCCAGCCGCCCCGAGGTGACCAGGATCACCGGCCAGCCCTGCGCCGCCACGTAGTCGATGGTCAGCAGCTGCGGGGTCAGCGGCACCATCAGCCCGCCGGCGCCTTCCACCAGCACCGTGCCGTAGCGCGCGCGCAGGCGCGCGGTGGCCCGGGCGATCGCGTCCAGGTCCAGCGCGCGGCCTTCCAGCCTCGCCGCCAGGTGCGGCGAGGCCGGGTAGGCATACAGCGCCGGCATGGTGGTGCCGTCGCGGTCCTCGTCGAACAGGCCGCAGCCCATCAGCCGCCGGTGCAGCAGGATGTCGTCCGACGCGCCGACGCAGCCGGTCTGCACCAGCTTCTGGGTGATCACCTCGCCGCCCTGCTCGCGCCATTGCCGCGCCAGCCAGCCGGTCACCACGGTCTTGCCGATCTCGGTGTCGATGCCGCCGACGAAAATCACTTCGCCTTTCATGCGCGCATGTCCTCCGCCTGCAGCCCCACGACCAGCGCGACCATGCCGTCGCACAGCCGCTGCAGCTGCGCGTCGTCGATCACGTAGGGCGGCATCGCGTACACCAGCCGCCCGAACGGACGGATCCAGATGCCCTGCTCCAGCATGCGCTGCTGGATGCGTTCCAGCCGCAGCGGCGCGGCCAGCTCGATCACGCCGATGGCGCCGAGCACGCGCACGTCGGCCACCTGCGGCAGCCCGCGCGCCGGCGCCAGCCGTTTGCGCAGGACGCGCTCGATCCGCTGCACGTTGCCCTGCCAGTCCTGCGCCAGCAGCAGCCGCGTGGAGGCCAGCGCCACCGCGCAGGCCAGCGGATTGGCCATGAAGGTCGGCCCGTGCATGAACACGCCGGCTTCGCCGGAAGCGATCGTGTCGGCGATGTCGCGGCGGGTGATCGTCGCGGCCAGGGTCATGTAGCCGCCGGTCAGCGCCTTGCCGATGCACAGGATGTCCGGCGCGATGCCGGCATGCTCGCAGGCGAACAGGCGGCCGCTGCGGCCGAAGCCGGTGGCGATCTCGTCGCAGATCAGCAGCACGTCGTGCTCGCGGCACAGCCGCGCCAGTTCGCGCAGGTACTGCGGGTGGTAGAAGCGCATGCCGCCAGCGCCCTGCACCACCGGCTGGATGATGAAGGCGGCCAGTTCGTCGCCGTGTTCGGCGAACAGGCGTTCGAGCGGCGCGACGTCGGCCGCGTCCCACTCGCCATCGAAGGGCGTGGCCGGCGCCGGCACGAAGCGGCGCGACGGCAGCGAGGCGCCGAACAGGCCGTGCATGCCGGTGACCGGGTCGCACACCGACATCGCGTTCCAGGTATCGCCGTGGTAGCCCGAGCGCGTGGTGGCGATGTTGCTCCGGCCGGGCCGGCCGCGCGCGGCCTGGTACTGGATCGCCATCTTCAGCGCCACTTCCACCGACACCGAACCGGAATCGGCATAGAAGATCGCATCCAGCGGCTGCGGCACGATCGCCAGCAGCTGCCTGCCCAGGGCGATGGCCGGCTCGTGGGTGAGCCCGCCGAACATCACGTGCGACATGCGCCCGAGCTGGTCGATGGCCGCCTGGTTCAATGCCGGATGGTTGTAGCCGTGGATCGCGCACCACCACGACGCCATGCCGTCGATCAGCCGCGTGCCGTCGGCCAGTTCCAGCACCACGCCGTCGGCGCGCGCCACCTTCAGCGCCGGCAACGCGTGGCCGAGCGCGCTGTAGGGATGCCAGAGGTGCTCCCTGTCGAATGGATCGGTCAGCATGCGGGTATGTCGTGCCAGCGGTGCGGGGACGTGCGGGCGCGTACCTTAGCGCTTCGCCCGCGCACCCGCATCCGCCGGGCCCCGGTCCGGCAACTGCCCTTCGCGCTGCGTGGGCCGTACTTCATGGACGAACACGGTGCAGGTATCGGCCGGATGCTGCACCCGCGCCCGGTGACGCCGGCATCAGTGCGGCAGGCCGGCGGCGCGGCCTGCCGGTGAACCGGGAACAAGGGAGAAAGCGGGGATCACTCCTCGTCTTCTTCCTCGTCCTCCTCTTCGTCTTCGTCGTCTTCCTCGAACGCGTCCAGCTCCTGCACGCGCACGAAGTTGGGCAGCGCATCGGCGAAGCCGATCTGCGCGCCGTCGGCGACCATCGCCCTGACCTCGCGCTTCATCGCGCTTTCCACCAGGGCGAAGCACACCACGCCCTGCGCGCTTTCCTCGCCGTATTCATCGAATACGGCAACCCAGCCGTCGGCGGGCATGATCTGGATGATGTTGTCTTGCATGGACGTCAACCCGGATTGAGGGAGCCCAGAGCTTGCGCGAAGCCCATTGCCAACGCAATCGCGTCGCGCGGGCTTCCGTCACACTCCGCCGTCGCGTTCGTGGTCCTCGCCGGCATGCCCGCCCAATGCCATGCCCGCGCCCATGCCGCCGCCCATCGCGCCCATGCCTCCCCCGCCACCGCCACCCTTGCCGCCCTTGGCGCCGCCGTCCTCCTTGCGCCCCTTGCCCGCGCTGGCCGCGGGGCGCGTCGGTCCCTGGTGGGGGATCGGCAGGTCGCGGGGAATCGGCGCCAGGTCCAGCGCCTGGCGGATGAAGTCGCGCAGCGACACCACCAGCGCATCGGTATGCACCGGCCGCCCCTGCGCCAGTTCGGTGGCGGCGTGCGCGGCCAGCCGCACCTGCTCGTCGGTGCCCAGCAGCAGGATGTCCGACAGCGCCGCCTCCACCGCGTCGCGGATGCGCCGCGGGCGATCCGACGCCGTGGCCGCGAGTTCCTCCGCGCCTTCCTGGCCGCGCAGGTCGCGCAGATGCTTCGGGTCCACGCCCAGGTCGCCGGTGAACGAGCCGCCCAGCGTCTTGTAGGCGGCAATCAGCGTGCGCAGCCGCTCGTTGATCTGCCGGTTCTCGCGCTCGCGCCGCTGCTGCAGCGTCTGCATCACCAGCAGGCGGATGCCCACGCCCACCAGGGTGACGATCATCAACCCGATCAGGGTGGAAAGCACCGCCTGCCACGAACTGAAATCAAGACCACGCATCAAGGAGCACCATGGGTTGCGGCGACGGCGTCAATCTGGAGCGCGGACGGCCGACATGCAAGCCGCGCCGGCCGCATCCGTCATTGCGGCCGCGATCACCGCCCGTCGGCCTCTCCCTCGACGGCTATCGGCCGTACATGCTCCAGCAGGCTGACCAGGGTCTTGCCAGGCTCCTCCCACGGCATCATATGCGCGGAGTGCTCGAACCATATGCCCTGTTTGTACGGCGCATGCAGCCGCGCCAGCCAGGCGGCCGTCGGCTCCGAAGGCGTGGTGTAGTCGTGGCGCCCCATGAACATCAGCACCGGGATGGGAAACTCCTTCACGCCGCTGTAGTCCACCTGCAGGAACTCGTCCAGCAGCCGCCCCAGCGTGAACACGCTGCCGGCATCGATCGCGCAGCGCGCGGCATCGTCGTAGTCCGGCGACAGCCGCGGCCCCTGGAAGAAATAACCGGATTCGCTGCGGTAGGCGCTGAGCCCGCCGTAGTACTGCGGCCACTTGCGGGCGACGACGATGCGCTCGCGGGTGATCGGCTGGTCGCCCGGATACGGCGCGATGGCCTCCATCTCGCGCACCGCCTCGGCATTGCCGCGCTCGCGGGCGGTGCGCAGGCCATAGTCGAAACTGACCTGCTCGTTGGTGCGCACGTCGATCACCTGGCCGATGCCGACATAGGCGTGGAACAGGTCCGGACGCCGCAGCGCCGCCTGCATCGCCACCACCGTGCCCCAGCTGTGGCCGACCAGCACCAGCCTGCGCTTGTGGTAGCGCTTGCGCAGGTACTCGGCCAGTTCGATGGCGTCGTCCACGTAGCGCTGGATGTGCAGCGTGCCGGCCACCTCCGCCTGCGGATTGAGCAGCAGCGTCCTGCCGGCGCCGCGCTGGTCGTAATTGACCACGGTGAAGTATTCCTCCAGCGGCCGCTGGAACTGCCACAGCGTCGGGATCACCGGCGACGCCGGCCCGCCGTGCACGAACAGCAGCAGCGGGTTGTCGCGGTCCTGCCCGCGCACGTTCACCCACTGCGCGATGCCGCCGATCTCCGCCGCGTAGTCCTCCTGCACGCCGTTGGGCGAAACGATCTTCCCGAGGTCGGCGATGATCGCGCGCGCCGGCGCGTAGCTGGAGCGGTCCGGGCATGCCTCCTGCGCGTTCGCCGCCAGCGGCAGCGCCAACAAGGTCGCCAGGGCGGCAAGCATGGGCCACCTGCATCGAATCGACATGAAAAACCTCCGGGCCTGATCGCGGCATCCGCCAAGTGCGAGGCAGCATACGGGCGTCGTCCGCGACGGGGAAGCGGCCGGCTGGCCGTTGCGCATGGATTCCGGGGCGGTTTGCGCCCCAGGCTTTCCTGTCCATATGGTAAATAATATTGACTATAAATATTAAGGACCAATCCCATGCAACCATCGCCGCCCTGGTACGACACCCTTTCGCTCCCCGCCCTGCTGCGGCACGCCCGTCATACCTATGGCACGGCCATGCGCCAGGCCCTGGAGGAGGCCGGCTACGACGACATCCCGCGCAACGGCCTGTACGTCGTCGGCGGGCTTGCGCTCGGCGCTGGCGACGTGCCGCTGTCGGCCCTGGTCCGCGACCTGCACGTTTCCAAGCAGGCCGCCGGGCAACTGGTGGATGCCCTGGTCACGCGCGGCTATCTCGTGCGCTCGGAAGATCCACAGGACCGGCGGCGGCAGATCGTGGCCCTCACCCCGCGCGGCCAAGCCGCCGCCGAGGTACAGGCCATCGCACGCGCGCGCATCGACGCCCAGCTGGCCGAACGCATCGGCCCCGCCGGCGTCGGCCAGCTGCGGCGGATGCTGGCGGCGCTGGTCGGCATCGGCCGCCAGCAGGAACCGGCGCAATGAACCTGGAAACCGTCGAGATCAAGGCCTTCGTGCCGGCGCGCGACATGGCGCTGTCGCTGCGTTTCTACCGCGATCTCGGCTTCAGCGTGCCGTGGTCGTCGGGCGACCTCGCCTACCTGTATGCCGGCAACTGCAGCTTCCTGCTGCAGAAGTTCTACGTAGCCGAGCATGCGGGCAACTTCATGATGCACATGCTCGTCGCCGACGCGGAATCGTGGTGGCGGCAGGTGCAGGCGCAGCGGCTGGTCGAGCGCTATGGCGTGCACGCGCTCCCGCCGGAAGACCGGCCGTGGGCGATCCGCGACTTCGTGCTGACCGACCCCAGCGGCGTGTTGTGGCGGATCGGCCATAACATCGATCCATCGCCCGTGTGACGGAGCGTCCGGCAGGCATTCGGGTACAAGCCCGCTGAGTGGCTGCCATGGAAAAATGTCCTGGCGGATGCAGGCGGCCGCGCGGCTGGTGCCGCCTACAATCGATGGCGCAACTCCGGACGGATATCCCCTCATGCGGAAAATGATCGGCTCCCTCGCCTGCCTGTGCGCCCTGTTCGCCGGATGCGCCCGGGCAAGCCCTCCGACGGAACATGTCGCGGGCGTCGCACCGCTGGGGAAGGACGTCTTCGCAGCGGTCGATACCGACCAGTTCGATGCAGGGACCTTCACCGCTCCCGACGGCACGACGCTGTCCTATCGCCTGCTGCGCCCCTCCCAGCTCAAGGAAGGCGGGAAATACCCGCTCGTCGTCCAGTTCCACGGCTCGGGCGGCATCGGCACGGACAATGCCCGTCAGCTCGACCGCCTCGCCCGGAGCTGGGCCATGCCCGACCTGCGCGAACGCTACCAGGCCTACATCCTGGTGCCGCAGTTCCCGATCCGCAGCGCGAACTACGGTCCGGCGTCGCCCGACCAGAAGTCCGAAGCCTCGCCGGCGCTGGCCACGGCCATGGAACTGGTGCGGGAGTTCTCCGCGACGCACCCGGTCGATCCCGCGCGGATCTACGCCACCGGATTCTCGATGGGCGGATCGGCGGCCTGGCTGGCGCCCACGCTGGCCCCTGCGCTGTTCGCCGCCATCGTGCCCCTCTCCGGCATCGCACCGGCGGACACGCACGCCACCGCGTTCAAGGACCTCCCCGTCCTCGTCTTCCACGGCAACGCGGACGACGAGAATCCGATCACCGCCGACAAGCGCTTCTTCGCCGCGATCCAGAATGAAGACGGGCACAGCATCCGCTTCAGGGAATACGAAGGCCTCGCTCACCAGCCGCCCGCCGACATCTATCCGGGCATTGCGTGGCGCGACTGGTTGTTCCAGCAGCGCTTGCAGGAAAAGCCCGAGTAGCTCCCTACCTCCCTGTTCTGGCGTTGATGTAAGCGGCATCAGTCCGAGGTGAACGGAGCCTCATCGCCCCTCACTCCAACCCCTCTCCCGGAGGGAGAGGGGCTCTTGCTGCAGTTCCTTCTCCCTTTGGGGGGAGGTGGCGCGCAGCGCCGGATGAGGGCAGGGCGAAGCCCCGTGCCATCGAACACCGCGGAGGGCTTCGCCCCCGGCCCTCTCCCCAACCCTCTCCCGAAGGGAGAGGGGCTCTTGCTGCTGTTCCTTCTCCCTTTGGGAGAAGGTGGCGCGCAGCGCCTGCTGGCCACCGGCGCGACCTGGTTGCTGATCCTGCTGCCTTGACCGCGCCCACCGTCGCCCAGCCTGCCAGGCGACGGGTTGCCGAACCCGCCTCGCCTGGACCGTATCCGCAGCCGGCGGGCAGAAGCCGCCGATGAACCAATGAAAAAGCCGGGCCCGTTTCCGGGCCCGGCTTCATCGTTTCTCCGACCAGCGGATCAGCGGATCAACCGCACTTGCTGTACCCGCAGTTCAAGCAGGTCTGGCAGCCATCCATGATCACCAGCGCCTTGGTGCTGCACTTGTGGCACATGGTGGCGCTGGGCGGGAAGCTGGTGCCTTCGCCGGTGACCTCGACGTCTTCCTCGCGCTTGGCGGGGACGACGACTACGGCGTCAGTGTTTTTTTTCGAGCGCTCCTCGAACTGCTTGCGCTTCTCGGCGATCAGGGCGCGCTGGTGGGCGCTCATTTCCGGGTCGTGCAGCAGGCCGATCGACTTCATGTGGTCTTCGACGATGGAGCCCAGCTCGGCGACCAGCGAGGGCATGTACACGCCGCCGGCCTTGAAGTAGCCGCCCTTGGGGTCGAACACGGCCTTCATCTCGTCGACGATGAAGGTGACGTCGCCGCCCTTGCGGAACACCGCGGACATGATGCGGGTCAGCGCCACGATCCACTGGAAATGCTCCATCGACTTGGAGTTGATGAAGATCTCGAACGGGCGACGCAGCTCGTGCTCGGTGCCGGCGTTGAGCACGATGTCGTTGATGGTCACGTAGAAGGCGTGCTCCACCAGCGGCGACTTGATCTTGTAGGTGCTGCCGATCAGCACGTCGGGGCGCTCGATGCGCTCGTGCATGTGCACGATGTTGCTGTCCTGGGCATCGTCCTGTGCCTGTGCGACCGGAACCTTGGCCGTCGCTTCCCGGGCCTTGTCGTCCGGGGTGATGACGGAATAACCCTTGATTTTCTTGTCGATCTTGACGGCCATGGTGCGGGGTCCTGGTTATGCGTTGTGATGCGGGTTGCGGCGTCCCCGCCCCAGAGGGGGCGGGGACGCGGGTGCGGCTTACTTGCGGACCGCCTTCTTCGCGGCCTTCTTCACGGTGGCAGCCTTCTTCGCCACCGTCTTCTTCGCCGAGGCGGCCTTGCCGGCCACCTTCTTCTCGACCTTCTTCACCGCCTTCTTCGCGGCGACGGTCCGGCTGGCGACCTTCTTCTCGACCTTCCCGACCGCCTTCTTCACCGCGGCGGTCTTCTTGCCGACGGCCTTGGCCACCTTCTTCTCGGCGGCCTTCACCGTCTTCTTTGCCGACGCGACCTTCTTCACCGCCTTCTTCTCGGCGGCGGCGACGGCCTTCTTGACGGCGGCGCGCTCGCCGGCGCCCTTCTTCTTCAGGCCGGCGGCTTCGGCCTTGGCATTGGCCTTGGCGGCTTCCAGCTTCTGGCGCACGCTCGAGACGGTCTTCCTGACTTCCTTCTTCGCGGCGGCCGCTTTTTTCGCGACGACCTTCTCGGCCTTCTTGACCGCCTTCTTCACCTTGGCGACCTGCTTCTTCGCGCCAGCCTCGGCCTTGCGCGCGCGGGTCTTGACCGCGGCCACGGCATCGCTGGCGGTGGCGGCGATCGAATCGCCCAGGTGGGCGGCGGTTTCCTTCACGTTCTCGGCAACCTGGGAAACGGTCGCCGTCACACCATTGCCATTGCTCATAAAGCCCTCCTCAGGGCATCGGGTCCGTAACGTTGGCGATGCTATATCGAAGCCGATGAAGCGTGGAACATGCGCGGCAACCCGGTGGTCGCGACCGCCGTCGCCGTCCCGCCCTGCGGCGGAACGGCGGGCGAAGGCTGCTCAGAACTTGCCGTAGTAGCCTTCCTTGAGGGCGTCGAACAGGTTGGCGGCGGTGTGCATCTCGCCGTCGTACTCGATCTGCTCGTTGCCCTTGACCTCGACCACCTGGCCGTCTTCCAGCTCGAAGCGGTAGGTGGTGTTCTCCAGGTCCGCTTCCTTGACCAGCACGCCCTGGAAGGCGGCCGGATTGAAGCGGAACGTGGTGCAGCCCTTCAGGCCCTGCTGGTGGGCGTAGCGGTAGATGTCCTTGAACTGCTCGTACGGATAGTCGGTCGGTACGTTGGCGGTCTTGGAGATCGAGCTGTCCACCCACTTCTGCGCGGCGGCCTGCACGTCCACGTGCTCCTTGGGCGAGATGTCGTCGGCGGCGATGAAGTAGTCCGGCAGCTGCGCCTCGGCGTTCTCGGCGAACGGCATGGCCCTGGCGTTGACCAGCTCGCGGAAGGCCAGCAGCTCGAAGGAGAACACGTCCACCTTCTCCTTGGTCTTCTTGCCTTCGCGGATCACGTTGCGGCTGTAGTGGTGCGCGAACGAGGGCTCGATGCCGTTGGAGGCGTTGTTGGCCAGCGACAGGCTGATCGTGCCGGTCGGCGCGATGGAGCTGTGGTGGGTGAAGCGCGCGCCGGTCTCGGCCAGCTCGTCCACCAGCTCCGGGGCGACCGTGGCGATGCGCTGCATGTAGCGGCTGTAGCGCGCGTGCAGCACCTTGCCCTGGATCTTCTGCCCGACCTTCCAGCCGTCCTTGCGCATCTCCGGACGCTGGCGGAGCATCGCGGCGGTGACCTCGAAGGCCTCCTCCATGATCGGCGCCGGGCCCTTCTCGCGGGCCAGTTCCAGGCCGGTTTCCCAGCCGGCCACGGCCATGTCGCGGGCGATGGCCTCGGTGAACTCGCAGGACTCGGGCGAACCGTACTTCATGCGCAGCATGGTCATGGTGCTGCCCAGGCCGAGGAAGCCCATGCCGTGGCGGCGCTTGCGCATGATCTCGTTGCGCTGCTGCTCCAGCGGCAGGCCGTTCACTTCCACCACGTTGTCGAGCATGCGGGTGAACACGCGCACCACTTCCTTGTACTCGTCCCAGTCGAACGCGGCCTTGTCGGTGAACGGGTCGCGCACGAACTTGGTCAGGTTGACCGAGCCCAGCAGGCAGGCGCCATACGGCGGCAGCGGCTGCTCGCCGCAGGGGTTGGTGGCGCGGATGTTCTCGCACCACCAGTTGTTGTTCATCTCGTTGACGCGGTCGATCAGGATGAAGCCCGGCTCGGCGTAGTCGTACGTCGAGACCATGATCATGTCCCACAGGTGGCGGGCGCGGATGTGGCCGTACACCTTGCAGGCCACCAGGCCGTCGTCGCGGACGATGTAGTTCTCGTGGGTCGGCCAGTCGCGCCAGACCACTTCCTCGCCGCTGGCCGGGTCGAGCTCGGCCTGCTCCTTGACGTTGATCGGGAACACCAGCGGCCAGTCGGCGTCCTTGTCCACCGCGTCCATGAAGCCGTCGGTGATCAGCAGCGACAGGTTGAACTGGCGCAGGCGGCCGTCCTCGCGCTTGGCGCGGATGAAGTCCTTCACGTCCGGGTGCGACACGTCGAAGGTGCCCATCTGCGCGCCGCGGCGGCCACCGGCCGAGGACACGGTGAAGCACATCTTGTCGTAGATATCCATGAAGGACATCGGGCCGCTGGTATAGGCGCCGGCGCCGGCGACGAACGCGCCGCGCGGGCGCAGCGTGCTGAACTCGTAGCCGATGCCGCAGCCTGCCTTCAGGGTCAGGCCCGCTTCGTGGACCTTCTCCAGGATGCCGTCCATCGAGTCGGTGATGGTGCCCGACACGGTGCAGTTGATCGTGCTGGTGGCCGGCTTGTGTTCCTGCGCGCCGGCATTGGAGGTGATGCGGCCGGCCGGAATCGCGCCGCGGCGCAGCGCCCAGACGAAGCGCTCATACCAGTAGGCGCGCTTGTCGTCGCTGCCCTCGGCGTCGGCCAAGGCCCGGGCCACGCGCTGGTAGGTGCCGTCGATGTCGGCATCCAGCGCCTCGCCGGCCTTGGTCTTGAGGCGGTACTTCTTGTCCCAGATGTCCTGCGAGGCGGGCTGCAGGGGGATAAGGTCCGATCGGGTTGGGTTGCTGACCACTTCCAGACGCACCGTGCTCATGATGGTGGGAACTCTCCTTGTGCACCTTGCGGTGCGGTTTACCGTTTCCCCGGTCGGGCCGGACTGCAACGACGACGATGCCGGCGCGTGGTCACGCGCCTGCGGGCGGGCGGGGATTGGTCCGGCGGGGGCCGGGGATCTGCATCGCTTCCGTCGTCATTGCACGCCTTCCTGCGGGGTGCCTGCACCCCGGGCCTCAACCCTACTTCTTGGGGACGCATTTCACATCAACCCAACATCTAGTGGCTGATGGCGACGCCAAGCTTACCCACCGCCGGGGTGATGTCAAACGAAAAATATGTGTCCGGGATCTTGCAATCGGCGCGAGGCCTGGCGTCCCAGCGGTTGCGGCGGCGCGGGACATTTCATTGTCGATTTAGGTCGCTGCCGCCACACTCCCGTTCAGCCACTCCCGCCCCACCCGGACGCCCCCGCCGCGTCCCAGCATGGAACCTCCGGCACCGATGCGACCGCTCCCCACCCTGCTCACGCTCGCCCTCGCCGCCGCCTTCGGCGGCTTCACCGCCAGCGCCATCAATGCCCACCTGGACAACCGCGCCGAGGCCGCCACCGGCGCCATGCTGCCGGCCACCGCCGCGCTGCCGGCCTCGGTCGCCGGCCAGCCGGTGCCGTCGCTGGCGCCGATGCTGGAGCAGGTGATGCCAGCGGTGGTCAGCGTCAACACCAAGCAGGTGGTGCGGGTGCGCAACCCGTTCTTCGACGACCCGTTCTTCCGCCGCCTGTTCCCGCAGGTGCCGCAGGAGCGCATCAACGAGTCGCTGGGCTCGGGCGTGATCATCGATGCAGTCAAGGGCTACGTGCTGACCAACCACCACGTGATCGAGAACGCCGACGACGTGCAGGTGACGCTGGCCGACGGGCGCACGGTCAAGGCCGAGTTCCTCGGCTCGGACCGCGACACCGACATCGCGCTGATCCGCATCCCCAGCGACAGGCTCACCGCGCTGCCGCTGGGCGACAGCGACCAGCTGCGCACCGGCGACTTCGTGGTGGCGATCGGCAACCCGTTCGGCTTCAGCCAGACCGTGACCTCGGGCATCGTCTCGGCGGTGGGCCGCAGCGGCATCCGCGGGCTGGGCTACCAGAACTTCATCCAGACCGACGCCTCGATCAACCCGGGCAACTCCGGCGGCGCGCTGGTCAACCTGGCCGGGCAGCTGGTGGGCATCAACACCGCCAGCTTCAACCCGCAGGGCAGCATGGCCGGCAACATCGGCCTGGGCCTGGCCATTCCCTCCAACCTCGCCCGCGACGTGGTCGAGCAGCTGATCACCAAGGGCGTGGTGGTGCGCGGCACGCTGGGCGTGGAGACGCAGAACCTGAGTCCGCAGATCGCGCAGGGGCTGGGCCTGGACGAGGCGCGCGGCGCGCTGGTCACGCGCGTGCTGGCCGGCTCGGCCGCGGCCGCGGCGGGGCTGCGCGCCGGCGACGTGGTCACCGCCATCAACGGCCAGCGCGTGGACAACGCGCAGGCGCTGCACAACTTCGAGGGCCTGCAGCCGGTGGGCCGCACCGTCGAGCTGGACGTGCGCCGCGACGGCAAGCCGCTGCAGCTCAAGGCCACGCTCAAGGAACAGCCGCGCGCGGTGGCCGGCGACGCCCTGGACCCGCGCCTGGCCGGCGCCACCTTCGTCGACCTGCCCGAATCGGCGCGCCAGGCCGGCCTCAACGGCGTGCTGGTCAGCGAGGTGGCGCGCGGCAGCCGCGCCGCGCAGTCCGGCCTGGCCAACGGCGACATCGTCCTGGCCGCGAGCAGCGGCGAGTTCGTCGACCTGGCCAGCTGGCGCGCCAGTTTCAGCCCGCGCCCGCAGCAGCTGGTGCTGCGCGTGCGCCGCGGCGACGGCGTCGGCCAGCTGGTGATGCGATGATCGGCGCGCGCTCGTAACGTTCCTTACACCCCATCGCTGGTATTGCTTGCCCCCTGCGCCGCCCCCGTGGCGCTCCCGCCGAAACCAAGGAGACGAAGTGATGAGCCCCACCAACACCGACACCATGAAGGACCACCTGGGCGACGCCGGCTCGCACCTGAAGTCGGCCGCCAAGGCCGCCGGCTCGGCGGTCAAGGATGCGGCCAGCCTGGCCGGCGACGAACTGCGCCTGGGCAAGGCCAACGTGAAGGCGGAACTGTCCGACAGCGCGCTGTCCGGTCTGGCCGCCGCCGAACTCTCCGGCGCCGCGGCGAAGGAGCAGATGGACGCGCTGATGGACAAGGGCAAGGACCTGATCGACAGCGCCGCGGACCTGATCCGCGAGCGTCCGCTGGCTTCGTTCGGCGTGGCCTTCGCCGCCGGCTGGATCATCGCCAAGCTCGCCCGCAGCAACGACTGACCCGGGCGTGAGCGAAGACACGCCACCGCCGGAAGCGGGCGGAAACGGCACCGGCGGCGAAGGCGACGCGGCGCCCGGGCTGGAGGAAAGCATCCGCCAGGTCGGCAGCGCCGGCCGGCAGACGCTGGATTCGGCGGCGCACACGCTGCGCTCGCTGCGGCGGCTGGCCTCGGCCGATTTCGCCCTGGCCCGCAGCGCCTTCGGCCGCGCGCTGGCATGGAGCGGCGTGGCCATCGTGTTCGGCGCCTCGGCCTGGCTGCTGCTGGCGGCCACGCTGATCGCCTTCCTGCATTCCCTCGGGCTGTCGTGGTTCGTGTCGCTGCTGATCACCTCGGTGGCGAGCCTGGCGGTCACCGGCTATGCGGCCTGGCGGGTGACCTGGTTCTTCCACCACACCGGCATGCACGCCACGCGGCGGCAGCTGTCGCGGCTGGGCCTGTTCGACGAGCCGGCCGAGGACGATCCCGATGCCGACGTGAAGATCCCGGAGGAGGGCGCGCCATGAACTTCGATGCCCTGCAGCGCCGCGTGCGCCGCGCCGAAGCCGTCGTGCAGGTGCGCATGGACGAGACCGCGCAGCACTGGGACACGCTGGACGCGACCTGGCGCCGCAGCTGGACGCCGGGCCGCATCGTCATCGCCGGCCTTGCCGGCGGTTTCCTCGCCGGCAAGCTGGAACCGGGTGGCGCCTTCAGCGGCGCGCGCTGGCTGCAGATGATCGGCTCGGTGTCGGGGCTGGTGGCCTCGGCGCAGGCGTCGATCGCCTCGTTGCAGGAAGCCGGGCTGGTGGCCGCTGCCGCGGGCGTGGCCACGGGCGAGGCCGCCGCGCGCGCCGAAGCCGACGCAGCTGCGTCCGCGCCGGAGCCGGCGCCGGGAACCGGGCAACCGCCGCAGGCGGCCGAAGCCGCCACCGAACTGTCGGAATCCTGATCCGCGCGGCCGCCGGCCGCGCCCTTCCCATCCCGGAGTGCCGCCGATGCCCGCACTGCCGTCCGATCCGTCGCCGCCCACGGCCGAACCGGCCACGCCGACGCCGCGCCCGCGCGCGTCCTCCGCCCTGCTGGTACTGGCCACGCTGGCGGTGGGCTACACGCTGTGGGCCGCGCAGGACGTGATCCTGCCGGTGCTGCTGGCGATGTTCTTCGCCCTGGTCGGCAACCCGATCATCCGCCTGCTGCAGAAGCTGCGGCTGCCGCGCTTCCTCTCCGCGCTGCTGGTGCTGGCCATGGGCCTGGCCGTGGCCGGCGTGCTGGCGGTGCAGCTGGCCGGGCCGGCGACCGAGTGGTTCGCACAGGCGCCGCAGCAGCTGCGCCAGGTCTCGCGCAAGGTGCAGGACCTGGTGCGGCCGATGCAGCAGGCCAACCAGGCCGCGGAAAGCTTCGCCCGCGCCGCCGGCGGCGAGGACAACCGCAAGGTGCAGGTGATCCGCACCCGGCTCGACGATCCGTACCGGGTGCTGGTGCGCACGCCGCGGCTGGCCGCCTCGGCGCTGGCGGTGGTGCTGCTGACGCTGTTCTTCATGATCTACGGCGAGAACCTGCAGCGGCACGTGATCGCGCTGCTGCCCAACCGCCAGCAGAAACGCTTCACCACCGACATCCTGCGCTCGATGGAGCGCGAGATCTCGCGCTACGTGCTGACCATCACCATCATCAACGCCCTGGTCGGGCTGGCGCTGGCCGGCGTGCTGGTGCTGCTGGGCATCGCCCTGCCCGAGGCGCTGCTGTGGGGCACGGTGGCGATGCTGCTGAACTTCGCGCCTTACGTGGGTCCGCTGATCGGCATCGCGCTGATGCTGCTGGTCGGCCTGACCCAGTTCCGCGAGCCGTGGGCGGTAGCGCTGCCGGCGCTGGCCTACCTGGCGCTGCACACACTGGAGGGGCAGCTGGTCACGCCGATCGTGCTGGGCCGGCGCATGGCGATCTCGCCGTTGATGCTGGTGCTGGCGCTGATGCTGTCCGGCTGGCTGTGGGGCATCGTCGGGCTGCTGCTGGCGGTGCCGCTGCTGGTCTGCGCCAAGCTGGTGCTGGTGCGGCTGGACGGCATGCAGGGCTGGGCGCGATTGCTGGAATAGGCGAGCCGCCGCGCATCGCGCTGCCGTAAAATGGCCCGGTGAACTTCCCTGTCCTTGCCATCACCCTCGACCTGGACGACACGCTCTGGCCGTTCGCGCCCATCGGCGCCCGCATCGACCAGGTGCTGCACGACTGGATGCGCGTCCACAGCCCCGCCACCGCGGCGATGTACCCGGTGGAAGCCATGCGCGAACTGCGCGTGCGCACCTTCGACGACAACCCGCACCTGCACTACGACCTGAGCGCGCTGCGCCGGCTCACCCTGGCCGAGGCGCTGGACAGGAGCGGCGCAAGCCCGGACCTGCTGGAACCGGCCTACGAGGCGTTCTACGCCGCGCGCAACCAGGTGGAGTTCTATCCCGACGCGCTGGCCGCGCTGCGCCGCATCGCCGCGCGCGTGCCGGTAGCCGCGGTCAGCAACGGCAACGCCGACCTGGCGCGCATCGGCATCGCCGAACTGTTCGCCTTCCAGCTGGGCTCGCGCGAGTTCGGCGCGGCCAAGCCGGACCCGGGCATCTTCCATGCCGCCTGCGAGCGCCTGGGCGTCGAGCACGCCCACGTGCTGCACGTGGGCGACCACGCCGAGATGGACGTGGCCGGCGCGATCCGCGCCGGCCTGCGCGGCTGCTGGATCAACCGCGAATCCCATGCCTGGACCCATGCCGGGCTGCAGCCCGACCTGCAGTTCGACACCCTGACCGGGCTGGCCGACTGGCTGGACGCGCAGGGCTGACCCCATGCCGCGACTTGGCCGCATCGAGCAGTGGGACGACGGCAAGGGCTACGGCTTCGTGCGCCCGCTCGAGTCGCAGGCCGCCGATGGTGATGCCGCGCGCGCCTTCGTCCACATCAAGGCGATTGCCCATGCCGGCCGCCGCCCCACCGATGGCGACCTCATCCGCTACGACGGCGAACGCGACGCGCGCGGCCGCCTGAACGCGGTTAACGCCTCCTTCGTCAATGCCGGGGTGATGCGTGCCCAGGCGCAGCGCCGGAAGGAAGCGAAGGCCGCCGTTCCGCGCCAGCGCCACGCGTCCGGCGCGCTGCGCGACCGCCTGCACCATGCCGTGCTCGCCTGTGCGGTGGTCGCGCTTGCCGCCGGCCCCGTGCTGGGACGCTGGCCGGCGGCGGTGTCGCTGGCCTATGCGGCGATGAGCCTGGTCGCCTTCCTCGCCTATCGCCACGACAAGAACGCCGCCGGCAGCGAACGCCGCCGCACGCCGGAAAGCACCCTGCATGCCCTCGACCTGTTCTGCGGCTGGCCGGGAGGCCTGCTCGCCCAGCAGGTGTATCGCCACAAGACCCGCAAAGGCAGCTTCCAGGTCGTGTTCTGGATCACCATGGTGGTGAACTGTGCTGCCTTCCTCTGGCTGGCCCGTA
The DNA here is from genome assembly GCA_023399815.1 of Pseudomonadota bacterium. GTDB lineage: Bacteria > Pseudomonadota > Gammaproteobacteria > Xanthomonadales > Xanthomonadaceae > Stenotrophomonas. Next base: position 3,132 of record JAEWOJ010000205.1, on the reverse strand, counting down.
CCTTCGGGGCCATGCTTTGACAACATGCCGCCTGGCTCCCTGAGCCCCCACCGGCCCTCCACTCCCGGGAACGATCTCAATGTCCGCCGTACTGCCCTCCAACGCCTTCACTTCCGATTCCGCCAACGCCCTGCCGCTGCACGTGCTCGACCACGCCGGCTTCGCCGCCTGGAACGCGCAGCAGCCGGCCGGCGTGCAGGCCTGGCTGAAGCGCCAGCAGTTCGCCGCGGCGCCGGGCAGCGTCGTCCTGCTGCCGGGCGAGGACGGCCTGGCCGGCGCGGTGCTGGGCGTCGGCGACCGCGCCGATGCCTACGCCTATGCGCATGCGCCGTTCGCGCTGCCGGCCGGCACCACCTGGCGGCTGGCCAACGCACTGGACGCGGCCGACGTCGCCAACCTGCAGCTCGGCTGGGGCCTGGGCAGCTACCGCTTCACCCGCTACCGCAAGCTGGCGCGGCTGCCGGCGCAGCTGCTCGCCACGCCGGCGCCGGACGTGCTGGACGTGCTCACCGCCTGCCTGCGCGTGCGCGACTGGGTCAACACGCCGACCGAGGACATGGGCCCGCAGCAGCTGGAAGACGCCGCGCGCGAACTGGCCGACGCCCACGACGGCGCGCTGGAAGTGATCGCCGGCGACGAGCTGCTGGAACGCAACTTCCCCACCATCCACGCCGTCGGCCGCGCCTCGCACCGCACGCCGCGCCTGATCGTGCTGCGCTGGGGGCAGGAGAACGCGCCGCACCTGGCGCTGGTCGGCAAGGGCGTGTGCTTCGACACCGGCGGCCTGGACCTGAAGCCGGCCGACGGCATGCGCAACATGAAGAAGGACATGGGCGGCGCCGCGCACGCACTGGCGCTGGCCGGGCTGGTGATGGCGCGGCAGCTGCCGGTGCGGCTGACCCTGATCGTGCCGGCGGTGGAGAATGCGGTCGGTCCCGAGGCGTTCCGCCCGGGCGAGGTCATCACCACCCGCAAGGGCCTCACCGTGGAGATCGACAACACCGACGCCGAAGGGCGCCTGATCCTGTGCGACGCGCTGGCCTACGCCAGCGAGCAGCGGCCCGACACCATCGTCGATTTCGCCACCCTCACCGGCGCGGCGCGCGTCGCGCTCGGCCCGGACCTGCCGGCGCTGTTCGCCAACGACGACGCGCTGGCGCAGCAATGGCTGGACGCCGGCGACCGCACCCGCGACCCGGTGTGGCGCATGCCGCTGTGGCGTCCCTACCTGCGCTACCTCAACAGCGGCATCGCCGACATGGCCAACGCCGGCTCGCGCATGGCCGGCAGCGTCACCGCCGCGCTGTACCTGGAACGCTTCATCGACGAAGGCCAGAAGTGGGCGCACCTGGACGTCTACGCCTGGAACGACGGCGACCGCCCGGGCCGCCCGGCCGGCGGCGAGGCGCTGGCGCTGCGCTCGGCCTGGGCGATGCTGAAAGCGCGCTACGGCGGCTGAGCCGGCATGGCCACCGGCCGCGATTTCGTCGAATACGTCGCCGAGCAGCTCGCGCTCGGCGCGCGGCTCACCCATCGCAGGATGTTCGGCGAATACGCCTTCTACGTGGACGGCAAGGTGGTCGCCTTCGCCTGCGACAACAGCCTGTTCGTCAAACCGTCCGCGGCGGTCGCCGAACTGGCGCCGCTGCTGCCGCAGCGGCCGCCCTATCCCGTCGCGAAGGACCACCCGGTGGCCGACGAACTGCTGGACGACGCCGACGCCCTGCGCGCCCTGATCCTGCGCACGGCCGAACTGATGCCGCCGCCGAAACCGGCAAGAGCGCCGCGGCGATAACCCCGCCTGCTGCTTCTCCTTTCATGGGAGAGGCATGTCGGGATCGTGCGAAAGGCACCCCTCCCCAGCCCTCCCCTGCGCGCTGCGCACGCAAGGGAGGGGGCAGAAGCGACGGCTGGTCTCCTCCCCTTTCGCGCACAGCGTGAAGGGGGAGGTCGGAAGGGGGTTGCCGGAACCAGGCGAAAGGCACCCCTCCCCAACCCTCCCCTGCGCGCCGTGCGCGCCAGGAGGGGATCTCAGCGCAGCCAGCCCCGTGCCGCGGCCTTGCGCGCGAACAACCACAGCAGCAGGCAGACTACGACCAGCAGCAGCGGGAACAGCGCGCCGGCCACGCCGGTCAGCGCCCACACCGGCGTGGTCGCATAGGCCGATGCCATCTGCACGGCCACGCCCAGCAGCGACAGCAGCAGCAACGGCACCGCCCAGCGCCGCCGCGACAGCAGGCCAAGCGAACCCAGCACGCCGCTGACCACGGCAATGCCGAAAAACACGTAGACCCAGTCGGGCATCGCCGCATGGATCTGCTGCCGGTCCGGCGGCAAGGCCGCCACCGCCTGCGGCGTCAGCCTGACCTGCATCCAGAACATCGCCAGGCCGATGAGGTTCCACAGCAGGGCGAAAACGGCGACGGCCCAGTACAGCGCGGGGCGTGCGATGGCGTTCATGGCGGGCGACCTCGGGAGTTTCGGAAGTTGGCCGCAGTCTAGGGCGGCGCGGGCTGCGTTGCCCGCGGGGGGGACGGCCCGGTCCGGGCCGGCACCTGGAACATCCGTTCGTTCCTGCGTTCAGCCCGCTCCGCGCAGCAGCGGCGCCAGCCGGCGCATGTTCGCCTGCGTCGCCGGGCCGACCAGGGCGAAGGACGCGGTGCCCTCTGACCAGTACTGCGCCAGCAGGCGCCCGTCGCGGCGTTCGCCCAGGCCGATGCGCGCGCTGCGCGGGCGCAGGTACAGGCCGATGCGCGCGCCCTCGGCATCCTGGTAGACCAGCATCGCCGCCGCGCCTTCCGGCGTGGACAGCAGGCGCCCGCCGCGCAGGTCGAAGCCCTGCGAACGCAGGTCGGGCACCTCGCCGGCCGCGCCGAAATGGGTGCGCAGCCAACCCTGCAGGGCGGCGCGGCCACCGCCATCGAATTCCAGCGGCGCCGCGTCGGCGGCGAACAGGCGGTAGGCGGCCACCGCGTCGGCCATCGGCGGGCGCTCGTGCGCCAGCTGCGCCTCGCGCAGCTGCCAGCCGAGCGCGCCGCCCAGCCCCAGCGCGAGCACGCAGCTGGCCACCATGCCCAGGCGCGCACGGCGTTGCCGGCGCAACCGGCGACGGACCTGCGCAGGCGCCAGCGG
>JAEWOJ010000077.1 GCA_023399815.1 Pseudomonadota bacterium | reverse complement strand
CATGGCAAGCCGCGTCCTACACGCTCGCCGCGCTCACTGGCGGCGTACCGACTGCACCACGCTCAGGCGTCGCAGGCGGCGCATCACTTCGGCCAGGTGGTTGCGGTCGCGCACCTGGATGTTGAAGCACAGCACCGCGGCGTTGAAGTCGCGGTCCAGGTAGTCCACGCGCTCGATGTTGGAATGGCTCTGCGCGATCGCCGCGGCCAGCTGGGCCAGCACGCCGGTGCCGTTCTCCACTTCCACCACCAGCGCGGTGTCGTAGTCGCCGACCACGCTGGTATCCCAGCCGATCGGCACCCAGCGCTCGGGCGACTTGCGCAGTTCGGCCAGGTTCGGGCAATCCATGCGGTGCACCACGATGCCCTTGCCGGCGGTGTGGTAGCCCATGATCTCGTCGCCCGGGATCGGCTGGCAGCAGCCGGCGAAGCTGACCACGCCACGCTCGCTGCCGTTGATAAGGATCTTCTCCTGCGCGCGCTGCGTGGTGCCGCCGGCGCGCGGCTCGCCGTGCGCCATCAGCGCCTGCGCGGCCTGGGTCGGCATCCAGTTGCCGAGCGCGACGTCGGCCAGGAAGGCTTCCAGGCGCGGATAGCGGTGCTCGGCGAGGAAGGCGTCCAGCCGGCCCTTGGGCAGGCGCTCGATCGAGCTGTCCATCGCCTCCAGCGCGCGGTCGAGCATGCGGTGGCCCAGCTGCACCGCGTCCTCGTGCTCGAGCTGCTTGAGCTGGTGGCGGATGGCGGTGCGCGCCTTGGAACTGACCACGAATTCCAGCCACTGCGGCTTGGGCGCGGCCGACTTGGCAGTAATTATTTCCACCGTCTGCCCGCTGACCAGCCGGGTGCGCAGCGGCACCAGCTTCTTGTCCACGCGCGAGGCCACCGCGCGGTTGCCCACGTCGGTATGCACGGCGTAGGCGAAGTCCAGCGCGGTGGAGTTGCGCGGCAGGGCGAGGATCTTGCCCTTGGGCGTGAACAGGTAGACCTCGTCCGGGAACAGGTCGACCTTGACGTTGTCGAGGAACTCCAGCGAGGAACCGGCCGAGCGCTGCGAGTCGATCAGCTCGACGATCCAGGCGTGGGCGCGGCTCTGCGCGCTGTTCGGCGAATCGCCGCCGAACTTGTAGGTCCAGTGCGCGGCCACGCCGCGCTCGGCGATCAGGTCCATCTCCTCGGTGCGGATCTGCACTTCGATCGGCGAGCCGTAGGGCCCGAACAGCACCGTGTGCAGCGACTGGTAGCCGTTGGCCTTGGGAATGGCGATGAAGTCGCGGAAGCGCCCGTCCAGCGGCTTGAAGGTCGCGTGCACCGCGCCCAGCGCGTGGTAGCAGCTGGGCACCGAGCGCATCACCAGGCGGAAGCCGAACACGTCCATCACCTGGTCGAAGGTCTTGTTCTCCTCGCGCATCTTCGTATAGATGCTCCAGGGCGTCTTGATGCGGCTGACCAGGCGGTGCTCCAGCCCTTCGCGCGCCAGCCGCTGCGACAGCTGCACCTCCACCTGCGCCATCGCCTCGCGGCGCACCACCGGCTGGCTGCGGATGTGCTTTTCCAGGATCGCGTGGCGCCACGGGTACAGCGCCTTGAAGCCCAGGTTCTGCAGCTCGGACTTGATCAGGCTCATGCCCAGGCGCTGGGCGATGGGCGCGTAGATGTCCAGCGTCTCCATCGCGATGCGGCGCCGCGCCTCGGCGCTCTGCGCGCCCAGCGTGCGCATGTTGTGCAGGCGGTCGGCCAGCTTGATCATGATCACGCGCAGGTCGCGCGACATGGCCAGCAGCATCTTGCGGAAACTCTCGGCCGCCGCTTCCTGGCGGTCGCGGAAGCGCAGCTTGTCCAGCTTGGTGACGCCATCGACCAGGTCGGCCACGGTCTGGCCGAACTGCGCGGCCAGCTCGTCGCGGGTGAGTGGCGTGTCCTCGATGGTGTCGTGCAGGATCGCCGCGACCAGCGCCTCCACGTCCAGGCCGAGCTCGGCCAGGACGCACGCCACCGCGACCGGATGGGTGATGTAGGGCTCGCCGGACTTGCGGGTCTGCCCGGCATGCGCGGCCGCCCCCACCTCCCAGGCACGACGCAGCATCGGCAGCTGCTCGGCGGGCAGGTAGCTGGCTGCGCGTTCGAGTTGGAGTACGTAATCCGGCACCACGCCACCCGCGGGCGCAGCGACCTGGGCAGAGGGGCCTGGGTTCATGGCTTGGAAGATATGCCAGCGGAAACAACACGGCAACGCCGGAGCGGGCCCATGTACGGCGCGCCGCCGGGCCGCCTGCGGCTACCGGTCACGAGAAAGCAGACAGCCCGCACGCGGCGGGCTGTCGGTGCACAACGATGATCGACGGGGATCAGTCGTCGTTCTTGGACATGTCCTCGTCGGCGACGACTTCGGCGGCGGCCCATTCCAGCGCCTCGCGCTCGACGCGCTCGCGCTCGGCCTTCTCGACTTCCTCGATCAGCGCGTTGTCGATCCTGCGGGCGGCGATCTCGCGCAGCGCCAGCACGGTCGGCTTGTCTTCGGTCTCGCTGTTGTCGAGGGTGGGCTGCACGCCGTTGGCGAGCTGGCGCGCACGCTTGGAGGCCATCATGACCAGTTCGAAGCGGTTGTTGACCACTTCCAGACAATCTTCGACAGTGATACGGGCCATTGAGCGGGCTCCCGACGGCAGCGGCCGTCGCATTGGGGTGGGGATAAGGGCGGGGAGGATACGCCATGGCGCCGGCACGCGCAAGCCGGCGACGGAAACATCGCTTTTAAATCAGTCAGTTGCGGATTCCACGAGGCCACGAAACCCCGCCCGGACCGCCCCTCAGGCCAGCAGCGAAGCGATCAGCCCCTCGTGGCGGACCTGCTGCTGCGCACGGCGCAGGCGGCTGGCGGTGAAGATCGCGCACATCTCGTCCACCGCGGTGTCGAACACCTCGTTGACGATCACGTAGTCGAACTCGTCGTAATGCAGCATTTCCTCGCGCGCGGCCGCCAGCCGCTGCGCCATCACCGCCTCGCTGTCCTGGCCGCGCTTGCGCATGCGCTCGTCCAGCGCCTGCTTGGACGGCGGCAGGATGAATACGCTGACCGCATCGGGCACCTTCTGGCGCACCTGGCGCGCGCCCTGCCAGTCGATCTCCAGCAGCACGTCGTGGCCGGCGGCCAGCTGCGGCTCCACCGACTGCCGCGCGGTGCCCTTCCAGTCGCCGTGCACGCGCGCGTGCTCGAAGAAGTCGCCGGCGGCGATCATCCGCTCGAACTCCCCGGCGCCGACGAAGTGGTAGTGGCGGCCGTTCTCCTCGCCCGGGCGCATCGCCCGCGAGGTGAAGGAGATCGACAGCGCGATCTGCGCGTCGCGCGCCAGGGTGGCGTTGACGATGCTGCTCTTGCCGGCGCCGGACGGGGCGGCGACGATGTACAGCGTGCCGCGCGCGATGGCGGCCGGCGGGGTCGACGGGGCGCTCATGCACGGAACCCAATTGGTTGATTTCGCAAAATTTTTCCTCGGCGTTCCAGATCCGGCGCGGAGGATTGCGCCAGGATGTCGGGGGCTGCGCGGAACATCCTGGAACCAGGCCCGGCAGACGGCTCCCCGGGGTGCGGGCACGCAACTTTAACAGAGCGGCCGGCCTTCGCCTCTCCCCTCATTTCCGGCTCCTGGACACCTCGTCCGGCAGGGCCTGCCGCCGCCGCATGGGCATTGCCGCCCCTGTGCTATAAACCGACCCATCGTGGTCGTTCCCGGAAAGCACGCGGCCCCAGGCATGCGGCTTCCCGGCGGCCATTCCACCGACAGCCCGGAGGCCCCGCGCCTCCCCGCCATCCCAAGGAGAACGGCATGCCCTCGATGAGCCGCCGCCAGTTCCTGAAAGTGACCGGGACCACCCTGGTCGGTTCCAGCCTGGCACTGATGGGCTTCATGCCCGGCACCGCACTGGCCGAGGTCCGGCAGTACAAGCTGTCGCGCGCGACCGAGACGCGCAACACCTGCACGTACTGTTCGGTGGCCTGCGGCATCCTGATGTACGGCCTGGGCGACGGCGCCAAGAACGCCGAACCCAACATCTTCCATATCGAAGGCGACCCGGACCATCCGGTCAACCGCGGCACGCTGTGCCCGAAGGGTGCCGGCCTGGCCGACATCATCCACAGCAAGTCGCGCCTGCTCTACCCCGAATACCGCGCGCCGGGTTCCGACCATTGGCAGCGGATGTCCTGGGACGACGCGCTGGACCGCATCGCGCGGCTGATGAAGGAGGACCGCGACGCCAACTTCGTGCAGAAGAACGAAGCCGGGCAGACGGTCAACCGCTGGCTGACCACCGGCATGCTGGCGGCCTCGGCCACCAGCAACGAAACCGCCGTGCTGACCCACAAGGTCGTCCGTTCCCTCGGGATGCTCGCATTCGACAACCAGGCACGTGTCTGACACGGCCCGACGGTGGCAGGTCTTGCCCCGACGCTTGGCCGAGGTGCGATGACGAATCACTGGGTCGACATCAAGAATGCCGACCTGATCCTGATCATGGGTGGCAATGCCGCCGAGGCGCACCCGTGCGGCTTCAAATGGGTGACCGAGGCGAAGGCGCACAACAAGGCGCGCCTGATCGTGGTCGACCCGCGCTTCAACCGCTCGGCCGCGGTGGCCGACGTGTACGCGCCGATCCGCACCGGCACCGACATCGTGTTCCTGGGCGGCCTGATCAACTACCTGTTGACCGAGGACCGCATCCAGCACGAGTACGTGCTGAACTACACCGACATGTCGTTCCTGGTGAAGGACGAGTTCGCCTTCAAGGATGGCCTGTATTCGGGCTACGACGCGCGGGCCCGCACCTATGACCGTTCCAGCTGGGACTACGCGTACGGCGAGGACGGCTATGTCCGCAGCGACCCGACGCTGAAGGACCCGCGCTGCGTCTACAACCTGCTCAGGCAGCACTACGCGCGCTACACCGTGGAGATGGTCGAGCGCATCTGCGGCACGCCCGCCGACAGCATCCGCCTGATCTGGGACATGATCGCGTCCACCGCCGGCAAGGACAAGGCGATGACGATCCTGTACGCGCTGGGCTGGACGCAGCACTCCATCGGCGCGCAGAACGTGCGCGCCGGCACCATGGTGCAGCTGCTGCTGGGCAACATCGGCGTGGCCGGCGGCGGCATGAACGCGCTGCGCGGGCACTCCAACATCCAGGGCCTGACCGACATCGGCCTGATGTCCGACCTGCTGCCCGGCTACCTCACCCTGCCCAGGCAGAACGAGCAGGACTACCAGGCCTACATCGCCAAGCGCACGCAGAAGCCGCTGCGGCCCAACCAGATGTCGTTCTGGCAGAACTACCCCAAGTTCCACGTCAGCCTGATGAAGTCGTGGTGGGGCGATGCGGCCACCGCCGACAACGACTGGTGCTTCGACTACCTGCCCAAGCTCGACAAGCCCTACGACATGCTGCAGGCCTACGAGCTGATGAACGAGGGCAAGATCCACGGCTACATCTGCCAGGGCTTCAACCCGCTGGCGTCGGCGCCGAACAAGGGCAAACTGATCAGCGCGTTCTCCAAGCTGAAGTTCATGGTCAGCATGGACCCGCTGGAGACGGAGACCATCGCCTTCTGGCAGAACCATGGCGCGCTGAACGACGTCGACCCGAGCGCGATCCAGACCGAGGTGTTCCGCCTGCCGACCACCTCCTTCGCCGAGGAGAACGGCGCGGTGGTCAATTCCTCGCGCTGGCTGCAGTGGCACTGGAAGGGCGCCAACCCGCCGGGCGAGGCGCGCAGCGACATCGAGATCATGTCCGAGCTGTTCCACCGCATCAAGGCGATGTACGAGAAGGACGGCGGCGCCTGGTGGGACCCGGTGCGCGACCTGGCCTGGAAGTATTCCAACCCGGAACTGCCGACGCCGGAAGAACTGGCGATGGAATACAACGGCAAGGCACTGGTGGACGTGTTCGACCCGAAGGACCCGACCAGGCCGGTGCGCAGGGCCGGCGAGCAGCTGGCCGCGTTCGGCGAACTGCGCGACGACGGCAGCACCGCGTCAGGCTGCTGGATCTACATCGGCGCCTGGGGGCCGAACGGCAACATGATGGCGCGGCGCGACAACAGCGACCCCAGCGGCATCGGCAACACCCTGGGCTGGGCCTGGGCGTGGCCGGCCAACCGCCGGGTGATGTACAACCGCGCCTCCTGCGACGTGGCCGGCCAGCCCTTCGACCCGAAGCGCACGCTGATCGCCTGGAACGGGAAAAGCTGGGGCGGCATCGACGTGCCCGACTACAAGGCCGACGAAGACCCGGCCGGCGGCATGGGCCCGTTCATCATGAACCCCGAAGGCATCGCCCGCTTCTTCGCCAAGGCCGGCATGGCCGAGGGCCCGTTCCCGGAGCACTACGAGCCGTTCGACACGCCGCTGCGCAGCAACCCGCTGAGCCCGGGCCAGGCGGTGACGCTGAACAACCCGGCCGCGCGCGTGTTCGCCAGCGACCGCGCGCAGATCGGCTCGCCGGACGAGTTCCCGCACGTGGCCACCACCTACCGGCTGACCGAGCATTTCCACTTCTGGACCAAGCACGGCAGGCTCAACGCGATCATCCAGCCCGAGCAGTTCGTCGAGATCGGCGCGGCGCTGGCCGACGAGCTGGGCATCGGCAACGGCAGCCGCGTGCGCGTGAGCTCCAAGCGTGGCCATATCGAGGCGGTGGCGATGGTGACCAAGCGCATCAAGCCGCTGCAGATCGACGGCCGCACCGTGCACCAGGTCGGCGTGCCGATCCACTGGGGCTTCCTGGGCGCGGCCAAGCCCGGCTACATCGCCAACACGCTGACCAATGCCATCGGCGACGGTAATTCGCAGACGCCCGAATCCAAGTGCATCCTGGTCAAGGTCGAGAAGGTGTAGGAGACGCGCCATGTCATTGCAATCCCTGGACATCATCCGCCGCTCGGCCACCACCACGCCATCGCCGGAGGCGCGCGGCGCCCACGCCGGCCAGGTCGCCAAGCTGATCGACATCAGCAAGTGCATCGGCTGCAAGGCCTGCCAGGTCGCCTGCATGGAATGGAACGACCTGCGCGACGAGGTCGGCAGCTGCGTCGGCAGCTACGACAACCCGCCCGACCTGAGCGACCAGTCGTGGACGGTGATGAAGTTCCGCGAGTACGAGGACGAGCAGGGCAAGCTGGAATGGCTGATCCGCAAGGAAGGCTGCATGCACTGCCAGGACCCCGGCTGCCTGAAGGCCTGTCCCTCGCCGGGCGCGATCGTCCAGTACGCCAACGGCATCGTCGATTTCCACGAGGAGAACTGCATCGGCTGCGGCTACTGCGTGACCGGCTGTCCGTTCAACGTGCCGCGCATTTCCAAGAAGGACCACAAGGCCTACAAGTGCACGCTGTGCTCGGACCGGGTGGCGGTGGGCCAGGAACCGGCCTGCGTGAAGACCTGCCCGACCGGCGCGATCACCTTCGGCAGCAAGCAGACGATGACCGAGCACGCCGCCGAGCGCATCGAGGACCTGAAATCGCGCGGCTACGAGCATGCCGGCCTGTACGACCCGGCCGGCGTCGGCGGCACCCACGTCATGTACGTGCTGCAGCATGCCGACAGGCCCGAACTGTATGCCGACCTGCCCAAGGACCCGCGCATCAGCCCGATGGTGGAAGTGTGGAAGGGCGTGGCCAAGCCGCTGGGCGTGCTGGCCATCGCCGCCACCGCCTTCGCCGGTTTCCTGCACTACATCGGCGTCGGCCGCAACACGGTGAACGAGGAAGAAGAGAAAGAGGCCGAACGCGACGCCGAGAAGATCGAGGAGGAGCGGCCATGAACCACGCGTCCCGCCCGCGGCAGATCGTGCGCTACCGGGCGCCGACCCGCATCAACCACTGGCTCGTGGCGATCTGCTTCGTGCTGACCGCGCTGTCCGGCCTGGCCCTGTTCCACCCGGCCCTGTTCCCGCTGACCCAGCTGTTCGGCGGCGGGCCGTGGACGCGCATCCTGCACCCGTTCACCGGCCTGGCCATGGTCGTGGGCTTCGCCCTGCTGGCGGTGAAGATGTGGCGCGACAACCTGCCCACCGCCAACGACATCGCCTGGATGCGCGACATGCGCGAGGTGCTGCTCAACGAGGACGAGAAGCTGCCGCCGGTCGGCCGCTTCAACGCCGGCCAGAAGATGCTGTTCTGGGCCATCATCGGCTGCCTGACGGCGCTGCTGCTGACCGGATTCGTGATCTGGCGCCAGTACTTCAGCCATCTCTTCCCGATCGGCGTGATCCGCTTCTCGATGCTGGCCCATGCGCTGTTCGGCTGGGCGCTGATCTGCGCCATCGTGGTGCACATCTACGCGGCGATCTGGATCAAGGGTTCGGTGCAGGCGATGACCGAGGGCAAGGTCAGCTACGGCTGGGCGTTCAAGCACCATCGGCAGTGGTTCCGCGAAGTGCTGCGCAGGCGCCGCGAACAGGGCTGAAGCGCGCTGGACGCCATCGCCGGCAGCGGCGAGGATAGCGGCTGATTCCCCTGGCCGAACCCGCATGGCGCAACGCATCCTCGAACCCGGCGAGATCGAGACGCTCGGCTCGCGCGACGTTCCCCGCATCATCCTGCCCGATGCCCCGACGCTGTTCGCCGACCGCGCCTCGCGCCTGCGCACGCTGGCCGCGGACAGCGCCATCGGCGGCTACCTGCAGCTGCTGGCCGCGCTGTGCGATGCGCAGCAGGAACTGCAGGACGGGCTGGCGCCGCAGGTGCGCGCCGACCTGCAGGCACGGGCGCGCGCACAGCAACCACTGGCCGCCGCGAGCGCCGGCATGCCCCGGCTGCCGGCGGCGAGCCTGATACGCGACGGATGGTGGCGCGACGGGTTGCGCCAGCTGTGCCGGCACTGCGCGGCATTGCCGGGACTGCCGGCCGAGACCGGCGGCGAACTGCAGCGCGTGGCCGAGGCCAGCGACGCGTGGCTGGACGCGCAGGCCGACGCGATCCTGGAAGTGAATGCCGCCGCGCCCATCGACGTGGTCGCCGCCCCGTTCGTGATGGCCGCGCTGCAGGTGTACTGGACGGTGCTGGAGCAGAGCTTCCTGCCGACCGAACTGGCCCCCATGGCCGATGCTCCCGGCCTGTGCCCGCTGTGCGGCACGCTGCCGGTGGCCAGCGTGGTGCAGGCGCGGGCGCCGTATGCGTCCTACCGCTACCTGTCGTGCGCGCTGTGCGCCTGCCAGTGGCACTTCGTGCGCGTGCAGTGCAGCCAGTGCGGCACTGCCGGCAAGGACATCAGCTACCGCGCGTTGACCGTCGCCGGCGGCGACGAGGCGGCCACCGCGCGCGAAGCGGCGGTGCGCGCGGAGACCTGCGACCACTGCCACAGCTACCGCAAGATCCTGTACCTGGAACGCGACCCGGGCGTGGAGCCGGTGGCCGACGACCTGGGCACGCTGGCGCTGGACCTGCTGCTGGGCGAGGAAGGCTACCTGCGCGCCAGCCAGAACCCGCTGCTGTGGCAGGCCACCGGGGACTGAGCCGATGCCGCGCGCCGCGCCCCCGGCCGCCACGGCCGCCGCCCTGCCCTCGCTGGACCGCCTGCTGCGGCTGCCGGAGCTGTCGGGCCTGATCGAGCGCCACGGCCACAGCCGCGTCGCGCAGCTGCTGCGCCAGCACCTGCAACGGCTGCGCGAATGCATCGCCGGCGACGGGCTGCCGGCCGAACAGCTGCGCCAGGCCATCGATGGCAGCGCCCTGGTCGCAGCCATCGATGACGCGCTGGCGGCCGACGCGCGCCAGGACCTGCAACCGCTGTTCAACCTGACCGGCACCGTGCTGCACACCAACCTGGGCCGCGCCCTGCTGCCGGCCGAAGCGGTGCAGGCGGTGACCCGCGCCATGACCGTGCCGGTCGACCTGGAACTGGACCTCGCCAGCGGCCGTCGCGGCGACCGCGACGCGCGCGTGCAGGCGCTGCTGCGCGAGCTGACCGGCGCCGAAGCAGCCACCGTGGTCAACAACAACGCCGCGGCGGTACTGCTGCTGCTCAACAGCCTGGCCAACCGCCGCGAAGTCGTGGTCTCGCGCGGCGAACTGGTGGAGATCGGCGGCGCCTTCCGCATTCCCGACGTGATGCGCAGCGCCGGCGCGCGGCTGCGGGAAGTGGGCACCACCAACCGCACCCATCCGGCCGACTTCGCCGACGCCATCGGCACGCGCACCGCGCTGCTGATGGAAGTGCATGCCAGCAACTACGCGATCACCGGCTTCACCGCCAGGGTCGATACCGCGCGGCTGGCGGCGATCGCGCATGGACATGGCCTGCCGCTGGCGGTGGACCTGGGCAGCGGCAGCCTGTGCGACCTGGCCGCCTTCGGCCTGCCGCACGAGCCGACCGTGCAGGAAACGCTGGCGGCCGGCGCCGACCTGGTGGCATTCAGCGGCGACAAGCTGCTGGGCGGGCCGCAGGCCGGCATCATCGCCGGCCGCGCCGACCTGGTCGCGCGGATCAACCGCAACCCGCTCAAGCGCGCACTGCGCATGGACAAGATGGGCCTGGCCGCGCTGGAAGCCGTGCTGGCGCTGTACCGCGAGCCCGAGCTGCTGCCGCGACGCCTGCCGACGCTGCGCGCGCTGACCCGCACGGCCGCCGACATCCACGCCCAGGCCCAGCGCCTGCTGGAACCGCTGCAACAGGCACTGGCGCCGCGGTACACGGTGGCGGTCGCGGCCCTGCACAGCCAGGTCGGCAGCGGCGCGCAGCCACAGTCGCAGTTGCCCAGCGCCGGCCTGCGCATCGCCGCGGCCGGGCGCGGCGGGCTGGACCGCCTCGGCAGGTGCCTGCGCGGGCTGCCGCGCCCGGTGCTGGGCCATATCGCCGACGACGCCCTGTGGCTGGACCTGCGCTGCCTGGCGCCGACCGACGAAGCCGCCTTCCTGGCGCAGTGGAGCGCGCTGCACGCATGATCGTCGGTACCGCGGGCCATATCGACCACGGCAAGACCGCCCTGGTGCGCGCGCTGACCGGCATCGAGACCGACCGCCTGCAGGAAGAGCGTACACGCGGCATCTCGATCGAACTCGGCTACGCCTACGTGCCCATCGCGAGCGCGGAAGGCCACGCCGAGGCCACGCTGGGCTTCGTCGACGTGCCCGGCCACGAGCGTTTCGTGCACACCATGGTGGCCGGCGCGACCGGCATCGACGTCGCCCTGCTGGTGGTCGCCGCCGACGACGGGGTGATGCCGCAGACCCGCGAGCACCTGGCGATCCTGCAACTGCTGGGCGTGGACCGCGGCGCGGTGGCGCTGACCAAGATCGACCGCGTCGATGCCGCGCGCATCGCCGAGGTCGAAGCCGAAGTCACCACCCTGCTGGCCGGCACGCCGCTGCACGGCGCGCCATTGTTCGCCTGCAACAGCACCGCCGCCGACGATCCCGGCATCGCCGCGCTGCGCGACCACCTGCATGTCCTGGCCGCCGGCGATGCCTCCGAGCGCCTGGCCGGGCTGCGCGCCGAACTGTTCCGGATGCCGGTGGACCGCGTGTTCTCGCTGGCCGGCCACGGCACCCTGGTGACCGGCGCCGTGCATGGCGGCGGGATCGACGTCGGCGCGCACGTGCGCCTGATGCCGGCAGGCACCGAGGTGCGCGTGCGCAGCATCCATGCGCAGAACCAGGCCAGCGACCGCGCCGTGGCCGGGCAGCGCTGCGCGCTGAACCTGGCCGCGATCGCCCGCGAGGACATCGCCCGCGGCGACTGGATCGCCGACCCGCGCGCGCTGCTGGCCACCACCCGTGTCGACGTGCGCCTGCGCCTGGCCGCGCAGGCGCCGCCGCTGCGCGACTGGATGCCGCTGCACATCCACTGGGGCACGATGCACCGGCAGGCCCACGTGGTGCTGCTGGAAGACCGCGATCCCGGCGACGGGCGCCTCGTGCAGCTGGTGTTCGACAGCCCGGTCTGCGCGATGTGCGGCGACCGCTTCATCGCCCGCGACTCGGCCGCCACCGCCACCCTCGGCGGCGGCGTGGTGCTCGACCCCGATCCGCCGCAACGCCGGCGCCGCAGCCCCGCGCGGCTGGCCTGGCTGGCGGCACTGCAACGGCTGGCGGCCGGCGCAGGCATCGGCCCGCTGCTGCAGCAGGCGCCGCACGGCATTCCCGTGGCGGCACTGCAGCGCTACTGCCGGCGCCCGGCCGAGCGCATCGCGATGCCGGCGGCCGCACGCCGCATCGCCACCCGCGAGGACGACGTGCTGATCCTCGACACGCACTGGCAGGCGCTGCGCGCGCAGGTGATCGAATCGCTGCGCGGCTGGCACCAGCGGCGGCCGGACGAACCCGGCGTGGACAGCGGCCGCCTGCAGCGCAGCACCCTGCCCGCGCTGGCGCCGGGCCTGTGGCAGGCGCTGCTGCAGGACCTGCACGACGATGGCAGCGTGCAGCGCCAGGGCGCGTGGTGGCGCCTGCCCGGACATGAGCACGCGCCGCCCGAGCGCGAGCGCGCGCTGCTGCAACGCGTGCTGCCGCTGCTGGAGGCGGGCCGCTTCGATCCGCCCTGGGTGCGCACCCTTGCCACGTCGCTGGGCATCGGCGAAGACGAACTGCGCGCCGCACTGCGCCGCGCCGCCGCGCGCGGCGAACTGTTCCAGGTGGTGCCGGACCTGTTCTACGCGCCAGCACGGATCGCCGAGCTGGCAGCCACCCTCGCCCGGCTGTCGCAGGACACCGGCAGCGTCGATGCGGCGGGCTTCCGCGACGCCATCGGCCTGGGCCGCAAACGCAGCATCCAGATCTTGGAGTTCTTCAATCGCGTTGGCTACACTCGCCGCGTCGGCGATACCCACCGGCCGCGCGGCGACCTGCAATGGAACGCGGTCGGCGCTTGAGTCGAACGGCCCTGGCCGTCGTCGCCGGGTACTTTTGGGAGGCATGCGCATCCGGGCATGCGGCTGGGCTTCAAACCCAGCAGGGGGCGTCGATCGCTCCCTGGTAGGTTCGACTCCTGCTGCCTTCCGCCATCGTCTTTCCGCAGGAGGTGTCGGCATGGCCACGCACGCGCAGTCCCCCGCCACCGCCGATGCCCCGCGCCGCCTGACCTCGCTGGCCCATGGCGGCGGCTGCGGCTGCAAGATCGCGCCGGGCGTGCTGGCCGAGCTGTTGCGCGACGCGCCCGCCTTCCCCGCGCCGCCGGAACTGCTGGTCGGCCGCGAGACCAGCGACGACGCGGCGGTGTACCGCCTCGACGAGCGCCAGGCCATCGTCGCCACCACCGATTTCTTCATGCCGATCGTCGACGACCCGTTCGACTTCGGCCGCATCGCCGCCACCAACGCGCTGTCGGACCTGTACGCGATGGGCGCGCGGCCGCTGTTCGCGCTGGCCATCGTCGGCATGCCGGTCAACACCCTGCCGCAGGACACCATCCGCGGCATCCTGCAGGGCGGCGAGCGCGCCTGCGCCGATGCCGGCATCGTCGTCGCCGGCGGCCACAGCATCGATTCGGTCGAGCCGATCTACGGCCTGGCCGCGATCGGCGTGCTCGATCCGCGACGGCTCAAGCGCAACGCCGACGCCCGCGCCGGCGATGCGCTGGTGCTGGGCAAGCCGCTGGGCGTGGGCGTGTATTCGTCGGCGCTGAAGAAGGAACTGCTGGATGCGGACGGCTACCGGCAGATGCTCGCCGCCACCACCCGCCTGAACAGCGTCGGCGTGCCGCTGGCCGCGCTGGACGGCGTGCACGCGATGACCGACGTCACCGGCTTCGGCCTGCTCGGCCACCTGCTGGAAGTGTGCCGCGCCAGCGGCGTGGCCGCCGAGGTGGACAGCGCGCGGGTGCCGCTGCTGCCGCAGGCGCTGGAGCTGCTGCAGCGCGGCTGTGTGACCGGCGCCTCCAGCCGCAACTGGGCCTCGTACGGCGCCGACGTGCGCCTGGCCGACGCGCTGCCGGCGCATTGGCAGCCGCTGCTGACCGATCCGCAGACCAGCGGCGGCCTGCTGGTGTCGTGCGCGCCCGAGGCGGCGGACGCGGTGCTGGCCGCCTTCCACGACGCGGGCTTCGCCCAGGCCGCGGTGGTGGGCCATCTGCGGGCAGGATCGCCCGGCATCGACGTGCGCTGAGCGGCCCGCGCCGCGGGCGCCGCAGCGCCCGCCACGGCGTCACTCGATGTTCTGCACCTGCTCGCGGATCTGGTCGATCAGCACCTTCAGCTCGACCGCGGCGTTGGAGGTGCGGCTGTCCACCGACTTGGAACCGAGGGTGTTGGCCTCGCGGTTGAATTCCTGCAGCAGGAAATCCAGGCGGCGGCCGACCGGCTCGCGCTGGCGCAGCACGCGGCGGATCTCGGCGACGTGGCTGCCGAGCCGGTCCAGCTCCTCGTCCACGTCGAGCTTCTGCAGCCACATCACCAGTTCCTGCTCGGCGCGGCCCGGATCGACCGGGTGCGGCAGGTCGGCCAGGCGCGCGGCCAGCTTGGCGCGCTGGCCCTCGCGGATGGCGGGGATCAGCTCGCGCACCTCGCCGGCGATGCGTTCGATCGCATCCACGCGCTCGCTGATCGCCTCGGCCAGCTTGGCGCCTTCGCGCTCGCGCGCTGCGACGAAGCCGTCGATCGTCGCGTCCAGCAGCGCCAGCGCCTCGGCGTGCAGCGCCGTGGCATCGACCGCCTCGCCGCGCAGCACGCCCGGATAGGCCAGCAGTTCGGTGAAGCCGATGCGCATGTCCGGAAAGCGCGAGTGCAGGCGCCGCGCCAGGTCGCCCAGCTGGTCGACCAGCGCCTCGTCGACCGCCAGCGTCGGCGCCGCCTCGGGCGCGCGCAGGCGCATGACCAGGTCCAGCTTGCCGCGGCTGATGCGCCCGGCCACGCGCTCGCGCAGCTGCGGTTCCAGCGCGCGCAGCTCTTCCGGCAGCCGCACCCCCACTTCGAGGAAACGGTGGTTGACCGAACGCAGCTCGCAGCCGAGGGTGCCCCAGGGCGTGACGCGTTCGCCGCCGGCATAGGCGGTCATGCTTCGGATCATGTGGATTTCCGGTGTTCGGCAAAGGGCGAATGGTACCCTAGCGCCCCTTTTCCCCAGCGGGAGAGCGGTACCGGCGCGGCGCACGGCGCATTGCGGCGGGGTTTCGCCCGTACCCTCATCCGCCCCTCCGGGGCGTCTTCTCCCGCAGGGAGAAGCCCCCTCTGCAACCCGGACCTTCCATGACCTTTTCCCGTCCCAGCGGCCGCCAGGCCGACCAGCTGCGCACCGTCACCCTCGAACGCGGCTTCACCCGCCACGCCGAAGGCTCGGTGCTGGTGAGCTTCGGCAATACCCGCGTGCTGTGCACCGCCAGCGTCGAGAACCGCGTGCCGGCCTTCCTGCGCGGCAAGGGCGAAGGCTGGGTGACCGCCGAATACGGCATGCTGCCGCGCTCCACCCACACCCGCAGCGACCGCGAGGCCGCGCGCGGCAAGCAGGGCGGGCGCACGCTGGAGATCCAGCGCCTGATCGGCCGCACCCTGCGCGCCTGCATCGACCGCAACGCGCTGGGCGAGCGCACCATCACCCTGGACTGCGACGTGCTGCAGGCCGATGGCGGCACCCGCACCGCGGCCATCACCGGCGCCTACGTGGCGCTGGTGGACGCGGTGAACGTCCTGCTCAAGCGCGGCGAGATCAAGCGCAATCCCGTGTTCGGCGCGGTGGCGGCGGTGTCGGTCGGCATCTACCAGGGCGTGCCGGTGCTGGACCTGGACTATGCCGAGGACAGCGACTGCGACACCGACATGAACGTGGTGATGAACGACGGCGGCGGCTTCATCGAGCTGCAGGGCACCGCCGAGGGCCATGCCTTCCGCCGCGACGAGCTGGACGCGCTGCTGGCGCTGGCCGAGCAGGGCATCGGCGACCTGTTCGCCGCCCAGCAGGCGGCATTGGCGCAGGCATGAACCGGCGCATCGCCCTGGTCACGCTGCTGGTGGCCGACTACGACGAAGCCATCGCCTGGTACACCGGCAAGCTCGGTTTCCAGCTGCTGGAGGACATCGACCAGGGCCACAAGCGCTGGGTCGTGGTCGGGCCGGCCGACGGCAGCGGCGCCGCCCTGCTGCTGGCCCGCGCCAGCGACGCGGAACAGCGCGGCCGCATCGGCAACCAGACCGGCGGCCGGGTCGGCTTCTTCCTCCACACCGACGATTTCCGCCGCGATCACGCCGCGATGACCGGGCGCGGCGTCGAATTCCTTGAAGCCCCGCGCGAGGAACCCTACGCCACCGTCGCGGTGTTCCGCGACCTGTACGGCAACACCTGGGACCTGCTGGAGCCCAAGCAATGAAACTGGTCCTGGCCAGCGGCAACGCAGGCAAGCTGAAGGAACTGCAGGCCATGCTGGCCGACCTGCCGCTGCAGATCGTGCCGCAGCGCGAGCTGGGCGTGGGCGACGTGCCGGAAACCGGGCTGACCTTCGTCGAGAACGCGCTGATCAAGGCGCGCCACGCCTGCGAGGCCACCGGCCTGCCGGCGCTGGCCGACGACTCCGGCCTGATCGTCGACGCCCTCGACGGCGCGCCCGGCCTGTACAGCGCGCGCTACGCCGGCAGCCCCACCGACGATGCCGCCAACAACGCCAAGCTGCTCGAGGCGCTGCGCGACGTGCCGGCCGAACGCCGCGGCGCGCGTTTCTACGCGGTGATCGTGCTGCTGCGCCACGCCACCGATCCGCAGCCGCTGATCTGCGAAGGCAGCTGGGAAGGCCGCATCATCGACGAACCGCGCGGCACCCACGGCTTCGGCTACAACCCGGTGTTCCTGGACGAGGAACTGGGCCTGACCGCCGCGCAGATGACGCCGCAGCAGAAGAATGGCCGCAGCCACCGCGCCAGGGCACTGCAGCAGCTGCTGCACAGGCTGTCCAGCCGGCTCGCGCCCTGAGGCCGGCGATGAACGCGCATTCCCACGTCCACGACGACGCCTGCGGCTGCGACGCGCCCGACGGGGTCCAACTGGTCCCGCCGCCGCTGTCGCTGTACGTGCACCTGCCCTGGTGCGTGCGCAAATGCCCGTATTGCGATTTCAACTCGCACGCCGGCAAGGGCGCGCTGCCGTTCGACGCCTATGTCGATGCGCTGATCCGCGACCTCGACCAGGACCTGCCGCTGGTCTGGGGCCGGGTGGTCAACAGCGTGTTCTTCGGCGGCGGCACGCCCAGCCTGTTCCCGCCCGAGGCGATCGACCGCTTCCTGCAGGCAGCCAGCGCGCGGCTGCGCTTCGCGCCGAACCTGGAAGTGACCCTGGAGACCAACCCCGGCACCGCCGAGCACGGCCGCTTCGACCGCTACCGCGCCGCCGGCGTGAACCGCATCAGCTTCGGCATCCAGAGCTTCGACGATGAGGCGCTCAAGCGCCTGGGCCGCATCCACGACAGCGGCGAGGCCGAACGCGCGGTCAAGCTGGCGCAGGACGCCGGCTACGACAACTTCAACATCGACCTGATGTACGCGCTGCCGGAGCAGACCCTGGCGCAGGCCGAGCACGATCTGGAACGCG
This sequence comes from Pseudomonadota bacterium, assembly GCA_023399815.1. Taxonomy (GTDB): domain Bacteria; phylum Pseudomonadota; class Gammaproteobacteria; order Xanthomonadales; family Xanthomonadaceae; genus Stenotrophomonas. The sequence goes on along the minus strand of JAEWOJ010000077.1, from coordinate 1,386 downwards.
CCTTCGCGCTGGCCCCCACCCACATCTCGCACTACCAGCTGACGCTGGAGCCGAACACGGTGTTCTTCGCGCGTCCGCCGCAGGGCATTCCCGACGAAGACAGTGCCTGGGACATCCAGGAGCATTGCCAGGCGCTGCTGGCGCAGGCCGGCTACGGCCAGTACGAAGTCAGCGCCTACGCCCGCGACGGCTGGCAGTGCGCGCACAACCTCAACTACTGGCGCTTCGGCGACTACCTGGGCATCGGCGCCGGCGCGCACGGCAAGATCAGCTCCGGCGCGCAGCAGCACGTGCTGCGCCGCTGGAAGCACAAGCACCCGCAGGCGTACATGGACAGCGCCGGCACGCCCGCCTCGATCGGTGGCGACGACGTGATCGACGCGGCGCGCCTGCCGTTCGAATACATGCTCAACCTGCTGCGCCTGCACGAAGGCTTCACCCTGCGCGACTTCGAGTCGCGCACCGGACTGGACCGCGGCGCGCTGCGGCCGGCGCTGGCCGTCGCGGTCGAGCGCGGCTGGCTGCTGCACGACGGCGGACGCATCGTGCCCACCGAGCTGGGGCGGCGCTTCACCAACGACGTGGTCGAGCTCTTCCTGCCCTGAACAGGGCGCGGCCGGCGGCCCGCCTCCCTCGCGCAAGTGGCGGCATCCCCGGCGAAATGTTAGAAATCGCCCATCTGGGGGCGTGGAACGTACATCGGATGTCAGGCATTGCAGCAACCTCGTCCAGCCAGGCGCTGGCCCGGCTCTCCGGCGCGCCGGTCCCCGAACGCGTGCACCACCTGCTCGAAGCCGTCCACGGCGTGGTCGCCCAGGTCCTGGCCTCGCCGCTGCAGCTGACCATGGTGCAGCTGGAGCGCGAGTTGTTCGGCCTGGCCGAGAAGGCCCGCAACAGCCAGGTCCAGTCGGACGTCTACGTGCAGATCCGCCAGTTGGGCGTGCATGCGGCCGAGTTCCCCGGCTGGTTCCTGGACGCGCTGGCCAACGACCTGGCCCGGCTGCGGGAACCATCGGTGCCCGGCGCGGCGCCCGCCGCGGCGGTGCCGGCGATGACCCTGGTGACCGATACCGACATCGACCGCGACATCATCCTGCACGAGATGGCGCGGCGCGAAAGCTACCGCGCGCAGTCGCACCTGCAGCTGCTCGGGCAGCGCTTCGGCGTGCTCGCCGCGCAGTCGGCGTTCGACGTCGAGCGCCTGCCGGTGGGACCGCACGCACTGTGCCGGATCCTGCGCGACTGCGGCGAGCGGCTGGGCCTGAATCTGGAAGCGCAGCAGCAGCTCTACCACGTGTTCGAGCGGCAGGCGCTGGAGCGGCACGTCGAGCTGCTGGACCGGCTGAACATCCTGCTGGCGCGCGAAGGCGTGCTGCCCGGGCTGGT
>JAEWOJ010000012.1 GCA_023399815.1 Pseudomonadota bacterium | reverse complement strand
CCAGCAGGCTTGCGCCGCCCAGCACCCAGATCAGCAGGAACACGATCTCGCCGCCGAACATGTTGCCGAACAGTCGCATCGCCAGCGAGATCGGCTTGCTCAGCCACTCGACGATGTTGAGGATCAGGTTGAACGGCATCATCCACTTGCCGAACGGCGCGGTCAGGAATTCCTTGACGAAGCCGACCAGTCCCTTGGACTTGAGCGCGAAGAAGAACATCAGGAAGAACACGCTGATCGACATGCCCAGGGTGGCATTGACGTCGGCGGTCGGCACCGGCTTCCACTCGTGGATGCCCGCCCAGCCCAGCGGAATGGCGATGAAGTCGGCCGGGATCATCTTGACCGTGTTCATCAGCAGGATCCAGAAGAACACGGTGATCGCGATCGGCGTCACCAGCTTGCTCTTGCCGTGGTAGGTGTCCTTGGCCTGGCGGTCGACGAACTCCAGGCAGATCTCGACGAAGGCCTGCCACTTGCCCGGCACGCCGGACGTGGCCTTGCGGGTGGCCAGCCAGAAGGCGAACACCATCAGCAGACCCAGCAGCACCGAGGTGACGATCGTGTCGACATGGATATGCCAGAACATCCCCTGGCCGTCACCGACCGGAGCGGTCAGGTTCTTCAGGTGATGCTGGATGTAGGAGGTAGGGGTTAGAGCCTCGCCCGCCATGAGTCCGGAACCTTTATGAATTCGATCAACGTCTGGCCAAGGCCAGAACCTGGAACATCAGCGCCACTGGAATTGCCGCCAGCAGCGCCAAAGGAGGAAGCTGCCACCAGACGAACGCCAGCACCAGCACAACAACGATCAGCACGATCTTCAGCGCGAACCCCAGGAACAGGCGGATCATCGCCGAGCCGGCGGCCTGGACGCCGCCACCGAGCCCCACCCACGCGGCCAGCGCCGTTCCCGCCACCACCGTCACGCCCGAAACGAGCGCGCCGAGCGCGTACCTCGGCCCCATGAACAGGAAGGCCAGCGCCAGGACCACCACTGCGGCCAGCGGGTAGACCGCGGCGCGCAACATCAGTCGCCGACCCGCGTCAACGGAGTTCAGCACGTCAAAGTGTCCTGCCGTAGGTAAAGGGAAGAGCCGAACCGCGCAAGGGCGTCTCGTCGAGCCGCGAAAGTATAACAGCGGGACATTTTGCGAGACAACCGCCACAAGCCGTCCCCCTGCCGGGTGCAAGTGGCCGCATTTGCTGGATTTTTCGACCACCCCCAGGGCCGGGGCGCAACCCCGTCTTTTGCACCGCAACATGCGGAACTTCGCCGCCGCCGGCGTGTCAGACCTTCACGTCCGCCGCCATTACCTCGTCGATGTGCGCGACGGACGGATGGGCGAGGTGGCCCGCGACGGGCCACCTCGCTGCACTTGCACATCCCGTGCACCTGCCGGTCACGCCGGTGGTACGGCGCCTCGGCCAAGGTGGCCGCTCCGGATTCCACAGACGGAGCGAACCAACGATGCGATTTTCCCGCTGCACCCTGAGCTGCGCGTCCTGCGCGCTTGTCCTCTCCTTCCTGCATCCCACTCCCGCCCGCGCCGCCGAGCAGGATCCACGCCTCACCCTGCGCCTGGGCGCGATGCACATCGATTCGTCCAACACCCTGCGCGGCAGCATCGACGGCGACGGCGGGGATGCCATGTTCAACCGCGACTTCGACCTCGGCAGCAGGGAATGGGAGCCGCGCGTGGATGGCGTGTTCCGCTTCGGCGACCGCCAGCGATTGATCTTCGACTACTTCCGGTACGACAAGGACCGCCGCGAGACGCTGGACGACGGCGTGAGCTTCGACGGCGCCACCGTGCCGGCCGGCAGCTTCGTCAAGGGCGAGCTGAAGTACCAGGTGGCGAGCCTGGTGTACGACTATTCCGTGGTCGACGGCGACCGCTTCGACCTCGGCCTGCAGCTCGGCGCCGAGTACGCCAAGGTCTCCGGCAAGGCCTACGCCGATCTCGGCGACCTGTACCAGGGGCAGTTCCTCGACGAGAAGACCGACGGCATCGCGCCGGTGGTCGGCGCGCGCCTGACCTTCACTCCGTCCGAGCACTGGCTGATCAACCTGCAGGGCCAGTACCTCAACACGCGCTGGGGCAGCTTCGACGACTACAAGGGCGACCTGAGCCGCGCCAATGCCATCGTGCAGTACAACTTCAACCCGAACTTCGGCATCTTCGCCGGCTACGACTGGTTCAAGCTGGATGCCGACAAGCGCGGCAGCGACGGCGTGATCGGCCTGAAGCAGGAGTTCAAGGGCCCGCTGGCGGGCGTGAGCCTGTCGTTCTGACGCGCGGCGTACGTGCCAGGCGGCGCCTGGCACGTCGTCCTGCAGGAAAGGCTGCCAGCCGGAAGGAGCGCAGCGCGATCGCGGTTTCAGCGGACATCGCATGACGCGTGTTGCCGGGATTCCATCCCGTCCTGCATTCCGGCCCGCGCTGCCACGCTGCCATTAGTGCCGAGCCATGCCCGGCACGTGGCCTTCCCCGGAAAGCGCCAGCGGCGCATGGCTCCGCCCTGCCGGCTGGCGCGCCTTACAGCAACTTCCCGTCCGCGTCGGTGGCCGGCGCCGGGAACATCTCCGCGGCGACGCACAGGTAGTCGGCCAGCGGCATCAGGCCCAGCTCGGCACGGCGCTGGTCGACCTGTTCCGGCGCCTCCATCGGCTTGGGCTGCCACCTGCTGCTGACCCCCGCCAACTGGCTGCCGTAACGCTGCGGCCTGCCGGTATTGACCAGCACGCGATCAACCAGCAGCGAGAACTCGCGCGCGGAGACCTCACCGCTTTCCACCATCGGTACCAGGCGTTCCAGCACCTGCTGCTGGAAGGCCGCGTCGGTGTCGGCATGCTGCACCAGCACCCATGCCGCAGCGGTGCCGTCCACGCCCACCTTGGCCACGCCGGGCAGGCCGTGATGGTCGGCAACGATCTGCTTGATCTTCGGCAGGTTGGCCGCGTCCACCGCCAGCATCCTCTCGATCATCGCCTGCGACCAGTCGCCGTCGCGCGCGTCCTGGTCGATGCGCGCCATCTCCAGCAACTGCTCGCGCAGCTGCGGCGCGCTGGGCGTGATGCCGGCCCAGCGGCGCGCATCCTCCGCCCTGCGCGCTTCCTCCGCCTTGACGAACCTCGCCGCACCGGGGCACTTCGACAGCGCCGCCGCCAGTTCCGGATCCTCTTCCCCGGCGCAGGCATTGCCCGCCCATGCCACTACCGCCATCACCACGACTGCACGCAACATCGCCGTCCTCCCTGTCATGTCCGCAAACAACGACGCCCCGGTGAAGGGGCGTCGTGACGATCGGTCCGTGTGCAGCTTACTTCTTCTTCGGGATGTACAGGTCGGTGATGGTGCCGTCGTAGATCTCCGAGGCCATCGCCACCGACTCGCTGAGCGTGGGGTGGGCGTGGATGGTGTGGCCGATGTCCTCGGCCTCGGCGCCCATCTCGATGGCGAGGCCGATCTCGGCCAGCAGTTCGCCGGCGTGCACGCCGACGATGGCGCCGCCGATGACGCGGTGGGTTTCCTCGTCGAACACCAGCTTGGTGAAGCCCTCGGTGCGGCCGATGCCGATGGCGCGGCCGCTGGCCGCCCACGGGAACTTGGCCACGCCGACCTTCAGCCCCTTGGCCTTGGCCTCGGTCTCGGTAACGCCGACCCAGGCGATCTCCGGGTTGGTGTAGGCCACCGACGGGATCACGCGCGCCACCCACTCCTTCTTCTCGCCGAAGGCCACTTCCGCGGCCAGCTTGCCCTCGTGCGTGGCCTTGTGCGCCAGCATCGGGTTGCCGACGACGTCGCCGATGGCGAAGATGTGCGGCACGTTGGTGCGCATCTGCCGGTCCACGGGAATGAAGCCGCGGTCGGTGACTTCGACGCCGGCCTTGTCGGCATCGATCTTCTTGCCGTTCGGCGCGCGGCCCACGGCCACCAGCACGCGGTCGAAGGTGGCGCTTTCCAGCGCCGGCTTCTCTCCTTCGGCCGCCGCCTCGAAGCTGACGGTGATGCCCTTCTTCTCGGCCTTCACGCCGGCCGCCTTGGTCTTGAGATGGACCTCGATGCCCTGCTTCTTCAGGCGGTCGGCCAGCGGCTTGACCAGGTCCTTGTCGGCGCCCGGCATCAGCTGGTCCATGAACTCGACCACGGTGACCTTTGCGCCCAGCGCGCTGTACACGGTAGCCATTTCCAGGCCGATGATGCCGCCGCCGACGACCAGCAGGGAACCCGGCACCTCGGCCAGTTCCAGCGCGTCGGTGGAATCCATCACGCGCTTGTCGTCCCACGGGAAGTTGGGCAGCTTCACCGCCTGCGAACCGGCGGCGATGATGCACTGCTCGAAGCGCAGCAGCTGGGTCTTGCCGTCGTCGCCGGTGATCTCCAGCTCGTTGGCCGAGACGAACTTCGCCACGCCCTGCACGGTGCGCACCTTGCGCTGCTTGGCCATGCCGGCCAGGCCCTTGGTCAGCTGGCCGACGACCTTTTCCTTGTACTCGCGCAGCTTGTCCAGGGCGATGGTCGGCTTGCCGAAGGCGATGCCCAGCTCGTCGGCATGCGCGGCGTGGTCGATGATCTCGGCCGCGTGCAGCAGCGCCTTGGACGGGATGCAACCGACGTTGAGGCAGACGCCGCCGAGGCTGGCATAGCGCTCGACCAGCACGGTATCCATGCCCAGGTCGGCCGAGCGGAACGCGGCGGTGTAGCCGCCCGGGCCGGCGCCCAGCACCACCATGCGGCATTCGATGTCGGCGGTGCGGCCGGTGGACGGCAGCGCCTTCGCGGCGACCGCCGGGTCCGGCGCGCGGTGCGACGGAGTCACCGGCGGCTTGCTGCCCGGCGCCACGTTGCCGGCGGCGGCCGCGGGCGCGGCGCCCTGGGCTTCCAGCACGACCACCACGTCGCCCTCGGACAGCTTGTCGTCGAGCTTGACCCTGATTTCCTTGACCACGCCGGCGGCCGAGGACGGCACTTCCAGCGTCACCAGGCCCTGGTCCTTGGCCACCGTGTCGCCCACCGCCACCAGGATCTCGATCACCGGCACGCCGCTGTAGTCGCCAATGTCCGGCACCTTGACCTCGACCGGGCCGGACGCCGCCGGAGCCGGAGCCGCCGGCGCGCTCACCGCCGCGGG
>JAEWOJ010000196.1 GCA_023399815.1 Pseudomonadota bacterium | reverse complement strand
GGTCGCGACTGGCGACGCTCCTACACCGGTCCTACAGACAAACACCAACGGCAACGATGGAGGAACCGCGCCCTCAGTGCTGCTTCGGCGGATTCGGCCCGCAGTTGTCGCAACCGCCGCAGGCACTTTCGCCACCCGCTGCCGGCGGCGCCAGTCGCCGCCCCAGCGCCTGCAGGCGCGGCGAGCGCTGCGGCCTGGCCAGCCACAGCGCCAGCGCGCCGCGCAGCCGGCGCACGGTGCCGGGGAACTGCTTCTTCAGCACCACCCACGCGCTGGCCAGCACGGCCAGGGCGATGACGACGTACTGCAGCAGCAGGCCCCGGTCCATCAGCCCGCCCCCAGCGCCACGGCGATCTGGTAGGTGACCAGCGAGGCCAGGTAGGCCGCCGCGAACAGGTAGCCGGCGGCGAACGCCATCTGCTTCCACGAGTTGGTCTCGCGCTTGATCGTCGCCAGCGTGGAGATGCACATCGGCGCGTAGATGTACCAGACCAGCAGCGACAGCGCGGTGGCCAGCGACCAGCCGTCGCTGATCAGCGGAGTCAGCGCCTGCGCGGCGGCATCGTCGTCGGCCGCCGACAGCGCGTATACCGTGGCCAGCGAGGCCACCGCCACTTCGCGCGCGGCCAGGCCCGGGATCAGGGCGATGCATATCTGCCAGTTGAAGCCCAGCGGCGCGAAGAACACCGCCATCGCGTGGCCGATGCGGCCGGCGAAGCTGTAGTCGATGGCCGGCAGGGTGGCGTCGGCCGGCGCCTCCGGGAACGACAGCAGGACCCACAGCAGGATGGTCAGGGCGAGGATGATGCCGCCCACGCGCTTGAGGAAGATCATGCCGCGCTCGTACAGGCCGACCGCCAGGTCGCGCGCATGCGGCAGGCGGTAGGACGGCAGTTCCAGCAGCAGCGGGTGTTCGCCCTTGTCGCGGCGGAACTTCTTCATCGTCCACGACATCGCCAGCGCGCTAAGGATGCCGGCGGCGTACAGCCCGAACAGCACCAGCCCCTGCTGGTTGAACACGCCCCACACCGTCTTCTGCGGGATGAACGCGCCGATCAGCAGCGCGTACACCGGCAGCCGCGCCGAGCAGGTCATCAGCGGCGCGACCAGGATCGTCGCCAGCCGGTCGCGCGGGTCCTGGATGCTGCGGGTGGACATGATGCCCGGCACCGCACAGGCGAAACTGGACAGCAGCGGGATGAACGAACGCCCGGACAGGCCGGCCGAGGCCATCATCCGGTCCAGCAGGAAGGCCGCGCGCGGCAGGTAGCCGGACTCCTCCAGCGCGAGGATGAAGAAGAACAGGATCAGGATCTGCGGCAGGAACACCACCACGCTGCCGAGGCCGGCGATGATGCCGTCCACCAGCAGGCTGCTCAGCGGCCCTTCCGGCAGGGTCGAGCCGACGAGCCCGCCCAGCCAGGCGAAGCCGGCCTCGATGCCGTCCATCAATGGCGTGGCCCAGGCATAGACCGCCTGGAAGATCAGGAACATCACCACTGCCAGGGTCAGCAGCCCGAACACCGGGTGCAGCAGCCAGCGGTCCAGCGCGTCGTCGATCTTCGCCGTGCGCGTGGGCATCCGCACCGCCTCGGCGAGGATGTCGCGGACCTGGGCGTGGTGGTCGGCGGCCGGCACGACCTCAGGCGGCGCCAGCGATGCCAGCTGCGGCATCATCGCGTCGATGCGCGCGACCAGTTCGCTGGCACCGTTGCGGCGCACCGCCACGGTTTCCACCACCGGCACGCCCAATGCGCGCTCCAGCGCCGCCACGTCGATCTCGATGCCGCGCCGGCGCGCGGCGTCCACCATGTTCAGCGCCACGATCATTGGTTTTCCCAGCTCGCGCACTTCCAGCGCGAAGCGCAGGTGCAGGCGCAGGTTGGTGGCGTCGATCACGCACACCAGCGCATCGGGCGCGGCCTCGCCCGGGTAGAAGCCGCGGCACAGGTCGCGGGTGATGGCCTCGTCCAGGCTCGCCGGCTGCAGGCTGTAGGCGCCGGGCAGGTCCAGCACCGCGTATTCGCGGCCGGACGGCCCGCGCATGCGCCCTTCCTTGCGCTCCACGGTGACGCCAGCGTAGTTGGCCACCTTCTGCCGGCTGCCGGTGAGCTGGTTGAACAGCGCGGTCTTGCCGCAGTTCGGATTGCCGACCAGGGCCAGCCGCGACACCGTCGTCGCCGTGCTCATGCCATCGCCTCCTGCCGGATCCGGACGCGCGCGGCCTCGCTGCGCCGGAGCGCGAAACGGGTGAAGCCGACCTGCACCAGCAGCGGTTCGCCGCCGAGCGGCCCGCGCGCCACAACGCGCACATCCTCGCCGCCGACGAACCCAAGCTCCCTCAACCGGCGGGCGATCGCATCATTGGCATGCAGGTCCTGCACCGCCTCCACCTGCGCGGGTGCATGCAGCGGCAAATCTGACAACGTCACTGAATGGCGCCTTTGAACGAGTTGATAAGAATGGTTATCAATTCTAGCATCGCCGCGCCGCGTCATGGCGCGCCCGCGGCGCACCGCTATGATTCGCGCCACACCAGTACCCATGGAATCCGATGAGCGATGCTTTGCTCGTTCGCCACGACAAGGCCGTGGCGACGCTTCACCTGAACCGGCCCGGGCTGCACAACGCGTTCGACGCCGGCCTGATCTCCGCCCTGACCACCGTGCTGGAAACCGTCGGCGCCGATCCGGCGGTGCGCGCCGTGGTCCTGGCCGGCGAAGGACCGTCGTTCTCGGCCGGCGCCGACCTGCAATGGATGCGCGCGATGGCCGGCGCCTCGCAGGAGGAAAACCGCCTGGACGCGCTTGCCCTCGCCCGCCTGATGCGCACGCTGGACGAACTGCCCAAGCCCACCATCGCCCGCGTGCATGGCGCCAGCTTCGGCGGCGGCGTCGGCCTGGTGGCCTGCTGCGACATCGCCATCGCCGCCGAGGGCGCGCGCTTCGGCCTGACCGAAAGCCGCCTGGGCCTGCTGCCGGCGGTGATCTCGCCCTACGTCATCGCCGCCATCGGCCCGCGCCAGGCGCGGCGCTGGTTCGCCACCGGCGAGCATTTCGACGCCGCCACCGCCTTGCGGATCGGCCTGGTGCACCAGGTCGTCGCCGCCGACGCGCTCGACGCGGCGGTGCAGGCGCAGCTGGACCTGATCGGCAAGGCCGGCCCGGTCGCGGCGGCGTCGGCCAAGGTGCTGGTGCGCGAAGTGCACGCCGCCGCCGGCGACCGCGATGCGCTCGACCGCGCCAACGCCGGGCTGATCGCCGCGCTGCGCGCCTCCGACGAGGGCCGCGAGGGCCTGTCCGCCTTCCTCGAAAAGCGTCCGCCGCGCTGGGCCGCGGGAGAACCGCGATGAGCGACTTCGTCCGCATCGTCGAAGTCGGCCCGCGCGATGGCCTGCAAAACGAGAAGCAGCAGGTCGCCACCGCCGACAAGATCGCGCTGATCGACCGCCTGTCGGCCACCGGCCTGCGCACCATCGAGGCCACCAGCTTCGTCAGCCCGAAGTGGGTGCCGCAGCTGGCCGACGCCGCCGAGGTCATGGCCGGCATCCATCGCCGCCCCGGCATCGCCTATCCGGTGCTGGTGCCCAACGAACAGGGCTACGAACGCGCGCTGGCGGCCGGCGCGCGCGAGGTGGCGGTGTTCACCGCCGCCTCCGAGCAGTTCAACCGCACCAACACCAACGCCGGCATCGACGAATCGCTGCAACGCTTCGCGCCGGTGCTGGCCCGGGCGAAGGCCGACGGCGTGCAGGTGCGCGGCTACGTGTCCACGGTGCTCGGCTGCCCCTACCAGGGCGAGGTGCCGCTGGCCGACGTGGTGCGCGTGGCCCGCGCGCTGCACGACATGGGCTGCCACGAGATCTCGCTGGGCGACACCATCGGCGTCGGCACGCCGCTGAAGGCGCGCGCGATGCTGCGGGCGGTGGCCGCGGAAGTGCCGATGGCGGCGCTGGCGGTGCATTTCCACGACACCTACGGGCAGGCATTGGCCAACATCGCCGCCTGCCTGGAGGACGGCGTGCGCGTGGTCGATTCGGCGGTCGCCGGCACCGGCGGCTGCCCCTATGCGCGCGGCGCCAGCGGCAACGTCGCCAGCGAGGACGTGGTCTACATGCTGCACGGCATGGGTCTGGACACCGGCATCGACCTACCGGCGCTGGCCGACACCGGGCGCTGGCTGGCCGGCGTGCTGGGCCGCGACAACGGCAGCAAGGCCGGCAAGGCGATGGCCGGGTGATGCCCTTCCCTCCCTTCTCCCTCCGGAAGAAGGTGCCCTGGAGGGGCGGATGAGGGTACGGGCGAAGCCTCGTGGCGTCCGGCCACACGAGGCTTCGCCCGTACCCTCACCCCAACCCCTCTCCCAGGGGGAGAACGGCTTTCGGGCAGGGCAGCCCCTCCGCCATCGGCTAGAATTCTCCCTTTCCTTCACCGCAGGTATCGTCCCGATGCAGCTGTCTTCCGTCCGCGCCGTCGTCACCGGCGGTGTCTCCGGCCTCGGCCTGGCCGTGGCCAGGTACCTGGTCGCCCATGGCGGCAAGGTCGCCCTGTTCGACCTCAACGACGAGAAAGGCGCGGCCGCGGTGGCCGAGCTGGGCGCGGACAAGGCCCGCTACTTCACCACCAACGTCACCGACGAGGCCGGCGTGGCCGCCAACCTGGCCGCCGCGCGCGCGTTCCTGGGCGGGCTGAACGTGGTGATGAACTGCGCCGGCATCCTCGGCGCCGGCCGCGTGCTCGGCCGCGAGGCGCCGATGCCGCTGTCCAACTTCCAGGCCACGGTGATGGTCAACCTGGTCGGCAGCTTCAACGTGGCCAAGGCCGCCGCCGACCTGATGCAGCACAACGAGGCCGGCAGCGACGGCGAGCGCGGCGTGATCATCAACACCGCCTCGGTCGCCGCCTACGAGGGCCAGATCGGCCAGGCCGCCTATTCCGCCTCCAAGGGCGGCGTGGTCGGCATGACCCTGCCGATGGCACGCGAGCTGTCGCGCTTCGGCATCCGCGTGATGACGATCGCCCCGGGCGTGTTCTGGACGCCGATGGTGGACGGCATGCCGGCCAACGTGCAGGAATCGCTGGCCGCCTCGATCCCGTTCCCGTCGCGCCTGGGCCAGCCGGACGACTTCGCCGCGCTGGTCGGCCACATCATCGGCAACACCTACCTCAACGGCGAGACCATCCGCCTGGACGGCGCCGTGCGCCTGGCGCCCAAGTGATCCACCCCGCGGGCGCCCACCAGGCGCCCGTTTCAATTCATCCCTTACCTCAACCGACTTTCCAAGCATGAAAGCCAGCGATATCAAGAAAGGCAACGTCGTCGAATACAACAACGGCGTCTACCAGATCCGCGACATCGAGCGCAGCTCGCCGCAGGGCCGCGGCGGCAACGTCCGTTTCCGTTTCATCATGTACAGCGTGCCGGGCGGCAACAAGCTCGACGCCAGCTTCGACGCCGACGACAACCTGCCGGAAGTCGAGCTGCTGCGCCGCCAGTCCACCTTCTCGTACATGGACGGCGATGCCTTCGTGTTCATGGACGACGAGGACTACACGCCGTACACGCTGGACGCGGACGTGATCGGCGAGGCCGCCGGCTACATCACCGAGGGCCTGGGCGGCATCTACGTGCAGGTGATCGACGAGCAGCCGGTGGCGATCCAGCTGCCGCAGCACGTGACCCTGGAAGTGGTGGAGACCCCGCCGGAACTGAAGGGCGGCACCGCCACCAAGCGCCCGAAGCCGGCCAAGCTCAACACCGGCATCGAGATCATGGTCCCGGAATACATCGCCAACGGCGAGCGCATCCTGGTCAACACCACGACCGGCGAGTTCGGCGGCCGCGCCGACTGATTCCCGACGCAGGGAATCGAAGCCCCTCTCCCCTTGGGAGAGGGGTTGGGGTGAGGGTACGGGTGAAGCCCCGTGCAGTCAGCATCGAGAAGCTTCGCTCATCCCCTCATCCGCCCCCGCCTGCGCGGGGCAGGCACTCCGGGCACCTGCCTTCGGCGACCGCTGCAGCTCACTCTGCGGGCGCCTTCGCCATGTAGCCCGTCGGTACGGCCGGACGGCCTCCCGGAGGAAGGAGGAAACGCAGGCTGAAGGATCGCCATCGCCCTGCCGATAAGCCGGCATGGCCCTGCCCCTTCGCCCCCTGCCGCTCCTGCTTCTCCCGATAGTCGCTTCGGCCTGCGCCGCCGAGCCGCCGGCGCAGGATATCGCGCAGATGCTCGGCCGGGGCCATGTCGACGGCAACCTGCGCGGCCTGTACTACGCCACCGGCAACGCCTTCTTCGCCGACGGGGTCGACCGCGACACGTTCGCGGTGGGCGGCCGGCTGGGCTACACCACCGCACCGCTGCACGGCGTGTCGCTGCGCGCCAGCGCCTACCTGCAACGCAACCTGGTCCATGCGGGCACCGGCCGCGACCGCGACCTTGGCGGCAACCTCGCCGCGATGGGCGAGACCTGGCTGCAATGGCAGGGCGAAAAACTGCTACTGCGCGCGGGCAACCAGCGGCTGGACGAGGTGCCCTTCACCTCCAGCTTCGATTTCCGCATCGTGCCGCAGCTGTACCAGGGCGTGCGCCTGCGCTACGGCGAAGGCGGCGGCCACATCACGGCAGTGCGCATGTTCCGCTACAAGTCGCGCATCGACGAATCGTTCTCGCGCAGCACCAACTACAACCGCCGCTTCTCGCCCTACCCGCCCAATGCCGGCGATGCGGACACCGCCGGCTTCTGGGCGCTGGGCGGCGCAGGAAAAACCTCGCTGGGCGCGGCCGATGCCAGTGGCCAGATCTGGCTGATCCGCTATCTGGACTATGCCGACCTGTATTTCGCCCAGGCCGACGTCGGGGCGCGCGGCGACGGCCTGCGCCCCTTCGCTGCCGTGCAGTTCATCGCCGCGCGGGAGCAAGGCGCGGCCCTGCTCGGCCCGGTGGACAACCGCACCTACGGCCTGCGGCTTGGCCTGCGCGGCCAGCGGATGACGGCGACCGTCAACCACAACCACATGCCGCATCGCGCCGGTGCGTTCCGCAACGGCGCGCCGGCCACGCCCTACGCCAGCTACCAGACCTCCGGGCCGCTGTTCGCCCAGCCCTACCTGACCAGCACCCAGGACCTGGGCAGCGGCGACGCGTGGTCGCTCGACGTGGACGTGGCCGCGAACGAACGGCTGCGCTGGGGCGCGCGCTGGTCGTACATGGACCTGAGCCCGGCGGACGGCCAGCCCTCCATCGGCCAGCGCGAGTACATGGTCTTCGCCAGCTATCGCTTCGCGGGAGCGCTGAAGGGGTGGAGCCTGCACAACGCCTTCGCGGTGCAGAGCCAGCGCCAGCGCCGCACCGATTACCGGGAAAACCGGTTGAGCCTGAGCTACGACTATTGAGACTGGCTGCTACTGAGGCAGGCTGCCCGGCCACCCGCCTTTCCCCGCGATGACCCCACTGCCGAAACCGGCCCCGGCCCTGCTCGCGTGGCAATGGCCCGCCAGCTTCATCGCATCGACGCGGCCGCATCCGATCCGGCCGTCGTCGCTGGCAACGGTTCGCCACGCACGCCGATGCGCGGGGAATCGGGAAAAGCCATGGCTCACTCCTCCGGCAGGCCCTGGATGCCGAAGTCGATCACCACCGCTTCCGGCCCGCGTTCCAGGTAGTGGATCGACAGGTGGTCGCCGAAGCGCTGGGCCAGCTGGCCCAGCAGCGGGATCGGATCGTGGTCGTTGACGAAGCGCATGGTCTCGCCGTTGCGCAGCGCACCCAACGCGCCGAAGATCGCCGAATGGCGGAAGCGGCGGGCCACGCCGCGGGCATCGAAGACGTGGACGTTGGGCGCCGGATCAAGGGAAGCGTGCATCGAGGACTCCATCGTGGGAAACGCGCCCCATGCTATGCCTCCCCTTCTGCGTTGCCCTGACCAGTGTCAAGAACGCCGACGATGCCGCCGTCGCCCGCCGGTTTCAGTCCGATGTGGCGGCCAGTTGCCGCATGCGCGCGGCCAGCCAGCGCACCCGCTGCCGGGTCTGTTCCAGTTCCAGCCGCTGCGCGCGCGGCAAGGCCTGTTCGGCGGCTTCATGCAGGTCCTGCCAGCGCACCCGCCCTTCCTCGCCATGCCGGGCCAGCGCCTGCTCCAGCGCGGCCAGTTCCTGGGGCTGGACGATGCCGTAGCCCCCGGCCGGCAACAGCGATGCCGGGGCATCGAACAGGCCGCTGAAACGCTGCCAGTCGGCCAGGCGCGCTTCCAGTTCGGGCGTGTCCTGCCCCAGCCGCCGCTTCAGCTGCGCGAGCGCGCGCAGTTCGGCCCGGCGCAGCGCCGCGGTTTCCAGCACCCACCATGCCGCGGTCGGCTGCAGCGGCAGGTCCGGCGGTAGTGCGCCGCGCTGCCGCGCCGGGCTGTCCAGCCAGCGTTCCAGCGACAGCGGCGGCGCCTGCCCGGCCTGCTGCAGGCCTTGCAGCAGTTGCCGGTAGTCCTCGCGGGCCGAGGCGAAATGCAGGCCGTCCTCGCTGCGCGTCGATGGCCGTTGTCGAGACGCCAGGCCGGTGCGCTGCAGGCGATGCAGGACGCCGCGCGGCGTGGTGGCCTGCAGGCGGCGTTGCCGCGGGGTCAGCGCCAGGTCGAGCAGGCGCCCGCTTTCCACCGCGCAGTTGTTGCCGATGAAGCGGTAGCGCCCGTCGTAGCTCCAGTGCGCGCGGGCGGCCAGTTGCAGCAGTTCGTCGATCTGCGCCGGCGACATCGCCATCGGCCAGGCCTGCAGGTCGCGCAGTTCGATGCGGGTGTATTCGTCGATCACCTGGTCCAGCGGCAGCACGAACAGCCGCGCCGGATAGGCGCCGGTCAATCCGCGCCAGCTGGAAACCTGCACGTCGTTGACGAAGGCGCGGAAGGACAGCACCCGATGGTAGGCCAGGTCCATCCGGCAGCGCGGGCCGGGCACGCGGCCCGGCGCGCAGACCACCAGCCGCAGCATGGCGTGGCCGAAACGGCTCATCGCCGCGTCGCCGCTGCCGGCCAGCAGGTAGTCCACCGCGTACACGCGGGCCGGGTCCAGCGTTTCCAGTTCCAACTGCGCGGCGGTGGCGCCAGCCACCAGCAGCGGCAGCGCGGCGGCGCAGGCCACCTCCGGCAGCGGCGCCGGTCCCAGCTGCTGTTGGTACCACGCCGCCAGCGCCGGCCGCCGGCAGCGGTACTGCGGGTCGAGCAGATACCACTCAAGGTTGACCGCGAACGCCTCGGCCGGGCTATGGCGCTCGTAGTCGTCGGGGCTGCGCAATGCATAGGGATTGGGGCCGCGCCGATCCCAGCCGGCAAGGCGGCGGAAGTGCGGCTGCCGCGACCAGCCGCCACCTTCGCCGCGGTCGAAGGCATGGGAGATTTCATGCAGCACGGTGGCCTGCGCCAAGTCGTGGCCGGCCTGCGTGGCCGGCAGCTGCAACAGCCGTGGCGACAGCCGCAGGTCGCCCTGGCGGTGCCGGCCGGCGACATCGGCCGGCAACTGCGGATCGAAGCGCAGCGACAGGCGTCGCGGGTCCGCCTGCCAGCGTTCGGGCAAGCGGGCCTGGACGCGGGCCAGCAGGTCGAGCGCGCGTTGCCGCTGCGTGGCGTCCAGCGTCGCCGGGTCCAGCGCCAGTTCCAGCGCCTGGCCGCTGCCGCTGGCCAGCAGCAGCGCGGCGGCCAGCCATGCCGCCGGGCGCATCAGCGGGCGAGGATCGCCCGGGCCAGTTCCATGTCGCTGGCGCCGGCGGCGCCGGCATCGTGCTGGCGCAGGTGCAGCAGCGCCGCCTGCAGGCGCGCGCCGCGCAGCCTGCCGTCGCTGGCGACGAAGCCGGCAGCTTCCTCGCGCGCGGCCTGGACGACCTTGTCGTCGTCCGACGAACTGCTCGACCCCTGCGACGAGGCGCCGCTGGCCGAGCCGGCGGTGGTGCCGGCAAAACTGGACGCCAGCAGCGGCGCGGACATGGCGAACAAGGCGCAGAACAGGAACGTGCGAATCATCGGCAGGCGGGAATCGGGGAAGAAGGGGCGCAAGCGTAACGACTGCCGGCTCAATCGAACAGCTTGCGTGGTTACGGCCACCATGCCTCACTCCCCGCTGCCGGGTCTGCCTTGCCGTTCCCGCGGCGCGGGCCGGCGCAGCACCTGCACCATCCTCCGGCACCACCTGTGCCGGGGCGGACAGGGCCTGCATGAAGGCGTCGAAGCCTTCCGCGCTCATGCGCACCGGCAGGGTTTCCATCAGCACGTCTTCGGCGGCAACAGGCATGGTGCAGTCTCCGGATGGATGGCGCGGAATGTAGCGCGTTTCACGCTACGTGCTGTGCGTGCTGGCCTTCACTTGTGAAAAGCGGAAGCCTGCCCTCGCAACGAGTACGCCTGCCTCAGCCGCGCACGCCTGTCGGTGCGTTGGACCTGGAAGGCGGCGGCTCCGGGCATTTGTCCGGTTGCTGCTTCGGGTCGCAGGTTACGTGGTCACGCACTTGGTGCTTGATAAGTTCAATCAAGCCGCGCTCGCCCTCTTTGCGCGGCCCCGCGTCATCGCCCGGTAACGGGCCGGCAGCTTGCCGCGTGGCAGGCATTCCCGGCTGCGCTTCCAGCGGATAGGTGTTGAGGTTGTTCCAGTTGCCGCAAATGGAGGTAAAAACCCCGGTGCCAGTGGCGGCGGCATTGGCTCGCGCCCGCGCATCGGCAATCGCCTCCTTGCCGGTGGCCTTGCCCTCGGCAATGAAATAACGCACGTCGCCGCCCTTCGGACGGAAGCAGAACATCGCCCCGTAGCCCGGCACGGTACTGCTCAACAACGGTTTCCAGCCCGCGCCGCGCCCTTTGGCGTTGGCGCGCTGCATGGCCTCGGTGCGCGGTGAAGGGCGGTTCTGCACGATGACGAAATCGCCGCTGGGCGGGTGCGCCAGCACCACCACCTGAGCGCTGGCCGGAAAGGCTCCGGCCAGCATCAGCAGGAACAGGGGCTGGCGCACTCAATCCCCCACCGCAACCCGCACCGGGTTGCCACCGCCGCGATACGGGTCATAGGTAGGCATGCGCAGGTCGCCCACCTTCAACTTGCGGCCACAGTTGAAGCCGCTGCCGCCATGCTCCGGCGTTGGCGAGTAACCCTCGCCGCCGGGGCAGCCGGCCATGCGCAACGGCGCATCGAGGGTGGAATACCAAGACAGCAGGTTCTGCATTGGCCCCATGCACTGGTATTCGGTCTGCTTGGCCATTTCGTTGCGGCGGGCGCGACACCATGCCTTGGCCGGGCCGTAATCGCGGGCTTCGGCTACCGGTTTGGGCGTGGAAGAAACAGCTGCCGGCGTGACCGGGGTTGCCCCCGTGGTGATCGCCGACACTTGAGGTTTGCCAGCCACCCGCAGGCGCTCAGCTGCCGCCGCGCGCTCGCGTTCCTCGGCCAATCGCTTGCGCTCGGCGGCGACGTTGGCGCGCAGGGCTTCCTCACGCGCCTTGGCAGCTTGCTGTTGGGCGGTCAGCGTAGTGGCGGCATTGCTGCCACCAGCCACGGCAGAGGTGCCGCTTGCGCCATTCATACCCGCACCACCGCTGGTTGCTGCCGCTTGGCGTTGCTGCGCGGCGGCCAGTTGGCGCTGCTGCTCGGCTTGCCGTTCCAGCTTGGCGCGTTCTTCGGCCAACCTCTGACGTTCCAGATCACGTTGGCGTTGCCGGTCAACGGCTTCGGCCTCGCGGCGCAGATTGTCCAGAAAACGCTGCTGCTGCGCGTCCTGCTGCCGCTTTTTCTCCATCTCGCTGCTGAAGGTGCCCACGAATGCGCCGAATACCGCAGAAGCCGTATCGACAACTGGCTCTGGCTCATCTTCCTCGTAGTAATCGTCGTAGGCGAGTGCTTCTTCTTGCCGGCGCAGTTCTTCACGCTGCCGTTGCAACTCGGCTTGACGCTGTGCCTCGACGCTTCTGGCCTTGCTGGCCTCCACGTTCCTGCGCAATCTGGCCAAATCCTCCTCGCTCAACTGACGCGGCCCTGCCAAGATCTGCGATGGAGTCAATAAATACAATGCGGCCATAATGATGATTAGAAGTGATTTTTTCATTTCACCCACTCCTTGCCCTTCAAAATCCAGTATGCGCAGACGAATCGCAACTCATTTGCAAAAACTTCATTGCATACTCAATCCTGTCCAGCATCTCAGGGTCGCCGCTCTCGTAAATCAGCGCCACCCTGTCGAATCTCGGGGAATCACTCGAGGCAACAATTCTATTTCCATCCCTAAGCACTGTCACCCTGTCCCAGAAGATTGAAGCAGGGCTATCTCCAATAGCATCCTTCACCGTTCGCGTATATCGCAATTGCTGCGTCTGTGATTCCCTATTAAAATCAGGTCCCACTATCCGCAGGCTATCCCCACTGCTAAATTTGATTTCTGATATCGTCGTTTTACAGACATTTTTCTTTCCTGACGGATACTTTCCGACCATCAACAAATTTACAGGCCGCTCAATTTGGTATTTCGATTCACGAACCGGCTCGGCCGACTCCTCAGAGGCCTCCCACACCTTAAGAAATCGGCTTTTATTAAGAACCGTCACTCTATATGTCACATCAACACGCTGATAATTAGCCAAGACATTGACATTGCCTTGCATCAACAATTGTGAAAGGAAAGATTGGGCTCCATCAACAGTCTGCTGAGCTTGGGCAAAAGCAAAAGATGGAAGAAGCAGAAAGGCTAGCAACGCCACTTGTGGAATATTTATTTTCACGACCTTCATTTTTGCAAGTCATCCCTTGCGAAGTTATACCCAATGGCGAACGCCCACCATGTCTTGTCCTGGTACGCCCAGCCACTCCCATATTCGCCGGAGAGGTGATCCCTGCCAACAACAACGCCGACATCCCAATCTCTCTTGACACGAAACATCATGCCCAAGGCATACGTTCCACCAATCTTGGACTCAACTTTGTTAGTGCCGACCTCACTGACGGAAACATTCGTCAAGCCCGCACTGCCAAGCACTTGAAGCCGCTTGTATTGCCAGGCAAGATAGCCGCCAATGGTTGAGTCCGAATACAAATCGCCCGTCCGCATCTTGAACGGAACAACAAGAACCCCAGTATTGAATCCACCAACACGAACCACACTTCTGTTTCTGCCGCGCAGCTCATCGGTTAAACAGATCTTGAAGCTCTTGTCGAAATACATATCTCCGGCAGCTTGTGCCGTAATATCATCTTCCAACATGAACTGGTACAGATCAACCAACAAGTAGTCGTCATCCGCAACGCGATCATTGTCAACCTCGCGCAAATACGAACCAACCGGAACCTTCACCGATGACTCGATCTTAGGCGACTTGCAATTCGTACTTGCCGCTTCATATAGAACTGTAGTTCGTTTAGTTTTGTATAACGGCGAAAGCGAGCCGAAGCGAAAAATTGGGGCAGCAAGGTTATTTACGCAAACGTCGCCCTTCTTCTTGCAACGAATATCTTTTCCATCCCACAGACTTGAAGGTTCGTCAGCCCAAGCTGTCGCAATGCCAAAAAGAAATAAGCCCACGACCATTACGCTTCTTTTCATTGCACGTTCCTTATGGACTGTTAAATGCGAACAACAAAAAGCCGACGCGTTATCGCGCCGGCTTGCCTGTGGAAATCGAATTATTTAGCGCAACTACGCTTGCTGGCGTGCGGCGTGCGGCGTGCAGAAGCGCAAACCCCAGCCCAGCCATGTCAAGCGGCTGGACGCCATTGGTCCGGTTCGATGCGATGCGTATTTGCCGCTGGAAAATCAAGGTGCTCCCCTTTGCACGTTGATTCGATGCTTGTTCGCGCAGGACGTTATCCCGGTAAGCAGGGCTCTGCAATGGGCATGTCGGCCCTACGTGGCCGACGCGCTGGATGCGTGGCGGGCGTCGGCCACATGGGGCCGACATACCTCGCTGGTGTGGAACGGCGTCGGGGGCATAGCCCCGACCTACCTTGAAAGAACCGTGTCGTTTAGTCGAACAGCTTGCCGGGGTTAAGCAGTCCGTTCGGGTCGAAGGCCCGCTTCACGCCGCGCATCAGCGCGATCTCCGCGGCGTCGCGGGTGCTGGACAGGTAGGGCTTCTTGACCAGGCCGATGCCGTGCTCGGCCGAGATGCTGCCGTGGAAGCGGTGCAGCACCTGCGCCAGCAGCTTGGTGACGTGCTCGCACTGGGCCACGAACTCGGCATCGGTGGTGTCCTCGGGCTTGAGCACGTTGATGTGCAGGTTGCCGTCGCCGATGTGGCCGAACCAGACCACGTCGAAATGCGGGTAGGCGCCGCCGATCAGCGCCTGCGCCTCGTCGAGGAAGGCCGGCATCGCCGAGATGCGCACCGACACGTCGTTCTTGTACGGCGTGTGGCGCGCCAGCGATTCGGTGATGCCCTCGCGCAGGCGCCACAGCTGCTGCGCCTGCGCCTCGCTGGCGCTGATGACGCCGTCCAGCACCCAGCCCTGTTCCATGCAGTGCTCGAACGCGGCCAGCGCCGCGGCCTCGCCCGCCTCGTCGGCCGCGGCGTATTCGGTCACCACGTAGTACGGGTAGGTCTCGGCGAACGGGTACTGCGCGCCATGCGCGGTGACGTGGTGGACCGCGCGGTCGGTGAAGAACTCGAACGCTTCCAGCTGCATCCGTTCGCGGAACGCAGAGAACACCTGCATCAGCACCTCGAACGAGGGCAGCGCCAGCAGCATCACGTTGGTCGCCGGCGGCGGATCGGTCAGCTTCAGCGTCGCCTCGACCACGATGCCAAGCGTGCCTTCCGAGCCGATCAGCAGCTGGCGGAAGTCGTAGCCGCTGGAATTCTTGATCAGGCCCTTGTTGAACTCGAGCAGTTCGCCGTTGCCGGCCACGACCTTCAGCCCGGCGACCCACTCGCGGGTGTTGCCGTAGCGGATCACGCGGATGCCGCCGGCATTGGTGGCGATGTTGCCGCCGATCGAACAGGAACCGCGCGCGGCGAAGTCCACCGGGTAGATCAGGCCATGCTCGCGGGCGGCGTTGTGCACGGCTTCCAGCGGCATGCCGGCCTGCACGGTCAGGGTCCGGTCCACCGCATTGAAGTCCAGCGCCCGGTTCATGCGCTCCAGGCTCAGCACCAGTTCGCCGTTGGCCGCCACCGCGCCGCCGGACAGGCCGGTGCGGCCGCCGGACGGCACCAGCGCGACGTTGTGCGCATTGGCCCAGCGCACCACCGCCTGCACTTCCTCGACGCTGCCCGGCAGCGCGATGGCCAGCGGCGCCGGCGCCCAGCGCCGGGTCCAGTCGCGGCCGTAGTGCTCCAGGTCGGCCGGATCGGTCTTCAGGCGCAACGCGGGACAGGCGTGCAGCAGGGTTTCCAGGCGCGGGTCGGTCATGGCGGTGGGCGTGTTCTGGCACGTGAAAGCCGGCAAGCGTGCCAGCCCGGCCACGGCGCGTCCAGTCGCGCCGGCAATGCCAGCGGCGGCGCCGGTGAATTCAGATGAAACCTTTTGCCATCAAGGCGTTGCCGCATTGCGCAGTGCACCAGAGGCATCACCGTTCTGGCATAGTGAACGGCCCATTCCTCCCCTCCCGCCGTGGCCCCCATGTCGCCCAAGAAGACCTCGTTCCCGAAGCAGGACATCCGCGTTTTGTTGCTGGAGGGGATCAGCCAGACCGCCGTGGAGACGTTCAAGGCGGCCGGCTATTCGCAGATCGAATACCACACCAAGTCGCTGCCCGAGGACGAGCTGAAGGCGCGCATCGCCGAGGCGCACATCATCGGCATCCGTTCGCGCACCCAGCTGGACGCGGACATCCTGGCGCAGGCCAAGCGCCTGATCGCGGTGGGCTGCTTCTGCATCGGCACCAACCAGGTCGACCTGGACGCGGCCGAGCTGGCCGGCATCCCGGTGTTCAACGCGCCCTACTCCAACACCCGCTCGGTGGCCGAGCTGGTGATCGCCGAAGCGATCCTGCTCACCCGCGGCGTGCCGCAGAAGAATGCCGAATGCCACCGCGGCGGCTGGTCCAAGTCGGCCGCCGGCAGCCACGAAGTGCGCGGCAAGACCCTGGGCATCGTCGGCTACGGCCATATCGGCACCCAGGTCGGCGTGCTGGCCGAGGCGCTGGGCATGCAGGTGATCTTCCACGACATCGAGACCAAGCTGTCCCTGGGCAACGCGCAGCCGGCCGCCAGTCTGGATGACCTGCTCGCCCGCGCCGACATCGTCACCCTGCACGTGCCGGAAACGGCGGCCACGCAATGGATGATCGGCGCCGCGCAGCTGGCGAAGATGAAGAAAGGCGCGCACCTGATCAACGCCGCGCGCGGCACCGTGGTGGTGATCGACGCGCTCGACGCGGCGCTGCGCTCGGGCCACATCGGCGGCGCCGCGGTGGACGTGTTCCCGGTCGAGCCCAAGGGCAACGGCGACCGTTTCGAATCGCCGCTGACCGCGCACGACAACGTGATCCTGACCCCGCACGTCGGCGGCAGCACGCTGGAGGCGCAGGACAACATCGGCATCGAGGTCGCCGCCAAGCTGGTGCGCTACAGCGACAACGGCAGCTCCCTGTCGGCGGTGAACTTCCCGGAAGTGACCCTGCCCGAGCACGAGCAGAGCCTGCGCCTGCTGCACATCCACCGCAACGTGCCGGGCGTGCTGTCGCGGCTCAACGAGGTGTTCTCGCGCCACAACCTCAACATCGACGGCCAGTTCCTGCGCACCGACCCGAAGCTGGGCTACGTGGTCATCGACATCACCGCCACCGAGGAACAGGCCAACGCGATCCGTGACGAACTGGCCGCGATCGAAGGCACGCTGCGTACCCGCATCCTGTACTGAGGCATTGAGGGGCAGCCCGGCACCTATTGTAGGAGCGACGCCCGTAGCGCTGGGGCGTTGCCGGGGACGCCCCCAAGCGCCAGG
>JAEWOJ010000175.1 GCA_023399815.1 Pseudomonadota bacterium | reverse complement strand
TTACCCGGGGCTGGGCGGGGGGGGGGCGCGCGTCGCTCCTGCAGGGCTATTTCCGCAGGCCTTGCCAGCGTTCCAGCCCGCGCGCGATCCGCGCCACCGCTTCCTCCAGGCGCGCCACGTCCTGCGTATAGGCGATGCGCACGTGCTGGTGGGCGCGGTGGTGGCCGAAGTCCAGGCCCGGGGTGAACGCGACGTGCTCGGTTTCCAGGAAGTGCGCGCAGAACGCCTGCGCGTCGTCGGTGAACGCGCTGACGTCGCAGTACAGGTAGAACGCGCCCTGCGGCTCGACGTCGATGCGGAAGCCGAGCGTGCGCAGCGCCGGCAGCAGGTAGTCGCGGCGCTGGCGGAACCGCTCGCGGCGCTGCTCGAAGATCGCGACGGTTTCCGGTTCGAAGCACGCCAGCGCCGCGTGCTGGGCCATCGACGGCGCGCTGATGTACAGGTTCTGTGCCAGCTTCTCCAGTTCGGGCACCGCCGCCGGCGGCGCCACCAGCCAGCCCAGGCGCCAGCCGGTCATGCCGAAGTACTTGGAGAAGCTGTTCAGCACGAAGGCCCCGTCGTCCACTTCCAGCACGCTGGGCGCGTCGAAGCCATAGGTCAGGCCGTGGTAGATCTCGTCCACCACCAGGTGCCCGCCGCGCGCCTTGAGCGTGGCCGACAGGGCGGCCAGTTGCCCGGCATCGAGCGTGGTACCGGTGGGGTTGGCGGGAGAGGCGACCAGCGCGCCGACGCTGGCTGCGTCCCAGTGCCGGTCGATCAGTTCCGGGGTGAGCTGGTAACCGCTGTCCGGGCCGACCGGCACCAGCTGCGCGGCGCCTTCCACCAGGCGCAGGAAGTGGCGGTTGCAGGGATAGCCGGGATCGGCCAGCAGCCAGTGCCGGCCGGGATCGACCAGCAGGCTGGACGCCAGCAGCAGCGCGCCGGAGCCGCCAGGCGTGACCAGGATGCGCTCGGGATCGATGTCCAGCCGGTAATGACTGGCGTAGAAGCCGGCGATGGCCTCGCGCAGCGCGGGCAGCCCGCGCGCGGCGGTGTAGCGGGTGTGGCCGGCGGCCAGCGCGGATTGGCCGGCGCGCACAATGGGTGCGGCGGTGGTGAAGTCGGGCTCGCCGATCTCCAGGTGGATCACGTCGTGGCCGGCCTGTTCCAGCGCGTTGGCGCGCGCCAGCAGCGACATGACGTGGAACGGGGCGATCTCGTGGCTGCGCCGGCTGTAGCCGGAGGGCGTGGGGGCAGGAGCGTTCATCGCCGACATCATAGGCCGCGCATCGGTGCCGGGCATGGCGGTGCCGGCTTCCGCTCCCATGGCACACTGTCGGCCATCGCCCGGGCGGCAGCCGTGCTGCGTCCACGGAGCCCGTGCCATGAAACCCGTCCTTTGCCTGTTGATCGCCAGCCTGATGATGAATATCGCCGTCGCCTCCCCGCCCACGCCACCGGATGCCGAGAAGCGTCCCCACCCGGTCGAGGCGCCGTTCGGCGCGGTCCGCGAGGACGAGTACTACTGGCTGCGCGACGACGAGCGCAAGGCCCCGGCGATGCTGGCCTACCTCGCCGCCGAGAACGCCTACACCGATGCGCTGATGGCGCCGCTCAAGCCGCTGGAGGACGCGCTCTACGGCGAGATCGTCGGCCGCATCAAGCAGGACGACGCCAGCGTGCCGTACCGCGAGCGCGGCTACTGGTATTACACGCGCTACGAGACCGGCAGGGACTACCCGATCCACGCGCGCCGCAAGGGCGACATGCAGGCGCCGGAGGAAGTGCTGCTGGACCTGAACGCCATGGCCGAGGGCAGGAACTACTTCGCCGTCGACGACATGGAGGTGAGCCAGGACAACCGCCTGCTGGCCTGGGCCGAAGACGACGTCGGCCGCCGCCAGTACGTGATCCGCTTCAAGGACCTCACGACCGGCCAGCTGCTGCCGGACGTGATCCAGGGCGTGTCGCCGAACGTGGTGTGGGCCGACGACAACCGCACCCTGTTCTACGTCGAGAACGACCCGGAAACCCTGCTCACCGTGCGCGTGCGCAGGCACGTGCTGGGCACGCCGGCCAGCAGCGATGCGCTGGTCTACGAGGAGGACGACGACAGCTTCTACATGGGCGTCGGCCGCACCCGCGACGACCGCTACCTCACCATCGGCGTGGACAGCACCGTGTCCTCGGAGCTGCGCTATGCGCCGGCCGCCGCCCCGGAAGTGTTCACCGTGCTGGCGCCGCGCGAGCGCGACGTGGAGTACGACGCCGACCATTTCGACGGCCGCTGGGTGATCCGCACCAATGCCGACGGCGCGAAGAACTTCAAGCTGGTCACCGCGCCGGAAGGCGCCACCTCGCGCGCGCAATGGCAGGACTGGGTGGTGCACGATCCGCAGGTGCTGGTGGAAGGCTTCGAGCTGTTCGACGGCTACACCGCCATCGCCGAACGCGCCGAGGCGCTGGAGCGCGTGCGCCTGCTGTTCGCCGACGGCCGCAGCGAGCTGGTCAAGGCCGACGAGCCGGCGTACTCGATGGGGCTGTCGGTCAACGCCGAGCCGGACACCGACTGGCTGCGCTACAGCTACACCTCGCTGACCACGCCGGCCACCACCTACGAGCTGAACGTGAGGACCGGCGAGCGCCGCCAGCTCAAGCAGCAGCCGGTGATCGGCTACGACCCGTCGCTGTACCAGACCGAGCGCGTCTGGGTGGACGCGCGCGACGGCGTCCGGGTGCCGGTGTCGCTGGTCTACAGAAAGGGCCTCAGGAAGGACGGCAGCGCCGCGCTGTACCAGTACGCCTACGGCAGCTACGGCATGTCGATGGACCCGTCCTTCAACCAGAGCGTGGTCAGCCTGCTCGACCGCGGCATGGTCTATGCCATCGCCCATATCCGCGGCGGCGAGGAAATGGGCCGCGGCTGGTACGAGGACGGCAAGCTGCTCAACAAGCAGAACACCTTCAACGATTTCATCGACGTCACCCGCGCACTGGTGGCGCAGGGCTATGCGGCGAAGGATCGCGTGGCCGCGTCCGGCGGCAGCGCCGGCGGCCTGCTGATGGGCGCGGTCGCCAACCAGGCGCCGCAGGACTACCGGGTGATGGTGGCGCAGGTGCCGTTCGTGGACGTGGTCACCACCATGCTCGACGCCAGCATCCCGCTGACCACCAACGAGTACGACGAATGGGGCAACCCCGAGCAGAAGCGCTACTACGACTACATGCTCGGCTATTCGCCCTACGACAACGTGCGCGCGCAGGCCTATCCGGCGCTGTTCGTCGGCACCGGCCTGTGGGACTCGCAGGTGCAGTACTGGGAGCCGGCCAAGTGGGTGGCGCGCCTGCGCGACGTCAACACCGGCACACATCCCATCGTGTTCCGCACCAACATGGAGGCCGGCCACGGCGGCAAGTCCGGCCGCTTCCAGCGCTACCACGAGCTGGCCGAGGCCTACGCGTTCGTGCTGGACCAGCTCGGAGTGAAGTGACTTGCCATTCCTTCTCCCTTTGGGAGAAGGTGGCACGCAGCGCTGGATGAGGGTACGGGCGAAGCCTCGCGCAACCGGACATTGCAGGGCTTTGCCGAATCCTCTTCCCGACCCCCGCTCCGCGCCCCGGCCCACGCCAGCGGCGTGGGCGCTCCAAGGCACGCGCGCCAGTGGCGCGCAAGCCGCGCCTTCTCGCCCCGGAGGGAGAGGGGCTCCATCCCCAACCACGACCTTCCCATGACACGACCGACACGTTTCCGCTGGGCCTGGTGGCTGCTGGCCTATGTCAGCCTCGGCGTCGGCATCGTCGGCATCTTCGTGCCGGGCTTGCCGACCACGGTGTTCGTGCTGATCTCGGCCTGGGCCGCCTCGCACGGCTCCGAGCGCCTGCACCGCTGGCTGCTGACTCATCCGCGCTTCGGCAAGGCCATTGCCGACTGGCAGACCCATGGCGCGGTCAGCCGCAAGGGCAAGTGGATGGCCAGCGTGACCATGCTGGCCTGCGCGCTGATCATGCTCTGGTGCGTGCCCCTGGCCTGGGTGAAGTGGTTCTCTATCGGCAGCATGGCCTGCGTCTGCGCCTGGTTGTGGACGCGCCCGCTGCCGCCGGTTCGATGAATCCCCGGCGTGGCTATGGTGGCCGGCCAGCGGCCGGCGCTACGTGGCAATGGATATACTCGGGCCATGAACAAGACGTCCCGCTTTCCGATGCTCGTTGCAGCCGCGTGCGCGCTGCTGGTCCTCACCGCCTGCGGCAACAAGGGGCCGCTGGTGATGCCGCAGAAACCGGTGCCGGTGGAAGAACAGGAAGTCAGGCCGGCCGACGCGCAGCCCGCCGACCAGGCCCACGACGACGCACAGGACGCGAAGGCCGACGGCCACGGTCATGAATAGGCCGGCGGCGCCGCGCCTGCGTTTCACCAAGATGCATGGCGCCGGCAACGACTTCGTGGTGCTGGACCTGCGCGACGGTACGCCACCGCCGGACGCCGACCTGGCCGCGCGCATCGCCGACCGCCACCGCGGCGTCGGCTGCGACCAGATCCTGACCATCGAGCCGCCGCGCAGCGAAGGGTCGGTGGCGTCCTACCGCATCTGGAACGCCGACGGTTCCACGTCGCAGCAGTGCGGCAACGGCGCGCGCTGCGTGGCCGCATGGCTGGTGCGCGACGGCGCGGCGCAGGGCGATGAATTCCCGATAGACAGCCCGCTGCGCACGCATGTGGCGCGCCGGCTGGACGACGGGCAATACGCGGTGGCGATGGGCTGGCCGGAATTCGAGCCGGCGCAGATCCCGCTGATCGGTTTCCCGCGCGCGCGCGAGGAATACGCAGTGCCGCTGCAGGGCGAGAACGTGCGCTTCGGCGCGGTGTCGATGGGCAACCCGCACGCGGTGCTGGAAGTCGGCCTGATCGACGCGGCGCCGGTGGAGCGGCTGGGGCCGCTGCTGCAGCAGCACGCCTCGTTCCCGGAGTCGGTGAACGTCGGCTTCGCCCAGGTGCTGGACAGCGGCCACGTGCGCCTGCGCGTGTTCGAGCGCGGCGTCGGCGAGACCCTGGCCTGCGGCAGCGGCGCCTGCGCCGCCGCGGTGGTGCTGATGCAGCGCGGCCGGCTCGCGCGCGACGCGGTGGTGTCGCTGCCCGGTGGCGACCTGCGCATCCAGTGGCCCGCCGACGACGCGCAGATCGTGATGTCCGGCCCGGCGGCCTTCGTATTCGATGGAGAGTGGATGGGATGAACGAGACCCTGGAGAAAATCGGCGCCCATGAAGTCGCGGCATGGCTGCGGCGCCATCCGAGCTTCCTCAAGCAGTTTCCCGACCTGGCGCTGACCCTGGTGGTGCCGCGCGACGACGGCCCTACCGCGTCGCTGGCCAGCTACCAGCTGGAAGTGCTGCGCGACAAGAACCGCGAGCTGTCGCGGCGGCTGGCCGACCTGGCCGCCAACGCGCAGGTCAACGAACGCCTGGCGGTACGCACCCACCAGCTGACCCTGGCGCTGATGCGCCAGACCAGCGCCGCCGACACGCTGCGCGCGATGGCCGCCTCGCTGGAAGAGGATTTCGCCGGTGACATGGTGCGCATCGTCAGCCTGCACCCGGTGCCGGAACTGGAGCAGGCGCCGTGGCTGCAGGTCATCGCTTCCGGCGATGCGCGGCTGGCGCCGTTCCACGACTGCCTGCAGGACGGCGAGCCGATCTGCGGCCGCCTACAGCCGGAGAAGAACGACGTGCTGTACGGCGAGCGGGTCGGCGAAGTGCTGTCCACCGCGCTGCTGCCGCTGCCGGGCGTCGCCCTGATCGCGGTCGGCAGCCACGATCCGAACCGTTTCTATCCCGGCATGGGCACGCTGTTCCTGCGCATGATGGGCGAGTCGCTGGTGGTGGCGCTGCAGCGGTTCCGCGCCGGCTGAGGACGTCGCGACGATGGACGCCGTCGAAGCGTTTCTTTCCTATATGCAGGTCGAGCGGCGTATGTCGGCGCACACGCTCGACGCCTACCGGCGCGACCTCGCCGCACTGGCGCAGTGGTGCGACGAGCAGGGCGCCGGCGAGCCATCGGCGCTGGTCGCCGACCCGTTGCGTGCGTTCATCGCCGCCGGGCATCGGCGCGGGTTGTCGCCGCGCAGCCTGCAGCGGCGGCTGTCGGCGATCCGCAGCTTCTACGCCTGGCTGCTCAGGAACGGCGCGATCGGCAGCAACCCGGCCGCCGGGCTGCGCGCGCCGAAGGCGCCGCGCAAGCTGCCGCAGGTGCTCGACGCCGATGAGGCGGTGCAACTGGTCGAACTGCCGACCGATGCGCCGCTGGGCCTGCGCGACCGCGCGCTGCTCGAACTGTTCTATTCCTCGGGCCTGCGGCTGAGCGAGCTGTGCGCGCTGCGCTGGCGCGATATCGATCTCGCCAGCGCGATGGTGCTGGTGCATGGCAAGGGCAACCGCGAGCGCACCGTGCCGGTCGGCTCGCATGCCCTGTCGGCGTTGCAGGCGTGGCGCAAGGACAGCGCTGGCGGTGCCGACAAGCCGGTGTTCCCGGGGCGCGGTGGCGGCGCGATCAGCCAGCGCGCGGTGCAGATCCGCATCAAGCAGCTGGCGCAGCGGCAGGGGCTGTTCAAGCACGTGCACCCGCACATGCTGCGGCACAGCTTCGCCAGCCACATCCTGGAATCCTCCGGCGACCTGCGCGGCGTGCAGGAGCTGCTCGGCCACGCCGACATCGCCACCACCCAGATCTACACGCACCTGGATTTCCAGCACCTGGCCAAGGTCTACGACGCGGCGCACCCGCGTGCGAAGCGGCGCAAGCCGGCTGCGGAGGGCTGATCCCGGCACGGGCGCGGGCGCCCGTGGAGTGTGCCGTCCGCATGTGGCCGGCAGGCGCGCGGCAAGGGAGGCAGGCTGTGCATCCACTTCACTTCCAGTGTCTGCCCATGGCCCGCTTCCTGCTTTCCGGCATCGACCCGCATCCGCTGCACTCCCTGTTCGATCTCGACGAGGCCGGCCTGGCCGCGCACGGCGCGGTGCGCCGCGTCGCGGACAGCGCGCGCGGCTTCCCGTGCCGCATCAGCCTGCGCGACGCCGACGTCGGCGAGGAACTGCTGCTGTTGCCCTACCTGCACCAGCCGGCGGCTTCGCCCTATCGCGCCAGCGGGCCCGTCTTCATCCGCCGCAACGCGCAGCCGGCGCGGCTGGCCGTGGACGAGGTGCCACCCTATGTCGCGCGGCGGTTGATCTCGCTGCGCGCCTACGGCCACGACGACTGCATCGTCGCGGCCGAGGTGGTGGAGGGCATGCAGGTGGCCGCCTGGCTGCGGGAGTGCCTGGACGATCGCGCGGTTGCCTACGTGCACCTGCACAACGCGCGCCATGGCTGCTACTCCTGCCGTGCGGACCGGGTGGAATGAGCGGTTGGCTGTGAGAGCGCCGGCAGGCGCGCTCACGCGCTGAGATAGAACATGCCCTTGGCCAGCAGCACGATGCCGAGCATGTGGCAGAACACGCTGATGTGGATGCGATGGAAGCGGCGGCTGATGCGCTCGCCATGGCCGCGCGTGGCCATCGCCACGGCGAAGTGGCCGAGTACGCTCAGCGCCAGCGCTATCTTGAGCGTGAGCATCAGTGCGAAGCCGCTGGACAAGGGCTGCGCCAGCGCCGCGCGGTAATGCCAGGCCATGCCGATGCCGCTGGCATAGAGGATCGCCAGCACCCATGGCATCAGCCTGCGCGCGCGGCGGGCGACGGCCGCCTCGATCCGCTGCCTCGTCCCGGCCGGCACCTGGCGCAGGGCATTGCCGAGGATCAGCACCTCGAAGAACACCGCGCCGACGAACATCAGCGCGGCGAACAGGTGGGCGATGAGCAGCAGCGGGTAGGGGATCACGGTGTCCTCGGGCGTGGCGGGCCACGCCGACATGATCCGCCCGACGCCGCGCGGCCCGCTTGACCTGAATCAAGCGGCGCGGCGCCGGTGCCGGCGCTTGAACCACCCGGCGGCGTCCCCATTAGTTTCCCTGACACCCCGGAGACGCCCGATGGACCCCAGCCAGAACCCGAATGTTTTCCATGCCACCACCATCTGCTGCGTGCGCCGCGGCGAGCACGTGGCGATCGCCGGCGATGGCCAGGTCACGCTCGGCCACACGGTGATGAAGGGCAACGCGCGCAAGGTGCGCCGGCTCGGCCGCGACGGCCAGGTGCTGGCGGGCTTCGCCGGCGCGGCGGCCGACGCCTTCACTCTGTTCGAGCTGTTCGAGGCCAAGCTCGAGAAGCACGGCCAGTTGACCCGTGCGGCGGTGGAACTGGCCAAGGATTGGCGCACCGAACGCCGCCTGGGCAAGCTCGAAGCGCTGCTGGCCGTGGCCGACAGGGAGACCTCGCTGATCATCGGCGGCACCGGCGACGTGATCGAGCCGGAGGACGGCATCATCGCGATCGGCTCGGGCGGTTCCTACGCACTGAGCGCGGCGCGCGCGCTGCTGGCGCACACCGAGATGGACGCGCGCGCAGTGGCGGCCGAGGCGATCAACATCGCCGGCGGCATCTGCATCTACACCAACCGCAACGTGGTGGTCGAGGAACTGTGACGGCAGCGCCGGCCGCTGGCCCGCGCCCGCATGAGCCTGGACACGCCTGCAGGGTTGCCGGCCAGCGGCCGGCACTACCGAAAACGAATCCGTGAGCACATCCATGTCGAAGATCGAAATCTCCTCCGCCACCATGACCCCGCGCGAGATCGTGCAGGAGCTGGACCGGCACATCGTCGGCCAGCACGACGCCAAGCGCGCGGTCGCCATCGCCCTGCGCAACCGCTGGCGGCGCATGCAGCTGCCGGCCGAACTGCGCAACGAGGTGATGCCCAAGAACATCCTGATGATCGGCCCCACCGGCGTCGGCAAGACCGAGATCGCGCGCCGCCTGGCGACGCTCGCCAACGCGCCGTTCGTGAAGGTGGAGGCCACGCGCTTCACCGAGGTCGGCTACGTCGGCAAGGACGTGGAGCAGATCATCCGCGACCTCGCCGACACCGCGGTCAAGCTGTACCGCGAGCAGGCCAAGGTGCGCGTGCGCACCCAGGCCGAGGAGAAGGCCGAGGACCGCATGCTCGACGCGCTGCTGCCGCGCCGCAGCGTCGGCATCGGCTTCGACCCGGAAGCCGCGCGCAACGAGCCGTCGGCGGCCGACAACGACACCCGCACCAAGTTCCGCCGCATGCTGCGCAACGGCGAGCTGGACGAGCGCGAGATCGAACTGGAAGTGGCGGCCAACGTCAGCATGGACATCATGACCCCGCCGGGCATGGAGGAAATGGGCCAGCAGCTGCGCTCGATGTTCGCCAACCTCGGCAGCGGCAAGTCGAACAAGCGCACGCTGACGATCAAGGCCGCGCGCCCGCTGCTGGTGGAGGAAGAGGCCGGCAAGCTGGTCAACGAGGACGATGTCCGCAGCGCCGCCATCGAGGCCTGCGAGCAGCACGGCATCGTGTTCATCGACGAGATCGACAAGGTCGCCAAGCGCGGGGATTCGCATTCGTCTGGCGGCGACGTCTCGCGCGAAGGCGTGCAGCGCGACCTGCTGCCGCTGGTGGAGGGCTCCAACGTCTCCACCAAGTACGGCACGGTCAAGACCGACCACATCCTGTTCATCGCCTCGGGCGCCTTCCACCTGGCCAAGCCCAGCGACCTGATTCCCGAGTTGCAGGGCCGCTTCCCGATCCGCGTCGAACTGGGCGCGCTGGGCAAGGGCGACTTCGTGCGCATCCTCACCGAGCCGAAGGCGGCGCTGACCAAGCAGTACGAAGCGCTGCTGGCCACCGAGGGCGTCAAGGTGAGCTTCACCGCCGATGCCATCGAGCGCCTGGCCGAGATCGCCTTCCAGGTCAACGAGCGCCAGGAGAACATCGGCGCCCGCCGCCTGCACACGGTGCTGGAGCGGCTGCTGGATACGCTCAGCTACGAGGCCCCGGACCGCGACGGCGAGACCATCGCCATCGACACCGTCTACGTCGACAGGCACCTGGGCGAACTGGTGCAGGACCCGGACCTGAGCCGCTACATCCTGTAAGCGGGCAAGCAGGCCGCGATCGCGACAACGGCGCCTTCGGGCGCCGTTGCTGTTTTGGAGGTGTCGTCCGGCGCGTTCGCATCCGGGCGCAGGCCGGTGTCTTCGCACACGCTGGAGTCAGCGTGTCCAATCTTTTCGAGGGTACGAGCGTGCCGGTGCGGACCGCAGGCGGCGGGAGCGTCGGCGCGGGATGGATGGCGCAGCCTTCGCCGGGGCGCGCTCAGTCGGCGCCGTCCTCGTCCGGCAGCGGCGAAGACGGGGCGCCGGGAGTGAATACGCCGGGCTTCACGTACCAGCCCAGCATCGCGTCGATGGCTTCATGGCTGTCGCCTTCCAGCGAGAAATGCTCCGGCTCCATCAGCCCGCTGCACATCGCGCCCATCGTGCAGGCGTGCAGGATGCGCGCGGGCACGGCCGGGTCGACGCCTTCGCGCAGTTGCCCCAGTTCGCGCGCGCGCGCGAAGGTGCTGCGGAAGATCGCCAGTTCCTCGGCGGTGCTCGCGTGCAGCAGCCTGCGCATGGCCTCGCTTTCGGCGGAGAGGTCGTTGCGCAGCATGATTTCCATCATCTGCCGCAGCTTGCGGGTGGCGGCCACTTCGCTGATCGACACCCGCATCGCCGAGCGCAGGTCGAGGATCGGGGTGGTGCGCCGGGGCGAAGCGGTGCGGCGCAGCCGTTCCAGGAACGGTATGTGCTCGCGCCGGATCATCGCTTCCAGCACCTCGGTCTTGTTCTTGAAGTGCCAATACACCGCGCCGCGCGAATAGCCGGCGCGCTCGCCGATGGCGGCCAGCGAGGTGCCCGACACGCCGTTTTCGTGGAAGCAGGACAGGGCAGCGTCAAGGATGCCCTCGCGGGTGGCGAGCGCCTCTTCTCTGGTTTTTCTGGCCATTGCGCGTGCAGATGCTGGATGACACCGGGCGGGATTGTACCCGTTTACAAACATGCTTGCATGTATGTATATTCCCGCCGCCTGCTTCGCAGGAGGGAGCCGCCGTGTGCGGTGGCAACCCTCGTGGCCATGCCCGTAACGTATGCGCGGCAGGCCCCGTGCCCATCCCCGCGCCGCGGCGCCGGGCCTGCGCGCACCTGCCAGCGCCACTTTCCCTTCGAGCCTTTCCCATGTCCAAGATCCGCAACCGCCGTCTTGCCGTGCTTTCCCTGGCCCTCGCCGTCGCCCTGGCCGCCTGCGGCGGACAACCGCAGCAACAGGCCGGCGGTCCCGGCCAGGTCACCGTCGTCACCCTGAAGGCCGGGCCGGTCACGCTGACCCGCGAACTGGTCGGCCGCGCCACCGGCTACCAGGTGGCCGAGGTGCGCCCGCAGGTCAACGGCATCGTCGCCAGGCGCCTGTTCACCGAGGGCAGCCTGGTCAAGCAGGGCCAGCCGCTGTACCAGCTCGACGACGCGGCCTACCGCGCCCAGGCCAACAGCGCCCGCGCGCAGCTGGCCCGCGCCGAGGCCAGCGCCAGCGCCGCGCGCCTGGCCGCGCGGCGCAGCAGTGAACTGGTCAAGAGCCGGGTCATCAGCGTGCAGGACGACGAGAACGCACAGGTCGCGTGGAAGCAGGCCGAGGCCGACGTCGGCGCCGCCCGCGCCGCGCTGGACGCGGCCAACGTGACCCTGGGCTATGCGCGCATCACCGCGCCGATCAGCGGCCAGATCGGCAAGTCCACGGTCACCCAGGGCGCGCTGGTCAGCGCCGGCCAGGCCGAAGCGCTGGCCACGATCAACCAACTGGACCCGATCTACATCGACGTCAGCCAGTCCTCGGCCGAACTGCTGCAGCTGCGCCGCGAGCTGGCCGCCGGCCGCCTGCAGGGCGCCTCCGAACTGCCGGTGGACATCGTGCTGGAAGACGGCAGCCGCTACGTCCACAAGGGCACGCTGGAATTCTCCGAGGTCAGCGTCGATCCGGGCACCGGCAGCTACGGCCTGCGCGTGCGCGTGGAGAACCCCGACCAGGTGCTGATGCCGGGCATGTTCGTGCGCGCGGTGCTGGGCAGCGGCGTGCGCCAGGACGCCGTGCTGGTGCCGATGCAGGGCATCGCCCGCGATCCCAGGGGCAGCACGAGCGCGATGGTGGTCGACGGCGAGGGCAAGGTCGCGCTGCGCCAGGTCGTCGTCAGCCGCGCCATCGGCGACAAGTGGCTGGTCGAGGACGGCCTGAAGGCCGGCGACAAGGTGATCGTCGAGGGCCTGCAGAAGATCGGCCCGGGCATGCCGGTGCAGGCCACCGAGAAGGGCGCCGACGCCGCCAAACCCGCCGCGCCGGCCACGCCGGCCGCCCAGCCGTAAGCGGAGACGTCCATGGCTCGCTTCTTCATTGACCGGCCCATCTTCGCGTGGGTCATCGCCATCATCATCATGCTGGCCGGCGCGCTGGCGATGCTCAAGCTGCCGATCTCGATGTACCCGGAGGTCGCGCCGCCGGCGGTATCGATCTCGGCCAATTACCCGGGCGCTTCGGCCAAGGTGGTCGAGGACTCGGTGACGCAGATCATCGAGCAGAACATGAAGGGCCTGGACGGGCTGATC
Source organism: Pseudomonadota bacterium (assembly GCA_023399815.1). Taxonomy (GTDB): domain Bacteria; phylum Pseudomonadota; class Gammaproteobacteria; order Xanthomonadales; family Xanthomonadaceae; genus Stenotrophomonas. The sequence continues at coordinate 3,938 of JAEWOJ010000175.1, read as the reverse complement.
TACTTCTCGTCCAACAGCTCCTCCAACGGCCAGGCCAGCATCACCCTGACCTTCGCCAGCGGCACCAACCCGGACATCGCCCAGGTGCAGGTGCAGAACAAGCTGCAGCTGGCCATGCCGCTGCTGCCGCAGGAAGTGCAGCGCCAGGGCATCAACGTCGCCAAGTCGTCCAGCGGCTTCCTGCAGGTGGTTGGCTTCGTGTCCGAGGACGGCAGCATGGACGCCACCGACATCTCCGACTATGTCGGCTCCAACGTGCTGGACCCGCTGAGCCGGGTGCCGGGCGTGGGCAGCATCGAAGTGTTCGGCGGCAAGTACGCCATGCGCATCTGGCTGGACCCGAACAAGCTGCAGACCTACCGGGTCTCGGTGGACGAGGCGGCCGCGGCGGTGCGCGCGCAGAACGCGCAGGTGGCCGTGGGCCAGCTGGGCGGCGCGCCGGCGGTGAAGGGCCAGCAGCTCAACGCCACCATCAACGCGCAGGACCGCCTGCAGACGCCGGAACAGTTCCGCGCCATCGTGCTGCGCACCGAGGCCGACGGCTCGACGCTGACGCTGGGCGACGTGGCGCGCGTGGAACTGGGCGCGGAGACCTACGACTTCGTCACCCGCTACAACGGCAAGCCGGCCTCGGGCCTGGCCGTCACCCTGGCCACCGGCGCCAACGCGCTGGACACGGCCGAAGGCGTCAGGAAGACCCTGGACGAGCTGAGCGCCAACTACCCGCGCGGGCTGAAGGCGGTGATCCCGTACGACACCACGCCGTTCGTGAAGGTGTCGATCAAGGGCGTGGTCGAGACCCTGCTCGAGGCGATCGTGCTGGTGTTCCTGGTGATGTACCTGTTCCTGCAGAACTTCCGCGCCACGCTGATCCCGACGATCGCGGTGCCGGTGGTGCTGCTGGGCACGTTCGGCATCCTCGCCGCGCTGGGTTTCTCGATCAACATGCTGACCATGTTCGCCATGGTGCTGGCGATCGGCCTGCTGGTGGACGACGCCATCGTGGTGGTGGAGAACGTCGAGCGCATCATGTCCGAGGAAGGGCTGTCGCCGCTGGAGGCCACGCGCAAGTCGATGGGGCAGATCACCGGCGCGCTGGTCGGCATCGGCCTGGTGCTGTCGGCGGTGTTCGTGCCGATGGCGTTCATGAGCGGCTCCACCGGCGTGATCTACCGCCAGTTCTCGGCGACCATCGTCTCGGCGATGGCGCTGTCGGTGCTGGTGGCCATCGTGCTGACCCCGGCGCTGTGCGCGACCCTGCTCAAGCCGCTGAAGAAGGGCGAGCACCACGTCGCCCACCGCGGCCTGGCCGGACGTTTCTTCAACGGCTTCAACAACGGCTTCGACCGCACCAGCGGCGCCTACCAGCGCGGCGTGCGCGGCATCCTGGCGCGGCCGTGGCGGTTCATGGCGGTGTTCCTGGCGCTGGCGGTGGCGATGGGCGTGCTGTTCATGCGCCTGCCCAGTTCGTTCCTGCCCAACGAGGACCAGGGCATCCTGATGGCGCTGGTGCAGGCGCCGGTGGGCGCCACCCAGGAGCGCACGCTGGAGTCGATCTACAAGCTGGAGGACCACTTCCTGCAGAACGAGAAGGACGCCGTGGAATCGGTGTTCTCGGTGCAGGGCTTCAGCTTCTCCGGCATGGGCCAGAACTCGGGCATGGCCTTCGTCAAGCTCAAGGACTGGAAGGACCGTAGCGCCAAGGACGGAGTGGGGCCGATCACCGGCCGCGCGATGGCCGCGCTGGGGCAGATCAAGGACGCCTTCATCTTCGCCTTCCCGCCGCCGGCGATGCCGGAGCTGGGCACCGCCTCGGGCTACACCTTCTTCCTGAAGGACAACACCGGGCAGGGCCACGAGGCGCTGGTCGACGCACGCAACCAGCTGCTGGGCATGGCGGCCGAAAGCGGCAGGCTGGCCAACGTCCGCCCCAACGGCCTGGACGACACCCCACAGCTGCGCCTGGACATCGACGTGGCCAAGGCCGGCGCGCACGGGCTGTCGCTGGATGCGATCAACAGCACCCTGGCCACGGCGTGGGGTTCGAGCTACGTCGACGACTTCATCGACCGTGGCCGGGTCAAGCGCGTCTACATGCAGGCCGACGACGGCTTCCGCATGAACCCGGAAGACTTCAACCTGTGGACGGTGAAGAACGACGCCGGGCAGATGGTGCCGTTCTCGGCCTTCGCCAGCCAGCGCTGGGACTACGGTTCGCCGCGCCTGGAGCGCTACAACGGCGTCTCGGCGCTGGAGATCCAGGGCGAGGCGGCGCCGGGCGTGGCCTCGGGCGATGCGATGCTGGAAGTGGAAAAGCTCGCCAGCCAGCTGCCGCCGGGCTTCAGCATCGAGTGGACCGCGGTGTCCTACCAGGAACGCGAGGCCGGTTCGCAGACGCCGCTGCTGTACACGCTGTCGCTGCTGATCGTGTTCCTGTGCCTGGCCGCGCTGTACGAGAGCTGGAGCGTACCGACCGCGGTGCTGATGGTGGCGCCGCTGGGCATCCTCGGCGCGGTGCTGGCCAACACCTTCCGCGGCATGGAGCGCGACGTCTACTTCCAGGTGGCGATGCTGACCACGGTGGGCCTGACCTCGAAGAACGCGATCCTGATCGTCGAGTTCGCCAAGGAGAACCTGGAGAAGGGCGTGGGCGTGATCGAGGCGACGATGCACGCGGTGCGCGACCGCCTGCGCCCGATCGTGATGACCTCGCTGGCGTTCGGCCTGGGCGTGCTGCCGCTGGCCATCGCCTCGGGCGCCGGTTCGGGCGCGCAGCGCGCCATCGGCACCGGCGTGCTCGGCGGCATGATCGCCGGCACCCTGCTGGGCCTGTTCTTCATCCCGCTGTTCTTCGTGGTGGTGCAGCGCCTGTTCAACCGCCGGCGTCTGGCCGGGAACGGGGAATCGCCGCAGGCGTGATTCCTGCGATCGCGGTGCCGGCAACGCGTCGGCACCGTCGCCGGGACGATGACGCCGTGGCATGCCCCGGCATCGTCGTTTCAATCCGTCCGATCAGTCGCGAGGGAGGGCCGCGTCGAGCAACTGCGCTTCCTCCACCGCGCCCAGCCGCTGCGCGAAGGCCGCCATGCGGTTGCACAGTTCGGCCCGGTGCTCCGGGAATTCGCGGGCCAGCTCGTTCTGGATCTGCTGGTAGGCATCCCAGAAGGCAGCGGAGCGGTGGTGGCGGGCATAGTGGGCGCGCAGCCGTTCGCCGGCCTGGCGCAGCGATTGCCGATGGCGTCCATGTACGGGCAAAAGATGCATCGCGTCACCTCGATGGCAGTGCCCCCCTGCACGACCGAGCATAGCCTGTATCGATGACAGGCAGGTGGCGGCGCGCGGCCGGAGCGGCCCGGGCGTGCGCCGCGTCACGCTTCACTCGCCGATGTCTTCGTTCAAGACCTCGGGCTCTTCGGCGATATAGCGGGGCATCATCCCGATGCAGTCAAGGCATCTTGGCGAAGTGAATTCGAACGTTGCCTGGCCTGAGAGTGCAACTCCCCTGATCTACTACGCTCCGCTTTCAAGCTGCGCACCAACAATTTCTAGTTCCGGCTAGAGCGCAATTCCAGATCTGCTACGCTCGAGGCGGCCCTGATCGACGCCAGCCCCAAGGTTCCGGTTAGAGCGCAATTCCTGATCTGCTACGCTCGAAACCAAGGCGTACCTGGCGCTCTACTCGGTTCCGGTTAGAGCGCAATTCCTGATCTGCTACGCTCATCTTAAACATCGTTGTATTCCTTGATGATGTTCCGGTTAGAGCGCAATTCCTGATCTGCTACGCTCCAACTCGCCGCGCGTGACGGCGTTCTGCATGTTCCGGTTAGAGCGCAATTCCTGATCTGCTACGCTCTCCGGAAGTGGCAATGCGTCGAACTCTTCAGTTCCGGTTAGAGCGCAATTCCTGATCTGCTACGCTCAGCGCCTCGATCATGGGG
>JAEWOJ010000174.1 GCA_023399815.1 Pseudomonadota bacterium | reverse complement strand
GGGGCAATGGGAGCCGGGGCCGACCACCGGGCGGCACTGTCCTCCGGTTAACACTTTCAAAACGCGCATGTCGGCGCAATTCCGTACTGTTCCCACGCCCGTTCCGGGCCATCGACTGGGGAATACGGATGAGCATGGGGAAACGACTGGCGGCCGAGTTCATCGGCACCTTCTGGCTGGTGCTGGGCGGCTGCGGCAGCGCCGTGCTGGCGGCCAAGTTCGGCGGCGACGGCAATCCACTGGGCATCGGCTTCGTCGGCGTCGCGCTGGCGTTCGGCCTGACCGTGCTGACCGGCGCCTATGCGTTCGGGCACGTCTCCGGCGCGCATTTCAATCCCGCGGTCAGCCTCGGCCTGTGGGCCGGCGGTCGCTTCGCCGGCAAGGACGTGGTGCCGTACATCGTCGCCCAGGTGCTGGGCGGCATCCTCGCTGCCTTCATCCTGCTGCACATCGCGCAGGGCCAGGCCGGCTTCGCCATCGACGGCAGCCAGGCCGGCGCCTTCGCCAGCAACGGCTATGGTGCGTTGTCGCCGGGCGGCTACAGCGTGGCCGCCGCCTTCCTGTGCGAAGTGGTGATGACCGCGATGTTCCTGGTGGTGATCATGGGCACCACCCATGGCAACGCGCCGGCGGGCTTCGCTCCTCTCGCGATCGGTCTCGCGCTGACATTGATCCACCTGATCAGCATTCCAGTCACCAACACCTCGGTGAACCCGGCGCGTTCCACCGCGGTGGCGCTGTTCGCCGGCCCCGGCGCGATCGGCCAGCTGTGGCTGTTCTGGGTGGCGCCGTTCCTCGGCGCGCTGATCGGCGGCCTGGTGGGCAGATGGGTGGGCAACAACCCGCGCTGACGCTCCCGCACCGCGCACGACCGACGGCCCCCACCCGGGGGCCGTCGCGCTTCCGGCGGCGGCGGTTTGCCGGCGGCGGCTTTTTTGTAATAACGTGGAAACACAGCTGGCGCGCAACGGGGACGCGCGCATCGGGCAGGGGCAACACCGCCCGCAGGTGGGGTTCGTTACAGACAGACAACGACAGCCGTCGCGCCCGCCGTGGCCGACGTTCCGGGGGAATGCATGCTGAGACACGTCCGTATCATTGCCTGTGCACTGCTGTTGACCGCCGGCGCCGGCGCGTCCGCGCAGCAGACGGGTCAGTGCCCGCTGTTGCCGTCGAACAGCGGCCTGCACTGGGAGGAACAGGCGCAGAACGATTTCATCGTCTGCAAGGCCGCCACCGAGGACGGACGAGCCGTCCTCAACGTGATGCTGACCGCGCGCGATCCGGCCTTGACCCTGAGCCGCGCGCTGCGCGCCGAGAAGGGCAGCTTCGCCGGCGAGGCGCTGTACTGGTACAGGCCGGACATGGGCGGGCGCGACCTGCCTGGCCTGGAGGCGCGGCGCATCACCACCGTCCGCCTGGCCAAGAACCGCTACGCGCAGATCTGGATCGACGCGGGCGACGCCAACGAACTGGCATCGCTGCAGCAGATGACCGGGCAACTGAGCGACAGCAACACCGGGCTGGCCGGCAGCGGCCAGTAACCCGGGCCCCATGGCGCGGGGCAAGGCTCCGCGCGGGCCCCGCCGTCATGGCCCGTAGCCGGACACTGCCCGGCCACGGGCTTTCCCGCGCAATCAGGCCTGCGCGATCAAAAACGCCCTTCCTGGAAATCGACGAAGGCCTGCATCAGCTGCTCGCGGGTGTTCATCACGAACGGCCCGTGGCGCGCTACCGGCTCGCCCAGCGGGCGCCCCGCCACCACGATCAGGCGCGCGCCGTCGCGGCCGGCGTGCAGGCGCAGTTCGCGGCCGCCGCCCAGCACCGCCAGCTCGTGCCAGCCCACCTGGCGTGCGGCCTCGCCGCCGCCGAGCGTCAGCTCGCCTTCGAACACGTAGGCGAAGGCGTTGTGTCCATCCGGCAGGTCGTAGGACCAGCCATGGTCCGGCGCCAGCGCCACGTCCAGGTACAGCGGATCGGTGGCCGGCTGGACGATGGGCCCGCGGGTGTCGCCCACCTGCCCCGCGATCACCTTGACGGTGACGCCCTCGGCCGGCGTGACCTGCGGGATGCGGTCCGGGGCGAATTCCTGGTACTTCGGCTCGCTCATCTTGTCCCGCGCCGGCAGGTTCACCCACAGCTGGAAGCCGCGCATGCGCCCGGATTCCTGCTCGGGCATCTCCGAATGCACCAGGCCGCGGCCGGCGGTCATCCACTGCACGCTGCCGGGCGTGAGCAGGCCTTCGTTGCCGTGGTTGTCGCGGTGGCGCATGCGCCCGTCGAGCATGTAGGTGACGGTCTCGAAGCCGCGGTGCGGGTGTTCCGGGAAGCCGGCGATGTAGTCCTCGGCGCGGTCGGTGCTGAATTCGTCGAGCATCAGGAACGGGTCCAGCTCGGGCAGCGTGGGGGTACCGATCATCCGGGTCAGGCGCACGCCCGCTCCGTCGGACGTGGGCATGCCGCGGATGCCGCGCAGGACACGTGCAAGGTTCTGGTCGCTCATGGTCAAGCCTCCGTGGGAATGCCCGGACAATGGGCGCCGCATGCCCGGGCGCCAATCGCCATCGCCGCAACCGATCGTTCCAGACCCGGCGTTACCGCCGCGTCGCCGCGCCAGGCCACGCCCCGCGGCGACGGCCGCCTAAGACCAAAGTCGCATCCTTCCGGCCCCGCCGGCACGTTGACCCCCGGCCGCCGCGGGAGGACTCTTGCAACGTCTTCCCGCGAGGTGACTCGATGAAAGGTTTCTCCAAGGCCGGATGGGGGTTGCTGTCCCTGATCGGCGCACTCTGCCTGGGTGTCGTGGCGCTGCGCCGCGGCGAGCACATCAACGCGTTGTGGATCGTGGCCGCGGCGGTCTCGCTGTACCTGGTCGCGTTCCGCTACTACGGGCTGTTCATCGCCAACAAGGTGCTCGGCGTGGACCCGACCCGCGCCACCCCGGCGGTGATCCACAACGACGGCCTGGACTACGTGCCGACCAACAAGCACGTCCTGTTCGGCCACCACTTCGCGGCGATCGCCGGCGCCGGCCCGCTGGTCGGCCCGGTGCTGGCGGCGCAGATGGGCTACCTGCCCGGCACGCTGTGGCTGATCGCAGGCGTGGTGCTGGCCGGCGCGGTGCAGGACTTCATGATCCTGTTCATCTCCAGCCGCCGCAACGGCCGCTCGCTCGGCGACCTGGTGCGCGAGGAAATGGGCCAGGTGCCCGGCACCATCGCCCTGTTCGGCGTGTTCATGATCATGATCATCATCCTCGCGGTGCTGGCGATGATCGTGGTCAAGGCATTGGCCGACAGCCCCTGGGGCATGTTCACCGTCATCGCGACGATGCCCATCGCGATCCTGATGGGCCTGTACATGCGCTACGTGCGGCCGGGCAGGATCGGCGAGATCTCCGTCGTCGGCCTGGTGCTGCTGCTGGCGGCGATCTGGTTCGGCGGCAAGGTCGCGGCCGACCCGGTGTGGGGTCCTGCCTTCACCTTCACCGGCGTGCAGATCACCTGGATGCTGATCGGCTACGGCTTCGTCGCCGCGGTGCTGCCGGTGTGGCTGCTGCTGGCGCCGCGCGACTACCTGTCCACCTTCCTCAAGATCGGCACGATTGTTGGCCTGGCGATCGGCATCCTGATCGTGATGCCGGAGCTGAAGATGCCAGCGCTGACCCAGTTCACCGACGGCACCGGCCCGGTGTGGAAGGGCAGCATGTTCCCGTTCCTGTTCATCACCATCGCCTGCGGCGCGGTGTCCGGCTTCCACGCGCTGATCAGCTCGGGCACCACGCCCAAGCTGCTCGCCAACGAGGGCCACGCCGCCTACATCGGCTACGGCGGCATGCTGATGGAGTCGTTCGTGGCGATCATGGCTATGGTGGCGGCCTCGATCATCGAGCCGGGCATCTACTTCGCGATGAACAGCCCGGCGGCGGTGATCGGCACCGACGTGGCCAACGCCGCGCAGGTGGTCAGCAACTGGGGCTTCACCATCTCGCCCGAGCAGCTGACCGCCACCGCCGCCGAGATCGGCGAGCACTCCATCCTCTCGCGCGCCGGCGGCGCGCCGACGCTGGCGGTGGGCATCGCGCAGATCCTGCACGCGGTGCTGCCGGGCGAAGGCATGATGGCGTTCTGGTACCACTTCGCGATCCTGTTCGAGGCGCTGTTCATCCTCACCGCGGTCGATGCCGGCACCCGCTCGGGCCGCTTCATGCTGCAGGACCTGCTCGGCAACTTCGTGCCGGCGCTGCGCCGCACCGACTCGTGGGTGGCCAGCTTCATCGCCACCGGCGGCTGCGTCGCGCTGTGGGGCTACTTCCTGTACCAGGGCGTGACCGATCCGCTGGGCGGCATCAACATGCTGTGGCCGCTGTTCGGCATCGCCAACCAGATGCTGGCCGGCGTCGCCCTGCTGCTGTGCACCGTGGTGCTGTTCAAGGCCAAGAAGGACAAGTACGCCTGGGTGCCGATCATCCCGGCGGTCTGGCTGCTGGTATGCACCACCGCCGCCGGCTTCATCAAGATCTTCTCCAGCGAGCCGGCGGTGGGCTTCATGGCACAGGCGCACAAGTACCGCGACGCCATCGCCGCCGGCAACCTGCTGCCGCCGTCCAAGGACTTCGGGCAGATGCACCAGGTGATGGTCAACAACTACATCAACGCCGGGCTGACCGCGCTGTTCCTGTTCGTGGTGTTCGCGGTGCTGGTGTACTCGATCAGGACCATCGCCGCCGCTCGCCGCTCGCCGGTGCGCACCGACCACGAGACGCCGTACGTGGCGCTCAAGCCGCACGAGGTGGACCTGTAATGGGCACCGCGCTGGTCCCGGCCGGCCAGCACCAGGCGTTCCGCCGCACCTGGCGGCGCCTGGTGCAGACCGCGCGGCTGTGCTGCGGCGTGCCGGACTACGACAACTACGTGCGGCACATGCGCGAGAAGCACCCGGAGCGCGAGGTCATGGACTACAAGACCTTCTTCCGCGAACGGCAGGAGGCGCGCTTCGGCGGCGGCAAGGGCTTCCGCTGCTGCTGAGCCGGCATTCCATGGAAACGAAGAAGGCCGCCGGAAGGCGGCCTTCTTTTTGTCTGCTGATGCTCGATAAGCCCCTCTTCCCTTGGGGCGAGAAGGCACGGCTTGCGCGCCACTGACGCGCGTGCCTTGGAGCGCCCACGCTGCTGGCGGGGGTTGGGGTGAGGGTACGGGCAAAGCCTCGCGCAGTCCGAAATCGCGAGGCGTTGCCCGACCCTCATCCGCCCCTTCGGGGCACCTGCATGCGGCACATCCCTGTGCCGCCCCCTACCGGGCGGCTTCGCCGTGCAGCCTGGCAATCCTGCCAGGCTGTCTCCCAGAGGGAGAAGGGAAGCCCGCGTAGCAGGGTCTCGACCTGCTACGCGCCCGCCATCCACCTCAGCATCAGCCCGGTCATGTAGGCGATGACCGTGCCGGTCGCATAGCCCACGGTGCCCAGCAGCACGCCCACCGGCGCCAGCGTCGGGTGGAACGCCGCGGCGACCACCGGCGCCGAGGCCGCCGCGCCGATGTTGCCCTGCGAACCGATGGCGAAGAAGAACAGCGGCACCCGCAGCAGCCGCCCGACCAGGTACAGCAGGCCGATGTGCACGCCCATCCAGATCACGCCCAGCAGGAACAGCCACGGGCGGTCGACCAGCGACAGCAGGTCCATCTGCATGCCGATGCAGGCGATCAGGAAATACAGGAACAGCGTGCCGACCTTCGACGCGCCGGCCGCCTCCAGGTTGCGCGCGCGGGTGAAGCTCAGCAGCAGGCCGGCGACGGTGGACAGCATCACCACCCAGACGAAGGAGGAGTTGAGCGAGGCCTTGCCTGCCCAGCTCACGTTCGCCTCGAACCACGTCGCCAGCGGCGTCGCCAGCGCATGCGCCAGTCCCACCACGCCCAGGCCGACGCCGACGATGACCATCAGGTCGGTCAGGCTGGGGTTGCGCGCGCTCCTGGCCTCGTACTCGGCGATGCGGCGCTTCATGTCGTCGATGGCCGCAGTGTCGGCGCCGGTGCGGGCATCGATGGCCTGCGAACGCCCGGCCAGCCACAGCAGCACCGCCATCCACAGGCTGGCGCAGGCCACGTCGACCACCGCGAACTGGCCGAAGGTGGTGGCATCGACGTTGAAGGTCTCGCGCATGGCGGCCATGTTGGCGCCACCGCCGATCCAGCTGCCGGCCAGCGCCGCCATGCCGGCCCAGGTATCGCCGGCCACGGTCTCGGGATGGACCAGCCGCATGATCTGGAACGCCACCGCCGCGCCCAGCACGACGCCGACGGTGCCGGTGACGAACATGACCAGCAGCTTGGGGCCGAGCCGGGCGATGCCCTTCAGGTCGATCGACAGGGTCAGCAGCACCAGCGCGGCCGGCAGCAGCACGTCGCGGGCGATGGGGTTGTAGAGCTTCGTGCCATGGCCGTCGATCAGGCCGGTGGTGTTGTAGATCGCCGGCACGAAATAGCACAGCAGCAAGGCCGGCACCCAGGCGAAGACCTTCTTCCAGAACGGGGTCGGCCCGCTCGCCAGCCAGAAGATCAGCGCCAGCGTCGCGGCGATCAGGCCCAGGCCGACGATGTCGTTGGTGATGAGGGCGGTGGTGCGTTCGGTCGGCATATGAACGGTTCCTGTCGATCGAAGGGAAACAAAAACGCCACGTTGGTGACGTGGCGTGGGGAAAGGAAGCCTAGCATGTCGGGGTCCGTGCCGGCCCTGCCTGCGGCGGGGCGGGACAGCCGGACACCTGCGCCACGCGCTTTCGCGCCCCTTCCATTCTGCGTGGAAGGGGCACCAGCGCAGGAGCCGTGACGCGGGACGGCAGCGCGGAAGAAGAAAAACCCGCGAAAAGCCGCTCAGCCCGCTCCCGCCATCGCGCGCAGGGTGATGCCGACCACGTAGGCCGCGCCGGTGCCCACCGCGTAGCCCAGGGTGCCCAGCAGCACGCCCACCGGCGCCAGCGCCGGGTGGAACGCCGAGGCCAGCACCGGCGCCGAGGCCGGGCCGCCGATGTTGCTCTGCGAGGCGATGGCGAAATAGAAGAACGGCACGCGCAGCAGCTTGCCGGCCAGCCACAGCAGCACGATGTGCACACCGATCCACAGCACGCCGAGCAGGAACAGCCAGGGCTTCTCCAGCAGCGCCAGCAGGTCCATCTGCATGCCGATGCAGGCGATCAGGAAGTACAGGAACATCGAGCCCCACTTGGAGGCGCCCACGCCTTCCAGTTCGCGCGCGCGGGTGAAGCTCAGGCCCAGGCCGATGAAGGTGGCCAGCAGCACCACCCAGACGAACGGCTTGTCCAGGCTGACGGACGAGGACCAGCTGAAATGCGCGCCGAACCATCCGGACAACGGCCCGGCCAGCGCGTGCGAGATCGCCACCGCGCCGAACGCCACGCCGGCCATCACCATCAGGTCGCCCAGCGCCGGGATGCGCGCGTGCTGCGCCTGGTAGCTGGCGACGCGGTCGCGCAGCTCGTCCAGCGCGGTCGTATCGGCGCCGCTGCGCCTGTCCATCGCCGGCGCGCGCGCGGCGAAGAAGATCAGCACCGCCATCCACACGTAGCCCACGCCGACGTCGACCACCGCGAACTGGCCGAAGGTGGTCGCATCGACCTCGAAGATCTCCTTCATCGCCAGCATGTTGGCGCCGCCGCCGATCCAGCTGCCGGCCAGCGCGGCCATGCCGCCCCAGGTACTGCCGGTCACCGTTTCCGGGTGGATGAAGCCCATCAGCCAGAACGCCGCCACCGCACCGAACATGATGCTCAGCACCGCCGCCACGTACATGGCCAGCATCTTCCAGCCCAGGCCGAGAATGCCCTTCAGGTCGATGGACAGGGTCAGCAGCACCAGCGCCGCCGGCAGGAACACGTCGCGCGCGATCGGGTTGTAGAGCCGGGTGGTCTCCCCGTCGATCAGGCCGAAGGTGTTGTAGATGCCCGGGATGAAGTAGCACAGCAGCAGCGCCGGCACGAAGCCGTAGAACTTCTTCAGCAGCCGGTTGCTGCTGGTCGAGGTCCAGAAAATGGCGCCCAGCGTGGCGGCGATCAGGCCGAACACGATGATGTCGTTGCTGATGAGGGCGCCGGAGGCGGCTGCGGTCATCGTCTATCCCCTTGATGCGTGAGTGCCGGGAATGGCTGCCTCCGGCCCTGCCCCTGTTCCGGAAACGGAACGCGGACGCGCGCGATCGCAGCCAGCTTGGATCGCCCCCTTAGCCCGCGCGGGAAAGAGGGCCGGAAACCGGAGAGCGGCGGCATCCCCGCCGCCGCTCCGAAACGCGAAGGGCATGCCGGTGGCATGCCCTTGCCCTGCATCACTGGCCGATGTGCTGCTTCAGCCAGGCGTTGACCGTGTCGTGCCACTGCACGCTGTTGTGCGGCTTGAGCACCCAGTGGTTCTCGTCCGGGAAATACAGCAGCTTCGATTCGATGCCCTTGCGCTGCAGCGCGGTGAACGTGGCCAGGCCCTGTTCCACCGGGATGCGGAAGTCCTGCTGGCCCTGCACCACCAGCATCGGCTTGCTCCAGTTGGCGACGTGGTTGACCGGGTTGAACTTCTCGTAGTTCTGCGGGACGTCGTACGGGGTGCCGCCCTGCTCCCACTCGGTGAACCACAGCTCCTCGGTGGCGTAGCCCATGGCGCGCTGGTCGAACACGCCGTCATGATTGACCAGGCATTTCCACGGCTCGTTCCAGTTGCCGGCGATCCAGTTGACCATGAAGCCGCCATAGCTGGCGCCCAGCGCGCAGGCCTTGCCGCCGTCGAGGAAGCCGTACTTCTGCTGCGCGGCAGCCCAGCCCTTCTGCAGGTCTTCCAGCGGGCGGTCGCCCCAGTGCTGGCTGATCGCGTCGGTGAAGGCCTGGCCGTAGCCGGTGGAGCCGTGGAAATCGATCATCACCACCGCATAGCCCTGGCCGGCGTAGGTCTGCGGGTTCCAGCGGTAGCTCCAGCCATTGCCGAAGCTGCCCTGCGGGCCGCCATGGATCAGGAACGCGACCGGATACTTTTTGCCTTCCTGGTAGTCGTGCGGCTTGACCACGTAGCCGTGCACGGTTTCGTCGTTCCAGCCCTTGAACGAGAACTGCTCGAAAGCGCCGAATTTCACGTCCGGCAGCATTTCGCCGGCGCTGGGGGTGACCGCACGCTGCGGCGCTGCGGCGGCGGTGGTGCTGGCGAACACCTGGTCGCCGCTCTTGAGCGAATTGCGGCTGAAGGCCAGCGTGTCGCCGGCGATGTCGAAGGAGGAAATGCTGCCCTCGCCCACCACCTTGCTGACGGCGCCATCGGCGATCTTCACCGCGAACAGCGGGTGTTCGCCCATGTCCTGCGCGGTGGTGTAGATCGTGCCGCCGTCGGCCGAGAGGGTGATGCCGTCGGCCGAACGGTCCCACTGCGGGGCGATCTCGCGCGCCTTGCCGCTGGCCAGGTCCAGCGCCATCAGGCCGAAGCGGTCGGCCTCGAAGCCCGGGCGCTTCATCGCGCGGTAGTACAGGGTCTTGCCGTCGGCGCTGAACACCGGGCCGGCGTCCCAGGCGGGATTGCCGGCGGTCAGGTTGACCGGCGCCTTCTTGCCGGCGGCATCGAGCTGGTACAGGTCGAAGTTGGTGAACCACGGTTCTTCGCGGCCGGCCACGCGGATGCTGGCGACCACCGATGCGCCATCCGGCGACCAGACGAAATCGTCATTGCCGCCGAACGGCTTGGACGGCGCGTCGCCGGCCAGCGTGGCGCTGATCGCCGAAGCGCCCTTTACCGCGGCGGCACCGGCGGCGGGCAACGGGGCCACGAACAGGGTGTTGCGGCGGCCGTCGGCCCAGGTGTCCCAATGGCGCACGAACATGCCGTCGAACACCTTGCCGCTGCTCTTGGACGCCTTGGCCGCGTCCAGACGCTTGCCGGTGCATTCCAGGTCCGAGCCGCAGTCCTGGAACACGCCGGTGCTGAACAGCACGCGGTCGCCCTGCGGGGAGATGCGGTAGCTGTCCACGTCCAGCGCAAAATCGGTCAGCTGGCGCGGCGCGCCGCCAGCCACCGGTATCGCGTACAGCTGCTGGCTGCCGTTCCTGGCGCTGAGGAAGTAGACGGTGCGGCCGTCAGTCGACAGCGCGGCCGAGTTGACGTTCCAGCCTTCCGGCGAGAGCCGCTTCGGCGGCGCCATGTCGCGGGTGCGCAGGTCACGGATCCACAGGCTGCTGCTGGCCTTCAGGTCGGCATCGACCACGCGCCTGGCGAAGATCACCTGTGCGCCGTCGGCGGTGAGCAGTGGCGCGGACACGCGGTCCAGTTTCACCATGTCGCGGACTTCGAAACCGCGCGCGCTGGCCAGCGAGGGCAGCACGGCGAGCAGGCACAACGGCAACAGGGCGTGGCGGAGCTTCATGGGATTTCCCCCGGCAAATAACGAAAAAGGATGATGGATGGCGGCGACGCCGCCGTGCAAAGGCATGAAGTCATGCCCTCAAGCCCCTCTCCCATCGGGGCGGGAAGGCACGGCTTGCGCGCCACCGGCGCGCGTGCCTTGGAGCGCCCACGCCGCCGGCGTGGGCCGGGGCGCGGAGCGGGGGTTGGGGTGAGGGCAACGGAGTCCCGATGGTTAACCATCATGGACTGCGTTCGCCCCTCATCCGCCCCTTCGGGGCACCTTCTCCCGGTGGGAGAAGGAAAATCAAGCTCAAGCCTGCTCGCCCTTCTTGCCAACCCGGTACAGCAGCCAGCCGACCAGGAACAGCACCGCCAGGCCCACCCACTGCGCCGCGGCGCCCAGGCTGAGCGGCAGCGCCAGCACGTCCGGGTTCTGGGTGACAACGATGGGTAGGGCGATGGCGATGCCCATCAGCGCCTCGCCGGTGATCAGGCCGGCCGAGAACAGCACGCCCGGGCGATGCACGCGGTCCAGTCCGGCTTCGTCGTCGGGATGCACCTTGTGGAAACGCGCGACCAGGTGAGCCAGCAGGCCGCCGAGGAAGATCGGCACCATCAGCTCCAGCGGCAGGTAGATGCCGATGGCCGCGGCCAGCACCGGCACGCGGAAGCGCTTGCCGGTCTTCTTCAGCCAGCCGTCGATGGCGATCACCACCGCGCCGATGACGCCGCCGATGACGATCATGGTCCAGGGCAGCTCGCCGCCGAACAGGCCCTTGGCGACCGAAGCCATCAGGTTGGCCTGCGGCGCCGGCAGGGTCTTGGAGCCGATGCCGTAGGCCTCCTGCAGCAGGTTCAGCACCGGCGCCATGATCAGGGCGCAGGAGAACGCGCCGATGCCCAGCATCAGCTGCTGCTTCCACGGCGTGGCGCCGACCAGGTAGCCGGTCTTGAGATCCTGCAGGTTGTCGCCGCCGACCGCAGCCGCGCAGCACACCACCGCACCGATCATGATCGCCGCCACCGCGCCCAGCGGCGCGCCGCCGACCTGCACCTTGCCGCCCTCGCCCAGCAGCATCAGCAGCACCACCGAGGCGAACAGGATGGTGGCGATGGTGATGCCCGAGACCGGGTTGTTGGACGAGCCGACCAGGCCGGCCAGGTAGCCGGACACCGAAACGAACAGGAAGCCGGCCACGATCATGATGATCGTCATCGGCACGCTGACGTGCCACTGGCCGACGATGGCCTGGTACAGGGCCAGCAGCGGCAGCACGAACAGCACCAGCGCCACCAGCATCCACTTCATCGGCAGGTCGCGCTCGGTCTCGGCCAGCTGCGTGGCGCCGGCGCTCTTGCGCGCGGCGGCGAAGCCGCTCTTGATGCCGGCCAGCAGCGACTTGCGCAGCGAGAACAGGGTCCACACCCCGCCCACCAGCATCGCGCCGACGCCGAGGAAGCGGATCTTGGACGACCAGATGGCGAAGGCCGCGTCGGCTGCCGGCGCACCGGCGATGCCGGCGGCCAGCTGCGGGTCGCTGCCCAGGAACAGGGCGTGGTACAGCGGGATGGCGATGTGCCAGGACAGGATCGCGCCGGACAGCACCACGATGCCCACGTTCAGGCCGACGATGTAGCCCACGCCCAGCAGCGCCGGCGACAGGCCGGTGCCGAGGTAGCCGATCACCTTGTTGTTGGCGAAATAACCGGCGATCGCCCAGCTGTCGGGAATGACCTTCAGGCCGTTGGCGGCCGCCAGCTTGACCAAGCCGCCGATGGCGGCGGAAATGCCGAGGATCTTCAGCCCCGGGCCGGGGTTTTCGCCGGCCTTGAGCACTTCGGCCGCGGCCTTGCCTTCGGGGAACGGCAGCGGGTCCTCGACGATCATCGAACGCCGCAGCGGCACCGAGAACAGCACGCCCAGCAGGCCGCCGAGACCGGCGATGCCCAGCACCCACCAGTATTTGAAGTCCGGCCAGTAGCCCATCAGGATCAGCGCCGGGATGGTGAAGATCACGCCCGCGGCGATCGACGAACCGGCCGAAGCGCCGGTCTGGACGATGTTGTTCTCCAGGATGGTGCCGCCGCCGAGCAGGCGCAGCACGCCCATCGAAACGACGGCGGCGGGAATGGCCGTGGCCACGGTCAGGCCGGCGAACAGGCCCAGATAGGCGTTGGCGGCGGACAGCACGACCGCCAGCACGATGGCAAGGACCACCGCGCGGAAGGTGAGCTGCGGAGGTGCAGCATTGTTCATGAAGGTTTCCCGCTGGCAAAAAACGCTGCCACGCTAGCGTCCGCTCAACGGCAAGTCCAGTCGTGCCGCAGCATGTGGGCGGCGGCCGGCAGCCCATAGCCGCCTGCAAGGAACCGCAGGGGCACCTTCAGTCGTGAAGGGGGCGTTGGCGAATGCGCTTTGGCAGGGAAGCCTTGCCGGGAAAGCTTCTTCGCGACTGAGGCTGCTCCGGCGGTGGCGGGGCGGGATTGCCTGCCCCCACTCCGCACCGGCTCCTATACTTGCCGCCGATTCCGCAGCCGGCTCCCCGATGCACGCCACCACCGCTTCCCCGTCCAGCGACTTCCTCGGCCACCCCAAGGGTGTCTACGTCTGCTTCTTCACCGAGATGTGGGAGCGTTTTTCCTTCTACGGGATGAAGGCGCTGCTGCTGCTCTACCTGACCAAATACCACCTGTTCGGCGACAAGGCCGGGCTGGACCTGCTCGGCGCCTACGGCGGGCTGGTGTACTGCGTGCCGGTGTTCGGCGGCCTGCTCGCCGACCGTTGGCTGGGCATGCGCAAGGCGGTGGTGTTCGGCGGCATCCTGCTGGTGCTGGGTCACCTGGGCATGGCCTTCGAGGGCGAGGCGGCGCACCGCGTCGGCGGCGAGGTGGTGCGCGACGACACCGCGCTGGGCGCGACCTACCTATCGCTGGCGCTGATCATCATGGGCGTGGGTTTCCTCAAGCCCAACATCTCCACCATCGTCGGCAAGCTCTATCCGGAAAACGATCCGCGCCGTGATTCGGGCTTCTCGCTGTTCTACGCCGGCATCAACCTCGGCGCGCTGTTCGCCTCGCTGGTCTGCG
This sequence comes from Pseudomonadota bacterium, assembly GCA_023399815.1. Lineage (GTDB taxonomy): Bacteria > Pseudomonadota > Gammaproteobacteria > Xanthomonadales > Xanthomonadaceae > Stenotrophomonas. The sequence continues at coordinate 28,968 of JAEWOJ010000174.1, read as the reverse complement.
GCTTCCTCGGCGAGGCCTATGGCTGGAAATACGGCTTCGGCGCCGCCGGCATCGGCATGCTGGTCGGCCTGGCGATGTTCCTGTGGGGCCAGAAGTACCTGCAGGACCACGCCGAACCGCCACAGCCGGCGACACTGCGCGAGCGCGTGGCCGGGCTGCCGCGCGAATGGCTGATCTACGCGCTCGCCATCGCAGGTGTGCTGCCGGTAGCGGCGCTGATGTGGGCCGCGGCCAACGGCGCATTCGCCCTGGGCGGCGAGATCAGCCTGGCGCTGATGCTGATGATCGTGGTGCTGGGCGGCGTGCTGCTGTGGTTCGCCTGGTTCACCGGCACCCGCTGCACGCCGGTGCAGCGCCAGCAGATGATCGCGCTGATGGCGCTGATCTTCATGGCGCTGGTGTTCTTCACCCTGTACGAGCAGACCTACGGCTCATGGGTCACCTTCACCGACCGCCTGCTGACCAAGGACCTGGTGCCGTCGCTGGTGGTCCGCGACGGCACGCCGCTGCCGTGGTCGATCGCCTCGCTGCTGCTGGCGCCGCTGGGTTTCGTGGTCGCCGCGCGCCTGTCCGAGCGCGACCCCGCCTCGAATGCGCCGCGCATGCTGTTCGCCGCCATCGTCGTGGCGATGCTGGTGATGCTGGTGCGCGACTGCCTGGTGCTGCCGCAGACCGCCGGTTCGCTGACCTACCTCGGCGCGCTGTTCCTGGTGCTGCTGGCACCTCTGTTCGCCGCGCTGTGGGCCTGGCTGGACCGGCGCGGGCTGGATCCGTCCAAGCCGCTGAAGTCCTCGTTCGGGCTGGTGTTCGGCGCGCTGTCATTCGTGCCGCTGGCGCTGGCCGCGCAGCACGTCGGCGCCACCGGGCAGATGGCCAGCGTGTGGTGGCTGGTGCTGGCCTACCTGGTCCTGGAGATCGGCGAGATGTGCCTGTCGCCGGTCGGCCTGTCGGCCGTCACCCAGCTGGCCGCGCCGCGCGTGGTCAGCCTGATGATGGGCACCTGGTTCCTGGCCACCGCCTTCTCCGAAACCCTGGCCGCCCTGTTCGGCAAGCTCGCCGCCATCGACGTGCCCGAAGGCGAGGTGATGGACATCGCCCAGGCCGCCGCCCGCTACGAACACCTGTTCTGGCTGCTGATGTGGATCGGCCTGGGCTGCGCCGTGCTCGCCCTGCTCGCCTCGCCGCTGCTGAAGCGGATGATGCACGGGGTGCGTTGAGGCCACTCCACGATGGAAACGACAACGGCGCCCTTCGGCGCCGTTGTGTTTGCTGCGCTCCATGCACCACGACTACTTCGCGGTGTCGCCACCAAGATGTCGCGAGAGGAACGCAAGCAGCCAGGTGTAGTACTCACGCTGGTGCGGCTCGGTATAGAAGCCATGGCCTTCGGTGTCGTAGTACAACGATTCGACAGGGACGCCGGCCTTCTTCAGCGCCGCTTCCATCATCCGGGTATGTTCGACCGGCGCGATCTCGTCCTCGCCACCCGCCGCGAGGAACACCGGGACCTTGATCCGCTCCGCCATGCGGTTGGGCGAAACGGCCGTCAGGGCCGCCATGTCCTCGCCCACCCACTCCCTGGACCAGTTTCCGAGGCTGCGGCGCTTGCGGCCGGTCTCGCGCTGCATCATCGGCAGGTCGTAGACCCCCACGTAGCCGGCCGCACAGCGGTACAGCGACGGCTCCTTCGCCACCCCCATCAGCGCCGCATAGGCGCCATAGCTGGCACCGTAGATGCAGACTTTCGTCCGGTCGGCGTGGCCCTGTTCGATCGCCCATCGCGTCGCGTCGGTCAGATCGTCCTGCATGGTGCCGCCCCATTGGCGCGCGCCGGCATTCTGGAACGCCCAGCCGTAATTGCCCGACCCCCGGTAGTTGACCTGCATGACGGTATAGCCGGCGGCCGCCAGCATCTGCGCATCGCGGTCGTACTGCCATGCATCGAAGATGCCGAAGGGCCCGCCGTGCGGCATCACCACCATCGGCCGCGCTCCCGCCACGTCACGCGGCCGGGTCAGATAGCCATGGACGGCAAGTCCGTCACGGGCATTGAAGATGAAGGGCTCGACGGTGGCCGCCTTGTCCGGGTCGATCCAGCTGCCGCTGCTCACCACATGGGCCACTTTCTTCTGCGCCGTGTCGAACAGGTAGAAATCGCCCGGGCTGTTGCCCGACCACACCCGGATCAACAGCAGCGCACCATCGCGGGTGCTGGAAGTAATCCGAACGGACTGGCCGGGAAAGGCCGCCTCCAGGCTGCGGTACTGGCGGGCTTCCGGCGAAGCGTCATCGAAGAAAAGATTGCGATGCAGTCCATCCATCACCTGCGCGCCTACCGGAATCGAGGTGCCGTTGCGATGGATGATCGACAGCGGGTCGGCACCGGCGTGATGCAGTACCGTGGTGCGTGTGTTGGTGGCGGGGTCCCAGGCGACGATGCGGTCGGTGCCGGCATCCCCACCCCGCACCTGCAGGTAGGCCAGCCGGTTGTCCTGCGAAAACCCCAGCGGGATCTCGATCCTCCTGCTCGCGTTCTGGTCATTGACCTGGCGCCACTCGGTACCCGCGGCTTCGCGGTAATACAGCTTGCTGGCGTTGTCCACGTCGGCGCCATATGCCAGCCGCACTTCCCCCTCGTTGTCGGTCACGAAACTGGCACGCCGCACCGGTGCGCGCGCCAGCGTGGTGCGGCGGCCACTGCGCACATCCAACCGCTCCGCCCGCGTGAACGGCTCGTCGCCCAGCAATGGCCATACCGAGATCACCGCATGGCGGTCGTCCCCAGGCAGCACATCGGTCAGGAACGCGGCCACATCCTCGACCTTCTTCGGCTGGATACGGGTCCCGGCACCATTGCCCTGCACCCGGAAGCCGACCAGCAGATCGGCCTGCCCGCCATCGGCGTTGATCGCATAGATCTCACCCGTCGGTTGCGGCTGGTCGAGCATGCCGAACTTCTGTGCGATGCCGATGAGCACACGCTGGTCGTTCACCCATTCGAAATCGTTCACGTGCGCGTTGCGCACCGGCATGAACGTACCGGCAGGCTTGAGGTCGGCCCGCCTGAAGATCGCCAAAGCAGTCTTGTCTTCCAGCGGCACGGTCGCCGCGTAGTACTCCCCGGAAGGGGAAATCTTGATTTCGTTGAACTCATCCTTGCGGACGAACTGCCCCAGATCCACCGCCGCATCCGCCTGCCCTGCCGATAGCGACAGGGCCAGCAACAGCCCCCAATGTCCTGTCTTCATTCCATGCCTCGCTGGCCGCTCGTTCCATCGAGGTCGATTCTAGCCATGCAATGGAGTTGCATGCACGTGGCCTGGTCGTGCCGGGCCGCGTGCATGCGGGAAGGAGCGATGCCCGATCAGGGGCCCGGAGCCGGAATGCGATGTCCATGCGGCTGCGGCAGGACGCCGCACAGGCGCCCCCCTCCGATGCCGGATCAGAAATCGACGTCCAGGTTCACATAGACCGCGCGGCCCTGGATGCCATAGATGTTCTGGTAGAACGGATACCAGGTCATGCTCGCGTCCTTCGGGCCGTAGCGGTCGAACAGGTTGGTCACGTCCACGCCCAGGCGCACGTTGTCGGTGATCTTCTTCGACAGGCTCGCGTTCCATTGCACGTACGACGGCAGATGGGCGCTGGCCTGGTAGTTCACCCGCGCGCCGTTGCGGTAGCCGTACATGCTGGCGGACCAGTCGCCGCGGTTCCAGCCCAGCGTCCAGTTGGTGCGCGAACGGAACGCCAGCGGCTGGTCGCCGCAGCTGTAGGTCGCCGCATAGGAGCAACCCATGTAGTCCTGCCACGGGTCGCCGGCGGCGACCTGCACGTCGTAGCCCAGCGTGCGGCTGTAGCCGGCGTTCAGACTGAAATCGCCGAACCTGTCCCAGCTCCAGGCGTATTTCAGGCTCGCGTCCACGCCCTTGGTGCGCACACCGGCCTGGTTGATCGCATCGAGGAAGTAGCCGGTGACGCCGCCCGCCGCGTCGCGCTGCACGTAGTCGAGGTAGATCGCGCAGGCACCGGAGTTCGGGTCGACGGGCGTGCCATCGACGCGCCGTCCCAGCAGGCAGCTGGCGCTCTCGCTCATCAGGGTCGCGGTGTCCAGGTACTGGCTCTTGCCCTTGAGCTTGATCTCCCAGTAGTCGGCGCTGAGCGACAGCTTGTCGGTGACGTCCCAGACGATGCCCAGCCCGTTGGAGGTGGCGGTCTCCTCGTGCAGGCGGCTGTTGTTGCCGCCTTCCACGTACCAGGCACTTTCATGGTGGTCGGTGGCGCACTGGGCCAGCCCGGCGGTCGTGGTCAGGTCCAGGCCGTCGACGCGGCACAGGTAGTAGTTGGTGATGTAATCGTCGTAGTTGGTCACCGGCTCGCCATACAGCCACATGATGTTCGGCGCCATGAAGCTGGTCTGGCGGCTGGCGCGCAGCAGCAGGCTGTCGAACGGCCGCCATTCCAGGCTGGCCTGCCAGGTGATCGCATCGCCCACGTCGGAGATGTCGTCGTACTTGTCCCAGCGCCCGGCCACGTTCGCCACCAGGCGCTGCAGCAGCGGGATGCGGAACTCGAGGCCGGCGCCGTAGCGGTCGCGCGGCCCGCCGCCGGATACGCCGGTGTGGTTGAAGGTCTTGTCGGCGCCCTCGTAGGTGCTCAGGCTGCGCCGGTCCGGGCGCAGTTCGTACTTCGAATGCGAGGCCTCGAACACCGAGGCCATCTCCACGTCGCCGGCCGGCAGCGCGAACAGCGCGCCGCCGAGGACGAACTGCGCCTGCGCGGTCTGCGACAGGTTGCGGTTGCGGATGGTGTCCACCATCGACCCGTACTGCTGCGGCGTGATCGGCCCGAACAGCACCGAAGGATCGATGTGGTACAGCGGCGCGCCATCGACCTCGCCCACCGCCTCGCCGAACAGGTAACGGTGCACGCGGTCGGTGATCAGCTGCTTCCAGCTGCTCTTCATCTCGTCGCGCGACAGGCTGAGGCTGGCATCCCAGTCGAAACGGCTGCCCAGGGTGCCGCGGACGCCGGCGTTGGCGCTGATCGTGGTCTCGTCCCACACGCGCATCGGCGCGCCGCCGATGTCGTTGGGGTCGAGCGCGCGCCAATATTCGAACTGGCCGATCTCTACGTCATGGGCGTTGCCGGCGTTGTACAGGTACATGCTGGTGCGGTGCGCGGCCTCGCTGCGCGAGCGCTGCACCAGCAGCTGCCCATAGGCCTCCACGGCGTCGTTGAAACGGAAACTGCCCGACACGTAGGCCGAAGTCTTGTCGTATTTGTTGGCCAGCGTGTCGCCATCGTAGTAGTTGGCGTTGCCGCAGGCATAGGGCCGCTCGGCGCTGGCCGAACCGTACATCGGGAAGTAATTGCGTCCCATGGTGCGGCAGGTATGTTCCAGCGCTGCCGCCGCGGCATCCGGATCGACGTCGCCGGCGTAGAGCAGCCGGCCGTCCTGGCCCAGCCAGTAGTAGTCGTTGTAGCCGGCGTCCATCAGCGCGGTATCCAGCCCGAAGGTGGGGCGGTTGGTGCCGGCGTTGCCCGGCGCATTCATGCCGGTACGGATGATGTTGCCGCGCTGCCAGGAGAAGATCGGCTCGCGGTTGAGCTGCTCGAATGCGTAGGTGACGCTGCCGCGCTCCCACGCCTTGCCGCCGCTGAACTGGAACTGCCCGGTATCGCCGCCGCCCCGCGACGTGGTGCCGCCGCGCACGCGCAGGTGGTCGCCCTCCCAGTTGTCGCGGGTGACGATGTTGACCACGCCGGCGACCGCATCGGAACCGTAGATCGCCGACGCGCCGCCGTTGAGTACTTCGATGCGCTCGACCACCACCGCCGGGATGCTGCCGACGCTCACACCGGTGGACGCGGCACCGGAACTTGCCGCGTATTCGGTCATGCGCTTGCCATTGAGCAGGATCAACTGGTAGCCCACGCCCAGGCCGCGCAGGTTGAGGAACGAGGCATCGGGCTGCGAGGAACTGGCGTTGAACTCGCCGCCGACGACATCGCCGTTGAACTGGGTCAGGGTCTGCAGCGTTTCGGCCACCGTGCTGTAGCCCTGTTTGCGGATGTCCTCGCTGGTGATCACCACTACCGGCGACGGGCCTTCGACCTCGGCACGCTTGATGCGCGAGCCGGTGACCTCGACCTTGTCCAGGGTGCGCGCGGCTTCGCTCTCGTTGCTGCCCTCGCGGGGCGACAGCTGCTCCGCCTCCTGCGCCTGAGCGGCGCCGGAGGCCATCGCGGCGGCCGGCATGGCCAGGGCCATGAGGAGCGCCATTCCCAGGCGGTGGCGCTGCGGTTGTTGGTGGCGAAAGGACATCATGGTTCGTCTCCCCGTTGCTCGGCATGGATCGGCTGGATGGCACTGCGGCGATGGCGATCTGTCGCGAAGGACAGTCCTGTCCGTTTTCCGGGCGCGGCAATGGCCGTCGGCGATGCGCGGGGCAACGCCGGGCGCAATGCCGGACCCGGAGGCGTTCCAGTCACACGGCGACCCTGCGGGCGCACTTTCCCGGAACATGCCATCGATCCTAGGCGTTGCCGGGCCTGCCGCGCATCGGGAGAAACCCCGATTTTTCGCATGCGGAAGCGACTTTCGCCGGCACCGTTCCGTCACATCGGAAACAATGAAAAACCGCTTGAAAAAAGCGCTTTGAAACAGCTTCGATGCACTCGCCGATGCGGTATGGTTGCCGCGGCCGGCATGCATCGCCGCAACGCGGAATCGTCCATGACGCCCTGCGCATCGCGCTTCCGGATCGCCCCACACCTGCAGGCGCGGCGATGCGCGACAGTCACCACCTTTCGAACAGACCGGGGAAAAAATGAAGATCCAGGCACCTCGCGCGACCGTTCTGGCGCTCGCACTGTTTTCCATCGCAGACGCGCACTCGCAGCCCTCCGCTCCGACGACCATCGCCAGCCATGGCTGCGGCATGGCCGCACCGGCGGAAACCGGCGATGCGCGGACCAGACGTGAAGCGTTCGACGCGGCGATGCGCGCCCATGCCATTCCCGGCGCGCAGTTGATCCACACGCGCGGGGGAATCTCCGAGGCGTATTGCTATGGCGTGCTGAAAAGCGGTGCGGCGGCGAAGGTCGGCGACGACACGGTTTTCCAGGCCGCGTCGCTGTCCAAGGTCGTCGCCGCCTACATCGCGCTGCGCCTGGTCGACGAAGGCAAACTCGATCTCGACACGCCGCTGTGGGACTACTGGCATTCGGAGAGGACCCGGGACAACCTGCTGGCGCGCAGGATCACCGCGCGCATGGTGCTCAACCACACCAGCGGACTGCGCAACTGGCAGATATCGCCATCGGACCCGGCGATCGACCGCACGCCGCTGGAAAGCAAGTTCGCGCCCGGCGAGCACTACGCCTATTCCGGCGAGGGCTTCTACCTGCTGCAGCGCACCCTCGAACACATCACCGGGTCGGGCTGGAACGCACTGGCCTCGCGCGAGGTGTTCTCGCGGTTCGACATGCCCAGCAGCAGCTACCTCACCGATCATGCCTTCGACGCGCGCAACGCCTCCGGCCACGACAAGGACGGCACGCCCGAGCCCGACCGGGTATTCGCGTGGGAGAACACCGCGTGGACGCTGGTCACCAACGCCCACGACTACGACAATTTCATCCAGAAGGCGCTGTACCGCGGCGAAGGGCTGAAGCCGGCCACGCACGCGCTGATGTCCGCGCCTTCCAGCGATGCCGACGATCCGGCCTCGCCCAGCCCGGCCGATCCGTTCATCGCCTGGGGGCTCGGCGTCGGCCTGCAGGACGCCGACGGCAGGCGGCTGGTCTGGCACTGGGGCGACAACCCGGGCTTCAAGGCATTGTTCATGCTCGACCCGGCCAGCGGCGAGAGCTTTGTGCTGTTCACCAACAGCGAGAACGGGCCGGCCGCCTACAAGCAGGTGCTGCGCGCGTTCATGGGCCCGGGCAGCTACCCGGCCGTCGATTGGTCCAGCGCGCAGGATTGAAGCCGCATGCGAAAGGCCGGTTGCGGATAAACCGCAACCGGCCCGGCCGTCGCGATCAATGCGCGCTCAGCCCCATACCGCCGGTTCCGGCATCGACATGCGCCCGCGCTGGTAGACGATGCCGCCCGGCCAGTCTTCGGCCTGCAGCCAGGGGCCGTCCAGGTCGCAGACTTCGCACAGCTGCGCCAGCACCATGCCCGGCGCGACAGACACCGAACCGCCCAGCATGCAGCCCACCATCAGCCGGAAGCCCGCCGCGCGCGCCGCCGTGGCCAGTTCCAGCGCGGCGGTCAGGCCGCCGGTCTTGTCCAGCTTGATGTTGACGAACTGGTAGCGCCCGACCAGCCCCGGGAGATCGTCCAGGGTGGACAGCGCTTCGTCGGCGCAGACCGGAATCGCGCCGTCGTAGCCGCGCAGCCCATCGCTGTGCGCTGCCGCTATCGGCTGTTCGAGCAGGTCCACGCCGAATGGCTGCAAGGCCGGCACGTAGGCCCACAGTTCGTCCACGCTCCACGACTGGTTGGCATCGACGATCAGCCGTGCCCGCGGCGCGCCGCGGCGCACCGCGGCCACCGCATCCAGCGGCGAACCCGGGCCCACCTTCACCTTGAGCCACGGGTAATCCGCATGCGCGCGCGCGGCGGCTTCGTAGGCGGCGATGTCGCGGATGCCGATGGTCACCGCGCTGTCGACCGGCTGCCATTGGCGGATGCCGGCACGCGTCCATGCCGGCACGCCGCTGCGCCGGGCTTCCAGGTCCCACAGCGCCGCGTCCAGCGCATGCCGCGCACCGCCGGCCGGCAGCAGACGCAGCAGGTCGTGGCGGTCGCAGCCCTGCTCCAGGCCCGCGCGTACCCGCTCGATCTGCGCGAGCATGCTTTCCGGCGTTTCGCCGTGGTAGGCGACGCCACCGGCCTCGCCGCGGCCGACCAGGCCGTCCTCGTGCAGTTCGACGATGACCACACGCGCCTCGCTGCGCACGCCGCGGGCGATGGCGAAGGGTTCCCTCAGTTTCCAGGCATGCGGCCTGGCATGCAGCCTGCGCATCGTCATCGCCTCATCCCATGATCGAGGCGACCACCTGGTCCAGGCGGCTGCGCATCGGGTCGAAGGCGGGCACGCCCAGCTCGCGCCCGGCACGCTCCAGGGCTTCCTGCGCGGCGGCATCGTCCATCGCCGAGGTATTCAGGCTCACCCCGACCAGGCGCGCGCCGGGGTTGGTCAGCCGCGCCGCCTGCAGGTACAGGTCGCGCGCCACCGCCAGGCCCGGCACCGGGTAATCCGGCCAACTGACCAGATGCGTGCGCAGCGGGTCGTGGCACAGGACCAGGCAATCGGCCTGCGAGCCGTGCAGCAGGCCGAGGGTGACACCGGCATAGGCCGGATGGAACAGCGATCCCTGCCCTTCGATGAGATCCCAGTGCTCGGGAGCGGCCTCCGGCGAGATGCATTCGGCGGCGCCGGCGATGAAATCGGCGATCACCGCATCCACCGCGATGCCGGCGCCGGCGATCATGATCCCGGTCTGGCCGGTGGCGCGGAAATCGGCGTCCACGCCCTGCCCACGCATCGCCCGTGCCAGCGCCAGCGCGGTGTATTTCTTGCCCAGCGCGCAGTCGGTGCCGACCATGGCCACGCGCCTGCCGCTGCGCCGCTTGCCGGTGGCGCGCGGCAGGTTGTCCGGTGGACGGCGCACATCCACCAGCCGCGCGCCCGAACGCATCGCCGCCGATGCGAGGCCGGGCACCGACTCCAGCGGCGTGTGCAGGCCGCTGACGATATCCAGGCCCGCCTCGACCGCGGCAATCAGCAACGGGCCCCAATGTGCGGGAATGCGTCCGCCGACCGGAGTGACGCCGATCACCAGCGAACGCGCGCCGGCCGCTGCTGCGGCCGCGGGGTCCATCTCCGGCAGGCCGAGGTCGATGCTGCCGCCGGGCAATCGTGTCTGGCCGATGCAGTCCGGCGCGCTCCAGTCGCGCAGGCCGAAGGCGGTCTTGGCCTTCAGCGGATTGGTCTCCTCGCCCAGAAACAACAGGTAAGGCATGTGCAGGACCACCCTGCCGGCCGCTGCGCTCATGGTTTCGCCTCCCTTCCCGCCTGCCGCCCCTCATTCGTGTATCGCATGGCTGCCACCTTTGCCCAGGCTCGATATGACCCTTGCCATTCGACCATATCGCGCGCCGCCGCGAATCGGGAAAAACCCGGATATTCCCCGCAGCGCCCGCCCGCCATCCATCGCGCCGGCGCCTGCCCCCTCCGCCACTTGCCAGCGCAGGAAGCCGCTGTTACATAACCATGAACGCCGTCCGTCGCCTGCCTGCGCGCGATGCCGCCGCCGCGATGTCCGCCGTTCCCGGGAGATGCCATGTTGATGTTCGATGCCACCCGCGCATCCGCCCACGCGGACGGACTGGCCGCCGAGCGCGCAGCGCTGGTGAAGGCGCTCGACATGGCCTCGCTGTGGCAGGCCTGCGCGGCCCTGATCAACAAGGCCCTGCCCTGCCATTCCTGCAGCCTGCTGTTCGACATCGATGGCTACCAGCCGCTGCAGGGCCGCCATCACCTGGCGGGCACCGGCGACGACGGGACCCGCCTGGTCACCAGCCTGGAAGTGGCCGCGCCCTACCTGGACGCGAACCCGCGGATCCGCTGGTATACGTTCTCGCAGATCGCCTCGCAGGACGCGCTTGCACCGGAACGGCTCAAGGCGCAGAACCCCACGCCGGCCTGGCGTGAGTTCATCCACCTGGCATTCTGGGACGGCACACGGCTGGAAGCGGTGCTGAGCATCCGCATCCTCACCGCGCACACCGAACTGGCCGACGCCGAACTGGCCTTCCTGGCCGAACTGTATCCCTTGCTGGACGCCAGCCTGCAGCGCGTGCGCATGCTCGAATCCGACCGCCTGCGGCACAAGGCGGTGGAAGACCTGTTGTACGAACTGCCGCTGGCGGCGGTGCTGGTGGACCAGACGCTGGCACCGTCCTACATGTCGCGCGAAGCCAAGCGCATCTGCCGGCGCTGGAGCGCGGATGCGGAACGCAGCGGGCGCCTGCCGCGCGCGATCGAAGCGCCGCTGCGCCGCTGGATGGAAGACGCCACCGGCACCGCCGCCGCACCCGGGCAACGGGCCAGCTTCGCCATCGCGCATCCGCAGCGCACGGGGGAAGCCCTGCGCGTGGAGATCAGTTCGGCACCCGGCAATTCCTTCCGCCATGCCCAGCACCTGCTGATCCTCGCGCCCGACGGCGAAACCGATGAGGCGGCCGAAGCGCCCTCGGCACGCGCCCTGCCCGTGCTGCAGTGCCTCTCGCCCAGCGAGCGCAAGGTCGCCGGGCTGGTCGCCTCGGGACTGCGCAACGAGGCCATCGCCGAGCGCCTGTGCCGCTCGCGCAAGACCATCGAATCCCAGATCAGTTCCATCTTCCGCAAGTTGAACGTCGCCAACCGCACGCAGCTGGCGCGGCTGCTGAACTGAACCGTCGCGGCGGCGCCCCGGCCCCTACGGAACGAACACGAAGTAGTCGTGGGCGGCGCGCGCGACCTGCGCGATCATCCGGTCCCGGGCCTGGTCGCTGGCGCCGGAAATGAGGTACACCGCCACGACCACCTCGCCCCTGCCACCCGGCAACGTGATCACGCCCACGTCGTTGATCACCTCATCGACCGTGCCGGTCTTGTGCGCGACCGGCGTGGCGTCGGGCAGCATGCCCTTCAGCCGCCCCTGCCCGGTACGGCAGTCCAGCAGGATCGTCCTGAGCACGGCGGTGGTATCGGGGCGCAATGCCTTGCCTTCCCAGATGCGCCGCAGCAGCACGGCCATGCCCGCCGGCGTACTGGTGTCGCGCGGGTCATCGTTGTACAGGCGGGTGAAGCGCCGCTGTTCCTCGATGCTCCTGACGGTCGCGTCGAGGGCGGCATAGCCGGACTGGCTGATGGGCCTGTCGGCCGACACTTCGAGCTCGCCCATGTAGTGCGCAAGCATCTCCCAGATATAGCGGTCGACGCGGATGCCATCGATCCCCAGCGCATGCATGCGCGCATCCACCGCGGCCGGACCGCCGCCGAGGCGGATCAGGATGTCGGTGGCGTTGTTGTCGCTGACGGTCAGCATCATGTGCAGCAGGTCGCGCACGGTGATGGCCGAGCCGGCGGTCAGATGGGTGTCCATCGGCCCGCCCATCGCCGGGTAGATGTCGGTCGCCTGCAGCAGGACCTGCTGCCGCAGGCCGAGCCGGCCTTCGTCGACCAGAGCGAGGATGTGCACCGCCACCGGCACCTTGACCGTGCTGGCCATCGGGAAACCGGCATCGCCATTCACCTGCGCGCTGCGACCGCTGCGCAGGTCAAGGACATAGGCGCCGACCCTGCCGTCGAACGGCGCGACGAGGCGGTCGAGCTCCCGCTGCAGGCCATCGGCTGATGGCGGCCCGGGCGCGGCGACGGCCGGTGCCGCGCACGACAGCGCAAGAGCGAAGGCCATCAGAACGGCCGTCAACGGGAACCGGAGGGAGTGCGGAAAGGTGGCGATCAGTGCGCGCATGGGTTCTCCATCGTTCAAGGTGACCGCAACGACAGCGGCACCGTCGCGATCATGCAGCGTGTCGCAGCGGTGCCCGCCGGAAAGTACGCCGTCAGTGCGAAGCCGGTACCGCCGCCTTCGCCCGCCGTACCGCCTCCAGCACCGGCTCCAGCGGCAGCGCGGCCGCGGTGCCGCGATGACCCTGCACGGTATGGGCGCGGAACAGCGAATTGACGATGGCTTCCTCGGTCGCCTCGGCAGCGGCCTGGAACAGCGGCGACATGGCCTCGCCGGCGACACTGCGCGCCGGCTGCACCGCCACCTCCGGATCGCGCCGGTTCTCCTTCGCCGTGGAGAAGGCGATGACGTAATCGCCCGAACCGTTGGACATCACCGAGCCGGTACGCGCCAACCCGACCAGCGCCCGCTTCGCCAGCCGCTGCAGCTGCGCCGCGTCCAGCGGCGCATCGGTGGCGACCACCATCATGATGCTGCCGTCGCCGGTGCTCGGCGGCGGCACCGCCAGGCTGCGCGCGTACGCCGCCGGATCCGGCAACGCCTTCCAGACCGGCACGCCGGCGATGGTGAGTTCGCCGCCGAAATTGCTCTGCACCAGCACCCCGACCGTGTAGCCGCCATCGGCTGCGGACAGGTGCCGCGAACTGGTGCCGATGCCGCCCTTCCAGCCGAAGGCGACCGTGCCGGCGCCGGCACCGACATCGCCTTCCGCCACGTCGGCATAGGACGGCGTGGTCAGGGCGCGCTCCACCAGCGCCGGCGTCAGCGGCCGCGCGCGGATGTCGCTGAGGTAGCCGTCGTTGGTCTCGCCGACCACCGGATTGATCGAGCGCACCTGCTCCATGCCCGGCTGGCGCAGCAGCCAGTCCACCGTCGCGTCGGCGACCTTCCAGGTGCTCAGCGTCCCGGTCAGCAGGATCGGCGTTTCCAGTTCGCCCAGTTCCTGCACCTGGGTGATGCCGGCCAGCTTGCCATAGCCGTTGCCGACGACGATCGCGGCCGGCACCCGCTGTCGGTACAGGTTGCCGGCATGCGGCAGGATCGCGGTGACGCCGGTATGCAGGCGCGTGCCCTCGTTCAAGGTCGCATGGCCCACGCCGACGCCGGCCACGTCGGTGATGGCGTTGCGCGGCCCGGTGGGCAGCGTGCCGATCACCACGCCGGCTTCGCGCGCGCGTGGCCGCTGCTCGGCCGCGAAGACGGGCGATACCGCGCCGCCAGCGGCCAGGACGAACAGCAGGGTGGACCAGGGCTTCATCATTCGACGATCTCCAGCAGGGCTCGGGACATGGCGGGCACGGTACAGGAAGCCTCTCCCGCCCTGCATCGCCCACGGCGGCCGGATCGCCGGCCCCATTGCACGATGCTGGCGCGGAAGCGGCACCGGCGCATCGGGAGAAATCCCGATTTTCGCCTCCGCCATTGCCGCGGAAGCGGAGAGCGCTGAAATATCGGGACTCCAGCATCGGCGCTGTCGGAAGCATTCGTCAGAACGCCTGTATCCGGTGAGGACGCAGGCCGTGCATCTGGATGCTGTCGAAGGCGACGTCCTGCCCACCTTGGGCGATGCGGACAAGCGACACCCTGAAGCAGCGACGGCCTGGGTGAATCGTCAGGCCCGCGCCTTGTGACAGGCGACAAGTGCATTGGCGTGGCCGTGGCCGATCTTGTGCCCGGCCTTGAGGAAGGCCACCTGCTCCATATGCGCCTTGTCCTTGACGGCGTCGAGGACCTTGAACCAGTGCGCCACGGGCTTTCCGTAGTTCTTTTCGATGGACGGGAAATAGGAAGCCGGGCCTTTTGTTTTCGTATCCGTGGTCATGAACGATCCTTGCCGATGAGTGAGGCAGGTGGATGGCCACCACGGCCAGCCCCTGCCTATCCGACGAATGAGCCCTCATGGAATCGACAACGATGGATGCCATCGGAACGCCGGCCACCAGGCCGGGCCCATGGGTCTGGTTGGCTGGCGTGCCCACGGCAGGCCGCATGACGGCAGCGCACGCAGCGGATCAGTCCCGCGGCACCAAACGGGCAAGTCTCCGCAGGCCTGTCAACGAAGCGGACCCGATGGTCATGCCGTGGCTGGATACCCCGCATGGCGCCGGACAGGAGCTGCTTCTGGTTTCCAGGTCCAGCCCCTCGATCCGCGGAGGCCGCCGGCACATCCGCAATCACGCTTGCCGATGGATATCCGATTCTTGACCGGGCTCACTGCACCCCTTCTGCAGCTGGAGCAGGCATGAAAACAGGCCCCAACGCGACATATGCAGTTCAGTGTCCGGCGCAGCATAATTCCGGCCATATTCCTGCCGCATCGCAAGCCGGAAGACACAATCGGGGCATGCGATGTCCGTCGGGAATGCGTTGCAGGGCGCTGCCTGCATTGCAACCCGTTTCAAGGTTCACCGCCGGCTTCTTTCAGACTATCGAAATGAAGGGCGTGCAGGCCAACCCGGGAACCTGCCGGGATTGTCGAGCCCGGCAGCCACAAAATCGCTTGATCGTCATCCAAAGGAAAATGCAGCAATGAATGCTTCGAAGGGAGTTCTTGTTTCTGCCGTGTTCGGTGCGCTTCTGGCAATGGCCGGTGGGGCCTCCGCGCAGACGCCATCCGCGCTCGCCGACCTGGTCGGTGCTCGTGGCAGTTCCGGTGAAACACAGATGGAAGCCAGGGGGTACCAGTACGTCAAGGGAAACACCGTACGGGGCGAGAAATGGGGGTTCTGGTGGAGCCAGGAGCAGGGCGAGTGCGTGCAGGTCGCGACCTCGGACGGGCGATACAGCGCGATACAGTCCGTACCTGCCGCCAACTGCGGGGAAGAGCGTGGCCAGGGACATGAAGCACACGGCCGACAGGACGACGGATACAGGAACGATGGCCCTTCCCTCACGCTCATCTGCTATGGCGAGGGCAGCAAGCCCTCCATCGATTCGCGCTCGGGTTACCGCTGGAATTCCAGGCGCGACCGCTATGAGCCGGTACAGGAAGTGACCACCGGCAAGCAGGACTTCGACTCGGAAGTACAGGTCGAGGTCTTCGGCGACCGCGGACGCATCCATCTGACGGGCAAGCTCGTCGCGCCCATCCACTCGGGCGACGACAACCACTGGTGGAACCTGGACAACCTCCAGGTCGGTCGTGATCGCATCACCGGAAGTTACGCGATGAACGGGCTCAACAAGCCCAAGGTCGACATCGACCGGCGCAGCGGGCGGATCCACATCGACGGCATCGAGCACTTCCGGGGCGAGTGCGACGAGGGCAACTGGAGCGACAGCCACCGCCGCTTCTGACCGCCGGATGGCTGTCTGGTCGATGAGCCCGCCGCTCCACCCGGTGCCCTGTCATCGACGATGGGGCACCGGACCTGCGGACTCCCGGCCCGGGCAAGCCCCGGGCCGTTCAAGGCGCATCAGAAGCCATCGAGCGTCCGGAGCAGCGAGCCGAAGGTCAGGTAGAACGAGCTGCGGCCTTCCGCGCGGCAGTAACCCAGGAAAACCGGACCGAGCAGCGAATCCGCACCGGCGAAGATGCTGCCTGCCGGGGACAGGTCATTGATGCCCGCATCGCGGCGCCGCAGCCAGAAGTCGCCCCATTCCGCACTGCCGCCCACATACAGCGGCAAGGTGCCGCGCACGATGGAGCCTATCGGGCCATCCTCCCTCATGGGGCCGTCCACCCGGGAGGCCCGCACGGAAGTAGTCGCCACGGAATCCAGGCCCCAAGCCATGCGGACAGGCAGGCAGCAGCGGCCGTCTTCGACACATTAAAAACCCCGGCGGCGCGTGGCCTTGCCGGGGTTTATCTGCATCGTTGCACTACTAAAAATCAGAACGGAATGTCGTCGTCGGCGAAGTCGTCCATCGGCGGCGGGGCTGGCTGCTGGGCCGGCGCCTGGCGCTGCGGGCGCTGGCCGTAGCCGCCGCCCTGGTCCTGGTTGCCGTAGCCGCCACCGCCGCCCTGCGGGCGCGGTGCCGACTGGCGCTGCGGGCGCTCGCCGCCGCCGTAACCGCCACCACCGCCACCACCCTCGCCACGGCCGCCGAGCATCTGCATCTCGTTGGCGACGATGTCGGTGGTGTACTTCTCCACGCCATCCTGGCCGGTGAACTTGTCGTAGCGGATCTCGCCTTCCACGTAGACCTGCGAACCCTTGCGCAGGTACTCGCCGGCGATCTCGCCGAGCTTGCCGAAGAACACCACGCGGTGCCATTCGGTGCGTTCCTGGTTGTTGCCGTCGCGGTCCTTGCGCATGCTGGTGGTGGCCAGGCTGATGCGGGTCACGGCCATGCCGCTCTGGGTGTACTTCACGTCCGGGTCGTTGCCGAGATTGCCGACCAGGATGACTTTGTTGATGCCGCGGGCCATGGGATTCGCTCTTTGCGTTGTGTGCCGGGGTTTGTGCCGGCTGCAGCCGGCATCCGTGGTCCCGGTGCAGGCGCCGGGAGGGAACGGGACGAAGGATGGTAACAACCCATCCCCTTCCCGCCCACCCTGCCGCCTCATCCGGCGCCGTACGCCGACAGGCTGGCGAGGTAATCGCCTACGTCGGCGGGCCATTGCCGGAGGCGCTCGGCGAAGCCGGCCTCATCGCCCGCGAACAGGGCGCGGCTGGCCTCCTCGAAGCCCGGCAGGTCGCCGGCCAGCGCCAGCATCGCCCGGTACTGCGCTTCGCGGCGCTGGCGCAGGTCGCCGGCCCCGTCGTCGCGCCGGCGCGCCTCCTCCACCAGCCGGCGCAGGGCCGACGAGGCCCCGCCGGGCTGGGCCGCCAGCCATTCCCAGTGGCGCGGCAACAGGGTGACCTCGCGTGCCACCACGCCCAGCCGTGGCCGGCCCCGTTCCTTCGGCGCGGTCGGTTCCGCCTCATCCGGCGCCGGGAAGCGCGCCCTCAGCCGCTCCAGCACCTGCGCCGCATCGCCGCGCAGGTCCAGGTCCAGGCTTTGTCCGGTGCGGTCATCCAGCAACAGCAGGGGGCGCCCGTCCGCCGCCACGCCCGCACACGCCACGGCTTCCCGCACCACCTGCTGCAGCTCGCCACGGGACAGCAGGCGGCTGCCTTCGAACAGAGCGTGGGGTGCCTTCAGGGGATCCTTCATGCATCAGCTCCATATTTGACCCGGGTAATATTGCCATTCTATTTTTACCCGGGCAATATAAATTTTTCTTTCAGGACCGACCTCCCATGGACAAGCAGCAACGCCGGCAACAGATCGCCGACTACAAGCGCCGCCCGATCCGCCGCGGCATCTACCGCGTGCACTGCACCGCCAGCGGCGAGAGCTGGGCCGGCCCGGCCAACGACCTGTCCACCATCAGCAACCGGCTGTGGTTCACCCTGCGCCTGGGCAACCATCCGCACCGTTCGCTGCAGCAGGCCTGGAACCTGCACGGCGCCGATGCGTTCGAATGGCACGACGCGCTGGAACTGGAAGACGAGCCGGACCTGCACGACTTCGAGCGCGAGCGCCTGCGGCAGGACGCGCTGGCCGATGTCTGCCGGCAGACCGGTGCCATCCCGCTGCGCTGATCCGGCGCGATGGCGTTCTTCCCGCAGCCACATGGCATGATGGCCGGCACCTTCACCCTGCCGGTCATGATGGTCATCAAGGGCAAAGCCACGTCACTGGATATCGCGCACATGGCCGGCGTTTCGCAGCCGACGGTATCGCGCGCCCTGCGCGGCAGCCCGATGGTCAATGCCGAGACGCGCCGGCGCATCCTGGAGATCGCCCGGCAGCTGAACTACAAGGTCGACAAGAACGCCTCCAGCCTGCGCTGCCAGCAGTCCGGCACGCTGGCGCTGCTGTTCTTCGAGGACCCGACGCCGGACGACTCGCTGATCAATCCGTTCTTCCACTCGATGCTGGGCTCGATCACCCGCGCCTGCGCGTTGAAGGGACAGGACCTGCTGGTGTCGTTCCAGCAGCTGTCCAGCGACTGGCATGCCGATTTCGAGGACAGCAACAAGGCCGACGGCATCATCCTGCTCGGCTATGGCGACTACCACGAATCGGTGGAACGGCTGCAGCGGCTGGTCGAACAGGGCACGCATTTCGTGCGCTGGGGCGCGGCCCTGCCCGGCCAGCCCGGCGTATCGGTGGGCAGCGATAATTTCCAGGGCGGTTTCGACATCACCACGCACCTGCTCGACCAAGGCCGGCGCCGCATCGCCTTCCTCGGCCATGCCTCCAGCCACTATCCCGAGTTCGAGGAACGCTACCGCGGCCACGTGCAGGCGCTGCGCGCGCGCGGCCTGGCGCCGGAGCCGGCGCTGCAGCACGACGCCATCACCACCGAGGAATCCGGTCACGCCGCCTGCGCCGCCCTGCTGGCCGGCGGGCAGCATTTCGATGCGGTGTGCGCGGCCAGCGACCTGATCGCCATCGGCGCGCTGCGCGCCCTGCGCGAACATGGCCTGCGCATACCGCAGGACGTGGCGGTCACCGGCTTCGACGACATCCCGCTGGCGGCCTCGGTATCGCCGGCGCTGACCACGGTGCAGCAGGACACCAAGCAGGCCGGACAACTGCTGGTGGAAAAGCTGCTGGCGCTGATCGCGCGCGAGCCGGCGGACAGCCAGAGCATTCCGGTGAAGCTGGTGGTGCGCGAGTCGTCACGCATGTAGATGCGGGGCTTGCCCCGCATGAGAGTGTCACCGGGAAAGCGCCATGCGGGGCAAGCCCCGCATCCAAAAGGTCAGCTGAAATCCTTGAGCAGTTCGCCCACGCCCGACGCCGAAATCTCGAAGCCCAGCGGCGTGCCCGGGTTCACCACCACGCCGTAACCGCCCGGCACCCGGCGCAGCACGTCCAGCATCGGCCAGCGCAGCGTGTGCGGCGCCTGCTGCGTGTGGAAACCGACGCGCGCCATGTCGGTGAACACTGCCACGTGCAGCACGCCCTGCTTGTCGAACAGCAGCGGATCGAAACCGCTGCCATCGGGCGTGACCAGGCTGCCGGTGAGCAGCACCACCTCCGAGGCAACGAAGGCCTGCATGAAGGCCCTGATCGGCAACGTGCCGTCCATGGCCGCCTTCAGCAGCGTTTCGACGGGAGTCTGCGGGGGGAGCGTGTCCATGGCGGGAGCGGATCGGCGGGGCGGCGATTGTACCGCCGCGGTGCCGCCCGGCCATGGCGTCCCTTGTCTTGCTTGTCTTGTAGGAGCGACGTAAGTCGCGACGGGGCGTTACCGGGAAGTCGCCGTCGCGACTGACTTCGCTCCTGCGGAAAGGCGGGGCCGGCAGGCGCCGCGTGGTGCATCACCGGGCCAGGCGCGCGTCGCGCGCCCGCTGGTCCGCCATGGCGCGATCGAGTTCACCCTGCAGGGCCTTCTGCTCCACCGGCGCATCGAGCACGAACACCTTGACGCCATGCGCCGGCACCTCGGCACGCAGCACGTCGTCCACCATCACGGCACCGCCATCGAGCGCGTCGCGCCACTGGCCCGGCTGCAGGTATTCGCGCACCTCGAACGCCTGTGCGGCATCGCCCTTGTTGAGCAGCACCAGCGCGGTCTGCGCGGTGTCGCCATGCTGCAGCACGCGGTAGAACACCGCCTGGTCGCCCTGCAGGCGTTCGTTGACCTGCAGGCCGCGCTGCAGGGCCGGGGTGGCCTCGCGCAGGCGGGCGATGCGCTGCAGGGGCGCGAAGATCGGGCTGCGCGGCGCCGCGCCGATCCGCTCCTGGCCGAAGTAGGCGCGGTTGCCCCCGTGCTCGGCGCGACCGCGCATGAAGCCGGTTTCCGAGCCGTAATAGATCACCGGGATGCCGCGCGCGGTGAACAGCCAGTTGTGTGCGTCGATGAAACCAGCGTCGCTGGCGTCCAGCCGCGCCATGTCGTGGTTGTCGTAGAACGTCATCAGCGCATACGGGTTGGCGTACGGGCCGCCGCTCAGGTGCAGCGGCTCGGCCAGCGCCTCGTAGCCCTGCTGCTCCTTGCCGAACACCGCCGACAGCGCGCCGCGCAGCGGGAAGTCCAGCACGCTCACGCCCGCATTGGCCGGCCAGGTGTGCTCGGCGATGCGCGCGGCGTCGTAGTCGAAGGCCTCGCCGAACATGAACATGCCCGGATGCGCGGCGCGGATGCGGCCGACGAATTCATGCCACCACGGATGCGGCAGCCAGCCGATGGTGTCGATGCGCAGCGCATCCACGCCCTGCGCCGTCCATTGCAGGTAGGCGCCGACCAGGTAGTCCATCACCGCCGGATTGTCTTGGTTGAAGTCGGACAGCTCGGCCAGGTTGCCGTCGAAGATCGAGCCCTTGTCGCCATCGACCGGGCCGATGTCGTTGTAGAAGGCGTGCAGCGGATTGTGCCGAGGGTCGAGCTTCTGCGGCGGCAGGTTCTGGTGGTCGGCGACCAGCTTCCCCTCCTTGTCGAACAACTGGCCGAACTGCGGCTGCCGCCTGGGCATCGTCCACGCCGGCGAGCCATGGTTGCCGACGATGTCCAGCACCACCTTCAGCCCCGCGTCGTGCAGGCCATGGGTGAGGCCGGCGAAGTCCAGGTCCTTGCTCGGCAAGTGCTCGTCGAGCCGGTAGAAATCGATGCCCCAGTAACCGTGGTAGCCGGTCTTGCCACGGTCGGTCAGGCTGCTGGTGCAGGTGACCGGCCTGCTGCCGGTGAAGGCTTCGTCCGGGTTGTCCACGATCGGGGTGATCCACACCGCGCCGAAACCGAGGTCGCGGATGTAGCCGGCGTTGTCGAGCACGCCCCTGAAGTCGCCGCCCAGGTAGCCGATGTTGCCGTCGATGCCGTCCGGGCAATACACCGGGATGTCGAAGGTGCGGTGCCTGCCGCCTTGGTCGCGGTGGTCGTTGGAAGGATCGCCGTTGACGAAACGGTCGGTGACGACGAAGTACACCGCATCGCTGGCGAACGGCTCGGTGGTGCCGACGTAGTCCGGGCGCGCGCCGGCCATCGCGGAACCGGCGAGCAGGGCAAGGGAAAGTGCCGAGGCAAGGCCGGCAACCGACAGACGCACACGCATCACACCACCTCCGGACGGGACGGAACCCGCAGCACGCACAGGCCCGCGACGAACAGGCTGCAGCCGCCGAGCACCAGCACGTGCATCGGCACGCCTCCCAGCAGGGTACGCAGGGCGAACCCGAGCGCACTGGCGGCCACCAGCTGCGGGATCACGATGAAGAAATTGAAGATGCCCATGTACACGCCCATCTTCGACGCGGGCACGCTGTCGGACAGCAGCGCGTACGGCAGCGACAGGATCGAGGCCCAGGCGAAGCCGACGCCGACCATCGACAGCAGCAGCCACTTCGGATCGTCGATGAACATCAGCGACACCAGCCCCGCGCCGCCCAGCCACAGGTTGAGCAGGTGGCTCCAGCGCAGGCCGAGCGCGCGCACCATCGGCGGGATCAGCAGCGCCGCCAGCGCGGCGAAGCCGTTGTAGGCGCCGAACAGCACGCCGACCCAGTTGGCGCCCTCGTTGTAGGCGGCCGACTGCGGATCGGTGGAGCCGAAGTGGGTGCCGGCCACCGCCGCGGTGGTGTAGATCCACATCGCGAACAGCGCGAACCACGAGAAGAACTGCACCCATGCCAGCCGCCGCATGGTGACCGGCATCGCCCGCAGGTCGCCGACGATGGCCGCCAGCATGTGCGTGCCCGGCAGCAGCCGCGCCAGCGCCAGCAGCACGCCGTAGCCGGCGCACAGCCCGGCCAGCACGTACAGCATCCTGTCGCCCTGGCGCCAAGCGATCAGCACCGCCAATACCGCGCCGAGCAGCAGCCAGAACCCGGCCTGCCTCCAGGACGGCACGCCCACGGCGGTGGCCGCAAGGTGTCCGGCCGGCGGCTGCGCGTCGTCGAACGCGGCCAGTTCGGCCGGGGAGTATTCGCGCGTGCTCGCCACGGTCCAGGTGATCGCCGCCAGCAGCACCGCCGCGCCGAAGTAGAACGCGTAGCGCACCGTGTCCGGCACCTCGCCCGGGGCGGCGGTATTGGCCACGCCCCAGTGCGCCAGCAGGTACGGCAGCAGGCTGGCGACGATGGCGCCGACGCCGATGAAGAAACTCTGCATCGCGTAGCCGGCCGGGCGCTGGCGCGGCGCCAGCTGGTCGCCGACGAAGGCGCGGAACGGCTCCATCGACACATTGATCGAGGCGTCCAGCACCCACAGCGTGCCGGCGGCGATCCACAGCGTCGGCGAGTTGGGCATCACCAGCAGCGCCAGCGTGGTCAGCACCGCGCCGATCATGAAGAACGGCCGGCGCCGGCCCCAGCGGGTCCAGGTGCGGTCGGACAGGTAGCCGATCACCGGCTGCACCAGCAGGCCGGTCAGCGGCGCGGCGATCCACAGCCCCGGCACCGCCTCCATCGATGCGCCCAGCGTCTCGAAGATGCGGCTGGCATTGGCGTTCTGCAGCGCGAAGCCGAACTG
This sequence comes from Pseudomonadota bacterium, assembly GCA_023399815.1. Classification (GTDB taxonomy): domain Bacteria; phylum Pseudomonadota; class Gammaproteobacteria; order Xanthomonadales; family Xanthomonadaceae; genus Stenotrophomonas. The sequence continues at coordinate 6,029 of JAEWOJ010000174.1, read as the reverse complement.
GATGCCGAGGAACCCGAAACACATGTTCCATATCTGCCAGAACGACAGCTGCGGTTTGCTTTTCATCAAGCGCTTCCCCCCTCCGGGAATCACGGATGCGATGTACGGCGCCGATGCGCCCGGGCCATGGTAGAGGCCACCCGGCGGATGCGCACCGCCGGTGCATACGTATTCATTGCCACCGGCATGGCCGGTCGGCCCGCGCCCCGTGGAATAGTCGGCCACCAGCGCGCGATGCGCCGCGCGTCGCCACCATCCCCGTTCCGGAGCGAATCCACCATGCCCCATCGCCGCCCCGCCCTTTCGTTCCTGCCCGCGCTGGTCCTGCCCGCGCTGGCCCTGGTGCTCGCCGCCCTGCCGGCGCGGGCCGATACGCTGGCGCGCGTCGCCTCGCCCGGCGACGTGCTCGCGGTCACGCTCGAATCGCAGCACGAAGGCCGCCTGGCCTACCGCGTCGAGCGCAGGGGGCAGCCGGTGATCGCGCCGTCGCGGCTGGGCTTCCTGCTCGGCGACGGACGGCTGGAGCGCAACCTCGAACTGGTCGGGCAGTCCAGCCGCAGCTTCGACGAAACCTGGGAGCAGCCCTGGGGCGAGCGTCGCCTGACCCGCAACCACTACAACGAACTGCGCGCCAGCTTCGCCGAGAAGCCGGTGGACGCGGCCCATCCCGGCCGCCGTTTCGACGTGGTGTTCCGCGTCTACGACGACGGCGTCGGCTTCCGCTACGAGTTCCCGCGGCAGAAGGCGATGCAGCAGGCGCGCATCCGCGCCGAGCTGACCGAGTTCGCCCTTGCCCGCCCGGCCACCGCCTGGTGGATCCCGGCGTTCGAGTGGAACCGCGAGGAATACCTGTACCACCGCACGCCACTGCGGGAAGTCGGCACCGCGCAGACGCCGATCACCCTGCGCGACGACAACGGCCTGCACGTCTCCATCCACGAAGCCGCGCTGGTGGACTACGCCGGCATGAACCTGGCCCGTGGCGACGGCGACGTGCTGCGCGCCGCGCTCACGCCCGGCAGCGGCGAAGCGGCGGTAGTGCGTGCGCTGCCGTTCAACACGCCCTGGCGCACCATCCAGGTCGGCGAGCGCGCCGGCGACCTGGCCGAATCCAGCCTGATCCTCAACCTCAACGAGCCCAACGCGATCGGCGACGTCAGCTGGTTCACGCCGGCAAAATATGCCGGCGTGTGGTGGTCGCTGCACCTGGAGCAGGAAACCTGGGCGACCGGCCCGAAGCACGGCGCCACCACCGCCAACACCCGGCGCTACATCGACTTCGCCGCCGCCAATGGCTTCCGCGGCGTGCTGGTGGAAGGCTGGAATCCCGGCTGGGACGGCAACTGGTTCGCCAACGGCTGGGACTTCGACTTCACCCGTCCCACCGCCGACTTCGACCTGCCGGGGCTGGCGAAGTATGCCGCCGGCAAGGGCGTGCACCTGATCGGCCACCACGAGACAGCCTGCGCGGTCAGCCACTACGAGCGCCAGCTGCCGGCCGCGCTCGACCTGTATGCGCGCAACGGCGTGGACGTGGTCAAGACCGGCTACGTCTGCGACGCCGGCGACATCCAGCGCCAGGACCGCGCGGGCGGCCCGATCGTGCGCGAATGGCACGAGGGCCAGTGGATGAGCAACCACCACCTGCGCGTGGTGCGGGAAGCGGCGGCACGGCACATCGCGGTCAACGCGCACGAGCCGATCAAGGACACCGGGCTGCGCCGCACCTGGCCCAACTGGGTCTCGCGCGAGGGCGCGCGCGGCATGGAATACAACGCCTGGGGCGCGCCGCCGAATCCGCCGGAACACGAGGCCACGCTGGTGTTCACCCGCATGCTGGCCGGGCCGATGGACTACACCCCCGGCATCGTCAGCCTGAAGGGCCGCAACGGCCTGCCGCTGCGCAGCACCCTGGCCAAGCAGCTGGCGCTGTACGTGGTGCTGTACAGCCCGATCCAGATGGTGGCCGACCTGCCCGAGCACTACGCGCAGCATCCCGATGCCTTCCAGTTCATCAAGGACGTGGCGGTGGACTGGGAGGAAAGCCGCGTGCTGGATGGCGAGGTCGGTGAATACGCGACCTTCGCGCGCAAGGCGCGCGGCAGCGGCGAATGGTTCCTCGGCAGCGTCGGCGACGACCACCCGCATGAGCTGGACACGCCGCTGTCCTTCCTCGAACCCGGCCGCCGCTACCGCGCCGAGATCTACCGTGACGGCGACGGCGCCAACTGGCAGGACAACCCGTTCGCCTTCGTGCGCGAGACCCGCGAGGTCGGCAACGGCGACCGCATCGCCCTGAAGCTCGCGCCCGGCGGCGGCACGGCGATCCGCTTCGTCCCGCTGGACTGACACCGCAGATCGGGGCTGCGTCCCCGACGCGCTGCATATCCGGGCATCAAGCGTCGGGGCGTAGCCCCGACCTGCCGATTTTCCGCAGCTACCGCATGGACCGCGCCGGCACCGTCATCGAGCGGCAACGGCAAGGGCCACGCCGTGGCTGCGGCCATTCCGCCACCACCGACATGCCGCCTGCCTGGCCGGCGACGGCAGGCCTCATCGTTGCCATCGTTGTCATCGCCGGCTTCCGCCATGCCTGCGCATTGAATACGTATGCAGGCCGATTCCACGCCGTTGTCCGCTGATTACCATGCAGGACAGTCGCAATCGAGCCGCACCACATCGGCGACGAACGCCCGGAATCCGATCCGGGCGCACACAAGAACAGCAAGACAACAGCAAGACAACAGCAAAACGACATCACCTGGGAGAGGGGAGCATGTTGAACACCAAGCGCAATCTGTTGAGCGTGGCGCTCGCGTCCGCGCTGGCATTCCAGGCCAGCGGCGCATACGCGCAGAGCACCACCGATACCGAGCAGAAGAAGGCCGACGCCGTCGACCTGGACACCGTCACCGTCACCGGCATCCGTCGCGGCATCGAGAGCGCGATCTCGGTCAAGCGCGATTCCAGCTCCATCGTCGAGGCGGTGTCGGCCGAGGACATCGGCAAACTGCCGGACGTCAGCATCGCCGAGTCCATCGCCCGCCTGCCCGGCCTGGCCGCCCAGCGCGTGGCCGGCCGCGCCCAGGTGATCAGCGTGCGCGGCCTGTCGCCCGACTTCGCCACCACCCTGCTCAACGGCCGCGAGATGGTCAGCACCGGCGACAACCGCAGCGTCGAGTTCGACCAGTACCCGTCCGAGCTGATCAGCGGCGTGACCGTGTACAAGACGCCCGACGCCGGCCTGGTCGGCCAGGGCCTGTCCGGCACGCTGGACATGCAGACCGTGCGCCCGCTCAGCTACGGCGAGCGCGTGATCGCCGTCAGCGGCCGCTACCAGAAGAACTCGCTGGGCGAGGCCGCCGGCGTCGATCCCTACGGCAACCGCTTCAACGTCAGCTTCGTGGACAAGTTCGCCGACGACACCATCGGCCTGGCCATCGGCTACTCGCATTCGGACATGTCCAAGCAGGAGAACCAGGTCGGCCTGTACGAGCCGTGGCAGGCCATCGGCGACGGCTGGCGCCCCGGCGTGGCCGAAGGCACCTACTACTCCGACGGCATCAAGGCGCTGCGCCGCACCGGCAACGCCAAGCGCGACGGCGTGATGGCGACCCTGCAGTTCCGCCCCAGCAACGCCTGGACCAGCACGCTCGACACCTTCTACACCAAGGCCAAGGAATACGACACCGCCAACCAGCTGGAAATCCACCTGGGCGACTACAACGGCGGCTACGACCGGCTGAACGTCACCGATGTGGTGGTCAACGGCAACGGCAGCTTCGTCAGCGGTGTGGTGCACAACGTCTACCCGCTGGTGCGCGGCATGTACAACCACCGCGAGGACAGCATCAAGGCCTTCGGCTGGAACAACGAATTCAACATCGGCGACGTGCGCCTGGTGGCCGACGTCAGCTGGTCCAAGGCCGAGCGCGACGAGATCAACCTGGAGAACAACCTGCAGCTGCTGCCGGCGCCGCAGCTGGATTCGGTGGCGCTCAACTTCGCCGGCGGCACCTTCCCGCAGTTCACCCCGGGCCTGGACTACTCCGACTACAGCAAGCTGTACCTGACCAACACCATCTACGGCTCGGGCTACGGCAAGACCCCGCACGTGGACGACGAGCTGAAGGGCTTCAAGCTGGCGGCCACGTTCCCGGCGCCGGAAGGCTTCAGCTGGTTCACCGACATCGACGCCGGCTTCAACTACGCCGACCGCAGCAAGGACAAGACCCAGGCCGAAGGCAACATCAACCTCGGCGCGCAGGGCGTGACCAGCATCGCCTCCGAATTCCAGTACAAGCCGGTCAACCTCGGTTTCGCCGGCGCCGGCTACATCCCGGCGTGGAACGTGCCGGCGGCGGTCGCGCAGTACATGGTGTTCAACCCGACCACCACCGAGAGCTACCTGATTCCCAAGCAGTGGACCGTGGACGAGGAAATCGCCACCGTGTTCCTGCGCGCCAACATCAGCACCCAGATCGGCTCGGTGCCGGTGCGCGGCAACGTCGGCATCCAGGCCCAGCACGTGGACCAGTCCTCGCACTCCAACTACTGGGACGATTCGCAGCCGGTGGGCAGCCAGGTCATCCCGATCGAGCAGGGCAGGAAGTACTACGAGTTCCTGCCCAGCCTGAACCTGGCCTTCGAACTGCCGGCCGAGAACACCGTGCGCTTCGCCCTGGCCCGCCAGGTCGCGCGCCCGCGCGTGGACCAGCTGCGCGCCTCGATGGAATTCGGCGTGAACACCAGCACCGGCAGGCCCGGTGCCAGCGGCGGCAACCCGAACCTTGCTCCGTGGATCGCCAACGCCGCCGACCTGTCCTGGGAAAAATACTTCGGCAACAAGGCCTACGTGGCCGCCGCGGTGTTCTACAAGGACCTGAAGAGCTACATCTACACGCAGACCCGCGACGGCTACGACTTCACCCCGCAGGTCGAGGCCTGGCTGAAGGCCAACGGCGCCACCCTGCCGCCGGACATCGAGCTGCAGTTCACCGGCGACTACAGCGCGCCGTTCAATGGCACCGGCGGCAGCCTGCGCGGCGCCGAGCTGACCGCGTCGCTGCCGCTGGACCTGTTCGTCGACGCCCTGCGCGGCTTCGGCGTGGTCGCCAGCGCCAGCTTCAACGACAGCGACATCCGCATCAAGGACCCGGAAAGCGCATCGAGCGTCGGCGCCGACCCGATCATGCTGCCCGGCCTGTCCAAGCGCGTGTACAACTTCACCGCCTACTACGAGAACGACGGCTTCGAAGTGCGCCTGAACCAGCGCAAGCGCTCGGACTTCATCGGCGAGATCGGCAACTTCAACGGCAACCGCACCCTGCGCTACGTCAAGGGCGAGGACGTGCTGGACGCGCAGGTCGGCTACAGCTTCGGCGACGGCACCGCGTTCAAGGGCCTGAGCCTGTTCCTGCAGGCCAGCAACCTGACCAACTCCAAGTACGAGACCTACGCCGGCACCAAGGACCGGCCGCTGGAAACCGTGGAGTGGGGCCGCAGCTACCAGATCGGCGTGAACTACAAGTTCTGATCCAGGCGCCAATCGTTCCGCAACACCCGGCCCGCTGCTAACGCAGCGGGCTTTTTCGTACACGGGGCACCAGCGCGAACCTTCAGTGGTATCTGATCGTTGGTCGGGCCGCGGATTGGCAGCCAGTGCCGACCAACGGTCGGCACCCACCCTGTAGCCGCAGGTTGGGTTGAGCACAGCAACGCCAGGATGCCGTGCCACCAAACGGAAAGGCGCTGGGCTTCTCCTCCGTCAGCCCAACCTGCGCGCTACCGGGTGCGATGAATATGCGGTGGGTGCCGACCGTTGGTCGGCACTGTCGATCAGCCGTAGGTCGGCCTTACGTGGCCGATGCAAGCAGAGCCATTCGTCATGAGGCACGTCAGGGGTGTAGTCCCCCGACCTACTCACGGCCCAATCTGTTGCGGAACGAAGCCCACTGCACAATCAGCGGGCTTTTCGTGTATGCGACAGCCATACCGCCACCGGCGATGCCGCGCACACCGCGTAGTGC
>JAEWOJ010000024.1 GCA_023399815.1 Pseudomonadota bacterium | reverse complement strand
CCCCGCCCGGGCCCGGCCACTACCCTCGCCCCTGTAGGCGCGACGCAAGTCGCGACCGGGGATCCAGGGATCGCCGGGAAAGCCCGATCGCGACTTGCGTCGCTCCTACTCCCTCCTACATGCTCCTGCGGCAACGCCGCGGCTGATGCGTCGCCCATCGTTCGAGTTAAGCCGCGCCGCGAAGCGGCGGCGGCTTGAACGAATTGTCAGGCTCCGGCCACATTGCTGCGGCGCCGGAACTCCCGAGCTGCCATGAGGACCAGAGCCGCACCTGCTGTACCCATACCGACGAGCGGCCAAAGCGGTGGACTACCGCTTGGAAGCGACACGATGAGGCCGCCAAGAAGAAGCGTAACGAGAGGCGTGCCGATCACGGCAAGTACAGCACCAACGTACTTGCGGGCCCTGACAAGACGAGCTGCCACCGGGATGAGCAGCAGTGCGCCGGCCAAGGCAGCCAGAATGTTGACTGCGGCCAAGCCATCGGCCTGGGGCACGCCTGGCAGGCGGCCGGAATTGCCGATAGCGGCCACCGTGATCACGGCAAGACCAAGGAACAGTTGGCCATAACCTTCCAGTTGAGGCATGGGCTCGGCCGCCGGCGCCGTCGGTTCCTCCCGCAGTTGAGCCAGCGGGACGGAATAGGTGGCGGCAAGGCTTGCGGCGGTGTTCAGGGATGCGATGCCTTCACCCTCGACGCGCTGCACGGTACGCAGGCTCAGCCCCGAAGCGATGGCCAATTGATCCTGGGACCAGCCACGTTCGATACGGAGGCGGCGGACATTGGCGGGGGAGATCTTCATTTCGTGTTCCATGGCAGGACTCTGGCAGCGGGTGACGCGTCAGAGTTTGTGGTTCGAGCCAGGGTATCGATACGACAAATAACCGCCATTCTGCGTCATCACGCCGCCAGCAGGCCGCTCCAGGGCTTGACTACCCGATCACCCGCTTGAACGGCGGCAGCGCGTCGATGATGCGCTTGCCGTAGCGGCGCGTGAGCAGCCGCGAGTCGAGGATGATGACGCGCCCGGTATCGGTGGAGGTGCGGATCAGCCGCCCGGCGAACTGGGTCAGCGTGCGCAGTGCGTGCGGAATCGCGATCAGGTTGAAGGAGTTCAGCCCGCGGCTCTCGAACCACTCGCTCAGCGTCGAAGTCTGCGGGTCGGTCGGCACCGCGAACGGCACCTGGGTGATGACCACCGTGGTGCAGGCCTCGCCCGGCAGGTCCAGGCCTTCGCCGAACGAATTGAGCCCGAACAGCACCGAGCCCTCGCCGGCGGCGGTGCGGCGCAGGTGTTCGTCGATCATCTTCTGCTTGGCGCCCTCGCCCTGCACCAGCACCTTCCTGCGCAGCGTGGCCGGCATCAGCTCGGCCACCTTCTCCATCTTCCAGCGCGAGGTGAACAGCACGATGCTGCCTTTGTCCCAGTCCAGTTCGGCGGCCAGGTACTTCGCCACTTCCTTGGGATGGCGCTCGCGGTCGTCCGGCGTCACCGGGAACGGCGGCACCACCAGCTGCGCCTGGTTCGGCAGGTCGAACGGCGAGGCCAGCGACACCATTTCCGCTTCCCCGGGGATGCCGTTGTCGATGGCCAGCGCCTGGAAATCGCCGCCGCCGGTGAGCGTGGCCGAGGTCATCACCACCGAGTCCACCTCGTCCCACAGCAGCTTGCGCAGCACCATCGCCGCCGATACCGGCGAGCAGTGCAGCACGTGCTCGCCATCGCGGGTCAGGGTGATCCAGCGCGCCATCGGCGGCTGGCCCTCCTTGTCCTCGCGACGCCAGCCGGCCCACAGGTCGTGCTGCTGCTGGATCATCTCCAGCGCCATGCCCAGGCTGCGCTGCAGGCGCTCGTGGCCGGCGTCCTCGGGCTTGCCCTTGGCGACCTGCGCGGTCGCTGCCGTGGCCCAGTTGAGCAGGGTGCGGGTCTCGTCGGCCAGTTCCTCGATCGGCTGTTTCCAGGCCTCCGGCAGGCGACCGTTGGCGGCGCGCCACAGCGGCTCGCGCTCGTCCGGCGCCGGCGCCCACACCTGCGCGATGCCGTCGGCGAAGGCCTTGAGCAGCTTGCTCACGCGCGATGCGGCGTCGATGGCCTCGTTCGGCAGCAGGTTGCCGATCCTGTCCTTGTCCACCGCGCGGTAGGCGCCGGCGATCAGGATCTGCAGGCGGCCGGTGCGCCGCGCCATGTCGTCCAGCGGCAGGCTGGCCGCGCCCTGGTCGATGGCGACGTTGCCGATGTGGTGGCCTTCGTCCAGCACCAGCAGCATGTCGGCGGGCGGCGCGATCAGCGGCTGGCCGTTGTCGGACTCGCCGATGGACAGCGCCGACAGCAGCAGCGCGTGGTTGGTGACCACGATCTGCGCCTCGCGCACCTCGTTGCGCGCGCGCAGCACCGGGCACTGCGTCGCGTAGGCGCAGCGGCGCCCGGCGCAGCCCGAGGCCGGCGTGGTGATGCGCAGGCGCAGGCCGGGCGTGACCGCTTCCGGCGCGTTGTCGAGGTCGCCGTTCCAGCGTCCTTCGCCGAAGGCGCGCATCAGCTTGCCGGCCACGTCCATCTCGATCGGCGCCAGCGGCCGGTCGTAGAGCAGCACCTCGTCGCCGAACATGCCCTCCTGCGCGCCCTCGCCCTGCGCCTCGGCGGCGTTGCGCGTGCACAGGTAGCGGGTGCGGCCCTTGGCCAGCGCCACCGTGGCCTGCAGGCCGGTGGCCTTGAGGAAGTTGGGGATGTCGCGCTCGACCAGCTGCGACTGCAGCGCCACCGTGCCGGTGCTGACCACCAGCTTCTTCTTCGACGCCAGCGCGATCGGCACCCCGGCGGTGAGATAGCCCAGGCTCTTGCCGACGCCGGTCGGCGCTTCGACCACGCCCACCCCGCCCGTGGCCAGCGCGCGCGAGACCACGCCGATCATCTGGCTCTGCGAGCGTCGCGTGCTGAAGCCGGGCGTGTTGGCCTGCAGCTTCGCGTAGGCGTCGCGGATGGCCGTCTTCACTTCCTCGGTCAACGCACGCGGCGCTTCCACTTTCTCCGTCACGCCGATCCGCCGCCTGCTTCGTTCATGGCCGGCATTTTCCCACAACGCCACCGGGCCGACGGGGAGGAGCGCACCCTGGTGCGCGATGGGGCTCTCCCGGCAACGCCACCATCGCCCCACCCGTAGGAGCGACCTGCAGGAGGGACCTGTAGGAGCGACGCCAGTCGCGAGGGGCCTCACCGGTAAAGCCCCTCGCGACTGGCGTCGCTCCTACAGGTCGCTCCTACGGGTAGGCCGCATTCCCTCGCAGGGCCCGCACCAGCGCCCAGGCCAGCAGGACGAAGCCGGCCGCTTCCAGCAGCGACAGCGCGAAGTGGCCCAGGCCCAGCCAGGTATTGAGCGCGGAGATGCCGTCGAAATTGCCGGCGGCGATCAGCAGCAGCGGCAGCACCGACAGCACCGCGCCGAGCAGCGTCGTCGCCATCAGGATCGCCAGCGCCCACAGCGCCGCGCCGCGCGCCGCCGCCCTGGGCGCGCCGAGCAGCAGCGCCAGCGCCACGCCCAGCGCGATCATCACCGGCAGGCGGTAGCCGATCGACACCAGCAGCGAACTCAGCAGTTGCGCGTTGTCCATGCCGCTCAGTCCGCGGTGACCAGCGTGGTCGCGCGCTCGCGCAGCTCGGCGTAGACCGCATCGGTCTCCGGACGCACGCCATGCCACTGCTGGAAGCTCTCGGCGGCCTGCTCGACCAGCATGCCCAGGCCGTCGAAGGAGTTGCGGCAGCCGGAGGCCCGCGCCCAGGCCAGGAACGGGATCGCCGCCTCGCCGTAGTTCAGGTCCACCGCGGTGGTCAGGCTGTTGACCAGCGACAGCGGCAGGCTGAAGGCCGCGCCGTCGCCGCGCCCGGCCGAGGTGGCGTTGATGATCAGCTCGAAATCGCCCTGCTCGCGCAGCGCGTCCCAGTACGCGGAGATGGCCCGGCCCGGTTCGGCCATGGCGTCGACCAGCGCGTCGGCGCGCTCCGGCGTGCGGTTGACCACGACCAGCTCGAGGATGCCGGCATCGAGCAGCGCCGGCGCCACGCCGCGCGCGGCGCCGCCGGCGCCGAGCAGCAGCACGCGGCGGCCGCGCAGGTCCAGGCCGTGGCGGCCGGTCAGGTCGCGCACCAGGCCGATGCCGTCGGTGTTGTCGCCATGCCAGCGCGCGCCCTTGCGCAGCAGCGTGTTGACCGCGCCGGCGCGCTGCGCGCGCGAGGTGGTGGTGGCGCACAGCGCGAACGCCGCTTCCTTGTGCGGCAGGGTCACGTTGGCGCCCACGCCGCCGTCGGCGGCAAAGGCTTCCAGCGCGGCGGCGAAGTCCTGCGGCGAGGCCTCGATGGCGCGGTAGTCCACCGCGATCCCCTGCGCCCTGCCGAAGGCGGCCTGGATGCGCGGCGACTGCGAGTGGGCGATGGGCTGACCGAAGACGGCGTAGCGGGCGGCGCTCATGGTGATCCTCTGCATGACCTAGACTGGCGCGATCCTGGCTTGCGGAACCTCCATGCGGACCCGATCGCTGCTGCTCGCGCTGTCTGCGAGTCTACTCTTTGCGCCGCGGGTGACGGCACTGGCCGAGTTCGGCATCGAAGGCATCGGCGTGGTCTCCACCCGCGCCGACGAACTGCGCGCCACGCGCTCGGCCGACGGCCGGCGCCTGGTCTGGGCCAGCAACCGCGAAGGCGGCGCCGGCGGTTGGGACCTGTGGCAGGCCACCTGGCAGGACCAGCGCTGGACCGACCCGCGCCCGCTGCCGCTCGATACCGCGGCCGACGAGGTCGATCCGTTCCTGGACGCCGATGGCCGCTGGCTGTACTTCGCTTCCAACCGCAAGGGCGGCCACGGCGGCTTCGACCTGTACCGCGCCGCGCTGCTGGACGATGGCGGTTTCGGTCCTGCGCAGAACCTGGGTACGGCGATCAACAGTACCGATGACGAACGTTCGCCCGCCCTGCGCGGGGACGGCACCCTGCTGCTGGCCAGCAACCGCGCCGGCGCAGCCGGCGGTTGGGACCTGTGGAGCGCGCGGCGTGCTGGCGATGGTTTCGCCATGCCGCAGCCGATGGCCGGCATCGACAGCCCGGCCGACGAACTGGACGGCAGCTGGCTGGCCGGCGGCCGCGCGGTGGTGTTCGCGCGCGGCAACGGCGGAGGCGGCGCGCAGCTGCAGCTGTCGCACTGCCGCCATGGCCGCTGGAGCGCGGCCGAACCGTTGGCGCTGTCGTTCAATACCGCCGATGGCGACACCCGCGCGGCGCTGGTCGATGCCAGCACGCCAGGCGAACTGCTGGTCAGCGGCCATGCGCGTTCGCCGCGCGCCGGCGGCTTCGACCTGTACCGGATGCGCGCACCGGCCAGCGACGGCGACGACGACTGCCGGTAGGCGAAACCGCCTCCGCGCCGCTGTTCCGCGGCACCCGGCAATGCCCGGCGAAAGCTTCATTGGCAGGGCTTCATGCGGAGCAAGCTCTGCATTTCCCCCGGCCTGCGATGCAGCCGGAAGCCTCGCCCGGCGCCGCCTGGAGGCAGGTAGTGCCGGCCGCTGGCCGGCAACCTCGCACCTCTCGACATCGGTAGGTCGCGGGGCTACGCCCCCGACGCCCGCTGTCGGGTACACGGAGCGCCGGGGGCGTAGCCTCGACCTACGGGCGCAGGTCCGGCTTTCCCGCCAGCACCTCGGCGCGCCGCCGTTCGTACTCGGCATCGCTGATCCGGCCGTCCTGTTGCAGCCCGGCCAGTTCGCGCAGCTTCGCCTCGATCTCGGGCGCCTGCGGCGACTGCCGCTGCAGGCGCTGCGCGGCCGAGGGCAGTTCCGGCGGACGCCGCGCGGCGCGGATCACGGCGGCGATCACCAGCCCGATCACCACCGCGAACACGGTCACGCCGATCCCCCACACCCACCACTGCCAGGTCTGCATGCCGGGCGCGTCCATCTCAGCCCTCCCGCAGCCAGCGCGCGATCTGCGGCGCGTAGTAGGTCAGCACGCCGTCGGCGCCGGCGCGCTTGAAGCCGATCATCGTCTCCATCACGCAGCGGCGTTCGTCCAGCCAGCCATTGGCGGCGGCCGCCTTGAGCATCGCGTACTCGCCGCTGACGTGGTACGCGAAGGTCGGCACGCCGAATTCCTGCTTCACCCGGTACACCACGTCCAGGTACGGCATGCCCGGCTTGACCATCACCATGTCCGCGCCTTCCTCCAGGTCCAGCGCGATCTCGCGCAGCGCCTCGTCGCTGTTGGCCGGGTCCATCTGGTAGGTGTGCTTGTCGGCCTTGCCGAGGTTGCCGGCGCTGCCCAGCGCGTCGCGGAACGGGCCGTAGAACGCCGAGGCGTACTTGGCCGAATAGGCCATGATGCGGGTGTTGATGTGGCCGGCGTCGTCCAGCGCCTGGCGGATCGCGCCGATGCGGCCATCCATCATGTCCGAGGGCGAGACGATGTCCACGCCGGCGTCGGCATGCGACAGCGACTGCTTCACCAGCGCCTCGACGGTGATGTCGTTGAGCACGTAGCCGCGCGCGTCGATGATGCCGTCCTGGCCGTGCACGGTGAACGGGTCCAGCGCCACGTCGGTCATCACCCCCAGTTCGGGGAAGCGCTGCTTGAGCGCGCGTATTGCACGCTGGGCCAGGCCGTCCGGGTTCCAGGCCTCGGCCGCGTCCAGCGACTTGCACGACGGATCGACCACCGGGAACAGGTCGATCACCGGCACGCCCAGTTCCAGCGCCTGCTCGGCCTCGCGCAGCAGTTCGTCGATGGACAGGCGCTCCACGCCCGGCATCGACGCCACCGGCGCGCGGCCGGCCAGTTCATGCACGAACACCGGCCAGATCAGGTCGTCGGCGGTGAACGTGTTCTCGCGCATCAGCCGGCGCGAGAACGCGTCGTGGCGCATGCGGCGCGGGCGGTAACGGGGATGGAACATGGCGGTACTCCGGATGCGGGGGAATGGCTAATGCAGCAGGTAGCCCTGCGGTTGCAGCGGCTCGGGCAGCGGGTGTTCGCCCAGCGCGTCGAGCACGTCGATCTCGACGGTGCGCACCATCGCGTCCAGCGGCAGGTCGTTGGGCTCCAGCCCGAAGGGCTCTTCCAGTTCCTCGCCCACCTGATCCAGGCCGAAGAACGCATAGGCCAGCAGCATCGACACCACCGGCGTGGCCCAGCCCAGCGCACCGGCCAGGCCGAACGGCAGCAGCACGCAGAACAGCCACACGCAGCGGTGCAGCAGCAGGGTGTAGGCGAACGGCAGCGGCGTGCCGGCGATGCGCTCGCAGGCGCCCTGCACCGACGCCAGCGCGTGCAGGTGGGTCTCGAAACGGCCGTACAGATAGGGATCGAGCTTGCCGTCGCGCAGCGGCGCGGCCAGTTCGGCGGCCACCAGCGCCAGCAGGCCGTCGGGTACGTTGTGCCGGTCGAATGCAGCGAGCTGGTCCGACTCCAGCCACGGCGCGGCGGCGGCGATCTCCTCGCGCCCGCGCAGGTGCGCGGCCAGCGCATGGGTGAAACCGATCAGCGGCCGCGACACCCGCCGCCGCAATGCCGCATCGCCCGGCAGCAGCGCGCCGGCAAGGCGGGCGAAGCTGCGCGCCTCGATCAGCAGGTGCCCCCACAGCTTGCGCCCTTCCCACCAGCGCTCGTGGCAGGCGTTGTTGCGGAAGCTCAGGAAGATCGACAGCACCAGCCCCAGCAGGGTGAACGGCGCCACCGCCAGGCCGCCGGCGGCGAAGGGGTGCCACAGTTCGGCCAGCGTGGTCGCGACCACCGCCAGCCCGCCGATGGTGAGCACCCGCGGCGCGATGTCCGGCACGATCGAACCGCGCATGATGTACAGCAACTGCCAGCCGCGGAGACGGGGTCGGATGATCATCGGTGGGGTGTCGCGCCTGCTGCGGGCCTTGGGCGCCGGACCATGCCGCCGGCGGGGCCCGTCATTCTACGCCGTGCGGATCAGATGAAGCCGCCGCCCAGGCTCAGGCGGATCACGCCGACCACGATCACGGCCACGTTGAGCAGCAGCCCGGCCTTGGCGCGGCCGCGGTTGCCGGCACGGGTCAGCAGCAGGCCGATGGCGGCGATGATCGCGCCGACCGCGGCGAACGGAATCAGGAACCAGTTGCCCCAGCCCAGCAACGGGATGAAGGCCAACACCATCCACAGCAGCGCCGCGATGCCCCAGACAAGACTGATCAGCCCCATGTCTCTACCTCCATTGGTTACTGCGCGCACGATAGCCCGGAAACGCCGGCGATCAAGTATCGTCCCGGCAGGCGCCGGTTCGCGGTCGATTCACGCGCAGCCGCCGATCATCCATCCACCACCGTCCCGGGAGTGAAACCATGAAATTCCCGCTCGCCATCGCACTGGGCATCGCCCTGGCCGCCGGCGGCTGCGCCAGCACGTCCAGGGTCATGCTCGGCCAGGCACGCGCGCCGGTGGACCCGGCCACGGTGCAGGTCTACTCCACCCCGCCGGCCGGTTCGGTCGAAATCGCCCAGCTGGAGTCCTCCAGCGCGGTCGGCTTCGGCACCCAGGGCCAGACCGACGCGGCCATCGCCCGGCTCAAGCGCGAGGCGGCGGCCCTTGGCGCCAACGGCGTGATCCTGATGGGCGTGGGCGCCGGCGGTTCGCCGGTGGGCATGTCGGTCGGCGCCGGCAGTTATGGCCGGCATACCGGCGGCGGCCTGAGCGTGGGCATCCCGACCCAGCAGAAGCGGGCCGCGGGCGTGGCGATCTGGGTGCCGCCGGACGCCTCGCGCTAGGGTGCGCCAGCGTTCCGGAATGCCGAGCGCCCCGGCTGCCAAGGCAATCCGGTAAAGAGCCCTCCGAAAGCTCCTGAGCCGTGGCCCTGGCGGTCAGCGGCAGCGCGACAGGAGCGCGCAGTCACGGTCGCGCGCGTCGCGCAGGTCCACCGGCACGTGGCGGCCCGGCAGGTCGGCTCGCATGCGCTCGTAGAACCAGCGGCCATCGCTGCGCTGCCCCCGCACGTCGAGCTTGCCGCTGCCACGCGGCCCCTGGATGCGGATCACCAGCGAGGCATTGCCGCCCTCGCCGAACTGGCTGATGCTGCCGAACGGAAACGGCTTGGCCCGCAGCGGATGGCCGAGCGCGGCTTCCACCTCGGGATCGTGGCCGGCGCGCGCCATCGCCTCGCGGTAGGGCTCGCTGCCTTCCAGCCGGGTGGCCATCTGCCGCAGGCCCATCCAGCTGCTCAACGCCCAGCCGGCGACGATCAGCACCACCAACAGCGGCAGCGCCCAGCGCAGGTTGCGCTGCAGCCAGTTGCGCGGCGGCCGGCCGGGCGATCCCGCACCCGGCAACGGCGGTGGCAGCGACGACATCCGTGTCCTCCGCGTCCGCTCAGGGCGTGAGGCAGCGCGCGAGGAAGTTCTCGGCGACGCGGTAGCGGTGCAGCGCGTTGCTGCCGGACAGGCCGTGCTTGGCGCCCGGGTAGGTCATCAGCTCGAACGGCTGGCCGCGCTTCTGCAGGGCGCTCATCAGGCTGGTGGAGTTGGAGAACAGCACGTTGTCGTCGGCCATGCCGTGGATCAGCAGCAGCGGCGAGGTGAGCCCGCCGATGTGGCTGAGGATGCGCGCCTCGCGGTAGCCGTCCGGGTTGGCGGCCGGCAGGTTCATGTAGCGCTCGGTGTAGTGCGTGTCGTACAGGCCCCAGTCGGTGACCGGCGCGCCGGCCACGCCGCAGGCGTACTGGTCGGAGGCCTTGGCCAGCAGCATCAGGGTCATGTAGCCGCCGTTGGACCAGCCCTGCACGCCGATGCGCGCGCCATCCACCCACGGCTGCCGCTTCAGCCATTCCACGCCCTTGAGCTGGTCGGCCACCTCCACCGTGCCCTGCACGCCGTACAGCGCGCCGCCGAAATCGCGGCCACGGCGCGGGGTACCGCGGTTGTCGAGCGAGAACACCACGTAGCCGTGCTGCGCCAGGTACTGGTTGAACAGGTGGTCGCCGCGACCGGGCCAGCTGTCGGTCACGGTCTGCGACGCCGGGCCGCCATACACGTACACCGCCACCGGGTACTTCTTCGCCGGGTCGAAGCCGGCCGGCTTGATCAGGCTGTAGTGCAGCCCGGTCCGGCCGTCGGCGGCGGTGAGCGTGCCGTACTCGACCGGCAGCTGCGCGTCGCGGTACTTCGCGTATGGATGCGACGGATCGGCCAGGTCGTTGTCCAGCAGCGTGGCGATCTTCTCGCCGTTGGCGCGGTACAGCTCGATCTGCGGCGGCGTGGTGCTGTTGGACCAGCTGTCCACGTAGACGCTGGCATTGTTGGCGAACGCAGCACTGTGCATGCCCGGGGCCTGCGACAGCTTCTTCGGCGTACCACCTGCCAGCGGCACGGCGTAGATCTCGCTGCGCAGCGGCGATTCGACGCCGGCGCGGAAGTAGACGGTGCCGGCGGCTTCATCCACCGCCAGCAGTTCGTCGACCGGCCAGTTACCCGAGGTCAGCGCGGTCAGGTTGCTGCCGTCAGCATTGGCCACGTACAGGTGCTGGAAGCCGGTGCGCTCGGACGACCACAGGAAACGGCCATCCTTGAGGAAACGCAGGCTGCCATGCAGCGGCACCCAGGTCTTGCCGGTCTCGGTCGCCAGCGTGCGCTGCCTGCCGTCGGCCAGGTTGGCCTCGATCAGCTCCAGCTTCTTCTGGTCGCGGCTCTGGCGCTGGAAGGTCAGGCGCTGCGGATCGCGCCAGGTGACGCGGGCCAGGTAGATGTCCTGTTCCTTGCCCAGGTCGATCCACTGCGGCGCGGCATCGGCGCGCGGGGCGACGACGCCCAGCCTGACCAGTACGTTGCGGTCGCCGGCGGCCGGATAGCGCTGCTCGACCATCTCCACGCGGTCGGCATACATCTCGTAGCGCTTCTGCACCGGCACCGGCGATTCGTCGATGCGGGCAAAGGCGATAGCCGAATCGTCCGGCGCCCACCAGTAGCCGGTGTGGCGGTCCATCTCCTCGTCGGCGACGAACTCGGCCACGCCGTTGGCAATCGTGGCGCTGCCGTCGCGGGTCAGCTGCACCTGCCTGCCGCTGGCCAGGTCGATCACCCACAGGTTGCGGTCGCGCACGAAGCTGACGAAACCGCCTTTGGGCGAGATCTTCGGGTCGGTGGCGAAGCCCTCGCCGTGGGTGAGCTGGCGCACCGCCTCGCGGCCCTGCTTGCCCAGGTCGTACAGGTACAGCTCGCCGCCGAGCGGGAACAGCAGCGTCCTGGCGTCGGGCGACCACTGGTAGTCGACGATGCCGGTCATCGCCGCGATGCGCTGGCGCTCGCGCCGCGCCTTCTCCTCGTCGCTGAGGTTCTCGGTGCCGGGCAGCACCACCTTGGAATCGACCAGCAGCCGGGTCTGGCCGCTGGCGATGTCGTATTCCCACAGGTCCAGCTGGTTGCGGTCGCTGTCCTTGCCGCGCAGGAAGGTCACGCGCGAGCCGTCCGGCGCCACCTTGGGCTTCATCAGCGTCGGCCCGGACAGCGGCGCGTTGCCGGTGATGGCTTCCAGGGTGAGTTTTTCGGCGTGGACGGCGGGCGTGGCGAGCATCATGGCGAGGGCGAGGAACAAGGGGCGCATGGAATTCCTGTCGTGGACAGAACGGATCGCGCCATCCTAGCCGAGCCCGTCCGAGCCTGCCCCTGCCGTCAGTCCCGCCCGGCCGCTCAGCGCCGGCCGCGCTGCTCCTCGCGCATCCTGCGACGGATGAAGAACACCGTGAACAGCGGAATGCCCAGAATGATCAAGGCCCCGCAGATCGTCAGCCAGCCCACCGGTTGCATCAGCATGTCGCGCAAGATCGGATGCATCGTCCCCTCCCCGTGCCGTTGTCGATGGAGACAGCGTAGGGGAACCAGTCGCGGCCGGCTTTGCGCAGGATCAACCCGCGGAGATCACTGATGCCTGGTTGCAGCGCTACAACGACGAACGCCCATACGAGTCGCTCGGCAACCTGCCACCGAGCGTCTATCGCCAGCAATGCGAGCGGGAAACCTCTCCTTAATTAATGCACTACTTGACGGGGAAGGCTACGGCAGGCCGTGGTCGAGGGCAGCACCTGGCCGCTGGCCGACCAGCTCAGGTTGCCGGCCGCGTCGCAGGCCATCACCGTGCTCACCGTCTCCGGCTCGATCGTCTTGCACAGCTGTTGGTAGGCGTCGCCACTTTCATAAGGTGCACTCTGACCCTTATTTCCATAGGCCGCTTCGCCCGGGTACAGCGGCGAGGCCATCGTCAGCGGTCGGTCGCGGCCGTCGTAGGTCATGCTCCAAGCAGGCTCGATAGCTTTGCACAACTGCCACAGGCGTCTTTGTCTTCAGAAAGTGCATCTGACCTTTGTTTCCTGCTGTAGTTGCTGCGCGCCGGCAGCCAGGACGTGCCTGCTTGTGTCAGGCAGCCTGCCTATCCGACGAAAATCGCAGAGCATTTAAAATCCATTTCTAAATTCGATATTTCGCACGACACCTCAATACCGTCAGCCTCGCGTGCCGCAATCGAGATAAGCTCAATACGTTCAGCAGAAGCAAGCGAGATGCCAGATAACGACATCTTAGAAAGACCGATAAATGTCAAAAATCTTGAATTCTGCTCTCCAGAGTCCATCCACTTTAGCTCGAAACGCAATGCCAGGCGGTTGATCAAAATCTGGATCGAACAGAGTTCGACACCCCAGTAGCTGTCGAGGCCGCTAAAATCTGAGATTTCTACTTGGTCCATTTTTCCACGATCTCCTTCAAGGTCTGAATCGAGTTCTTGTCGATTGGTATATGAGTGACCTTTGGATCACTTGCGAGATTTCCAGCTGCATCAACACTCCCCTTTCCCTCGACATCCACTCGCATGTAGTTGGATCTTCCGCCACCTTCCTCCATAACGCGAACGGTAATGCGGCACACGGGAACTCGTTCGAGATCGGGCGCAGACGCGTCCGGGTAATGACAAGGCCCGCAATGCGGGCCTTCTGTTTCATGGTTCGACCATCGTCCGCGCGAGTCAAGCCTCCCCTATGTAGGCTAAACACTCATCAAGGCATCCCACAAAGGAATACGCCACTCACCTCGATAACTCCTAGTCAAAGAACATGTAAAAGCAACCGCGCCATTCCTGCCTATTGGCTCTGCGACAACCACCCCCTCAAACACGTAATCGTCGTACTCCAACCGGAGAGAGTCCACCAAATACACGACCGCAGGAACAAGGTCACCCTGCCTTGCTACTTCAACTCTCTTGATGCCACCAAGATCAACATTCTTCTTAGATTCCGATGAGGTCAGCCTAGCCTCACTGAGAACAACACGACCCTTCTTCTCCCCAACAACCTCAACTCTTAAATAGTAAGGAGACGATCTTTCTTTTGGCCGATCGGAACCGAAGCTTCCGACTAAACTGACGACCAACTCAACAGAGCCTGCCTCGCACTTCCCTTCATGATAGTCATAGTAGGAATACCTATCAAAAAGAAGCACGAACAGTAAAACGACTGCTCCCAGTGAAGCCAATAGCCATAACACTACAGCCCGATGATCTGGCTTCATCTCTGAATCACTCCCACAAGAATTTTGAAAGCATTTTCTTAGCGGCCTCTTTGTTCAATCTCAGGCGGTGGAGGTGGGGGTGGGGGTTCTGGCATCGATGCACTCATTGGCTCAAGTGGCCCAACCGTGACCGTTGGTGTTGATGCCGGTGTTGATGCCGAACCCATTACAGACTGGGGTATAATCTCAATGGGGCCATTTCTCCACAAGAAGTAAGGAAGGACGTCATACATCAAGTGCCCACCCCAATCATCTGGAGAGGCATAGTTGTACGTACCACCATTGAGACGATCCGTGACTAAATTCCCATTGCCATCATAGATAGCCTCATGGTGGCCGGAATCATCAACCCATTTTGAATTCTGGGCGCCCCCTTCACCCTGCTGGTGAAATACGCTTTGGGCATCTGACATTTGCCTCCAATTGCCAGCACTTTGCGCCGCCTCCCTATTTTTAGGCGGGTTGTTTAACCCATTTCGATAGTAGTGACGCAGATATGCATCGATGTACGGCAAAGAGGATTGCCGCCCATCCGGATCCGTAAACCGATACGGATTGTTGTTGGCATACCAGTACCGGTTAAACGCCCCCACCGGATTGCTGTAGGCGGTAATGGGATCCACGCTCAGGAACCGCCCCAACTGCGAGTCGTAATAGCGCTGCTGCATGTAGACCATGCCGGTGGCCTGGTCCATCACGTGCCCGGTATAGCCCGGCCGGTTGTCGTTGGTCCGGTTCAGCATCCGCCCGTAGGGCTCATGCTCGGTAGTCTGCACCACGCTGCCCGCCGCGTCCGTTGCCGCGATCGGGCTGCCCAGCGCATCGGTGTGGCGGTAGGTCACCGAGATGCCGGTTCCCCCGATCTCCAGGCGCTGCGAGGCCACCAGGCTGCCCCCCAGGTAGACGTGCTGGAAACGCAGGCCCACCTGCTCGTCGCGCTGCCACAGCAGCTTCCCGTCCAGGCTGTACATCTCGTACAGGGTGCCGGCCGTACTGGCCGTACGCACCCGCCGGCCCTGCGCGTCGTAGCGGTAGCTCTCCGTGCCCAGCGCCGTGCGCAGCCGGTTGCCTTGGTGACCTTGACCTGCCCCTACGTCGAACACGGCGACCGGCCGTATTTCCTCGGCTGGCGCGACAATGATCTGCGCCACGAGCGAGTCAGCGACGAGAACCTAACCAAGATCGAACGCTGCTTCGGGTCGGCGATTCGTTCACTGTGCGAACGCACCAACCAGGGTTCATGCTGGACGCACATCGCCGTTAGAGAGCGGACGTTCTTCGTGCCGCCATAGAAGCCGCAAAAGTGACAAGGCCCACGAACGCGTACCTTGTCATGAATACGATCAGGATGTAGGCCCTCAGATCGACACATCTTCTATTCCAAACTTTTCGATACAACGATGATTGCAGTTGCAGCCATAGCAGTAGCTAGCGGAAGCAGCACTCGAACGGCCATCAATTTTCTGGAATTATCCTCACCCAACTCTTCCTTCATTCGCTTTGTGTAGAGATTGTTCAAGACAGAAGAAACGTCGCGCCCAGAAAAACTTTTTGGATGGCCAATCTCCGCCCAATAAACTGGAGCAGACCTCTCAATAACCCCCATAAGGGCATAAAAATACGAGAGGTACACCACGTTTACCAAAAAGGCCGCAATCACAAGAAGAAAAACCATCGCTTCTCATCCTTTCTGATTTCGTAGTTCATCGTCGGTGCAAATGTTGCGTGCTCACCCAGCCCCAAGCCAAAACTTACAGTAACGTCCAGTTGACCTGCTGGATTTATAGACACCGAACCTGTCAAGCAGAACAACTCGCCGGCATACTACTACCTTAGGTAGTATTTTCAACCACTCTCCGCAACCGGGCTTACGGTATGAACACCTCCACCGCTCCCCATGTCCCCGTGGCTCTCAGCAAGCAAGAACAAGCCTTCTTCGCCCGGCTCGGCGCCCGCATCGCGCATCTGCGCAAGGAACAGGGCATCACCCAGGTGCAACTGGCCGAGACGCTTGGCGTCTCGCAGCAGACCATTACCGCCTACGAAGTCGGCCGCCGGCGCATCCAGGTCTCGGCGTTGCCGGTGATCGCGCAGGCCTTGGGCGTCACCGTCGAGGCGCTGGTGGCCGAAGCGCCCAGGCCCGCCAAGCGCGGGCCGGCACCGAAGCTGCAGCAGCAGCTCGAACGCATCGCCACGCTGCCCAAGGCGCAGCAGCGGTTCGTGATGCAGATGCTCGACACCGTGTTGCAGCAGCAGGGTGGATGACGTGGCTAGCTACGCCATCGAGCCGATCCGCGGCGAGCGCGACGACGATCCGGCGATCACGGCGATGATGGAAGCGGCCTGGCTCGCGGTACACGGGGAACCGCTGGCGCCGATGCCGGCGCAGGTCATTGGCTGGCGGCTCACGCTGCGCATCAATGGCAAAGCCATCGAGCGACGGGAGTTCAGCGGCGGGGACGATGCCTATGTCGACGCGCAGGACGCCGGCGGCGCGTGGCTACGGCAGCACGGCGGCGACAGCATTGATGCGTTCACCGCCCGTGCCATGCAGGCCTCGCAGCGCATGGCGTGGGATCACGGCTATCACCACCACATGAGCCAACGCGGGTTCTGACTGCACGCAACAATGCAACAACGACAAGGCCCGCGACGCGGGCCTTGTGCTTCATGGGCGCAGATTAATTGTTCTCTGACCCCTGTTTTCGGAACCGATATTTCAAGCTCACTCAAACCTATCTTGCTGCCTCTCGCACGTCCTCAAGAACTGTTGTCAGACTTTTTGAAGGGCACCCCTCACTCCAATTCAGCACATCATCTCCACTTATCTTGAAGACGCTGTAACGGCCATTGGTTGGCACATACATCCCAGAGCTCGCCCGTACCACAAAAATCAGATAACTCGCCCCCTGATCGCAACAATCAACATCTAGTTCAATGAACTCGCCTCTTGTGATTACCCGAACTGAAGATTCTGGAGCGCCTTTCAGCATCAGATTCACATCTATAGAACTAACTTCATTAATGAAACTTGTTCCGCTACGATCTTGATGGCCTGTTCCGACTCCAATAGCAATCAGGTCCGAGCGATCAGCTAGTTCTTGCAGAGAGAACCTACGCACCTCGTTCGCAGGAACGCTGGAGCAGGACAGCGACAGAAGCATGAAAATAACAACTTTGCGCATGGCTTTATCATCTCGTTTCTGGGTGCGGTAGTTCTCGCCTCAAAGGCAGCCCTATCTCACCGCGAACCTGATTTTCGTTCTGAATTCCGTTTCCGGTACCAGGGAAGCCGATTTCCGGCAACGCATGGCCCACGAACTCGTGCATAAGAGCATCCGCGCCAGTTGAAGGAATTGCTCCTCCATTCTCACCAAGAACACTGTTGGTATTTCCAGAAATCACAATCGCTGCACCGTCAGCTGTACGACCAGTTACTCCACCACCGAAATCACGATCAACATCCATTGATTGACCCGTATTCTTGTCCGTCACCGTCTGCGCTATCGAAACAGCGACATTCTTATCACTTTCTATCGCATTAACCAAAGCAGTCTGATAGGTCTGAGAAAACTTGGATGAATCGCCAGTAGACCTAACCATCTGCAAATTCCCAGAATCGTCAAACTTAAAAACACCCAATGCCCGACTGTTGATGTTCGCCTCAATGGCCTTACGTTGCGATTCATCAGCCACCGAGACTACACGACCGTCGGGGTCAACAAATTTGTACGGGTTGTTGTTGGCATACCGATAACGATGGAACTGCCCCACTGGATTCGAGTAAGCAGTCACTGGATCAACACTGAGGAACACGCCCAGCTGCGGATCATAGTAGCGCTGCTGCATGTAGACCATGCCGGTGGCCTGGTCCATCACATGCCCGGTATAGCCCGGCCGGTTGTCGTTGGTCCGGTTGAGCATCCGCCCGTAGGGCTCGTGCTCGGTCGTCTGCACCACGCTGCCCGCCGCGTCCGTTGCCGCGATCGGGCTGCCCAGGGCGTCGGTGTGGCGGTAGGTCACGGAGATGCCGGTTCCCCCGATCTCCAGGCGCTGCGAGGCCACCAGGCTGCCCCCCAGGTAGACGTGCTGAAAGCGCAGCCCCACCTGCTCGTCGCGCTGCCACAGCAGCTTCCCGTCCAGACTGTACGCTCATATAGGGTGCCGGCCGTGCTGGCCGTACGCACTCGCCGGCCCTGCACGTCGTAAGCGGTACGTCTCCGTGCCATTGGCCTTGCAGACGTTGGCAATCACTCTTCTATCAAGCGGACAATCACCCTATTCAGGAGCACCCCGCCAACTAACTGCGCATTTTGTGAAAGCCCCTCCCCTCCCCAAGCCTCAGTTGAAAGACTCACATCGTTTGGCAACTTTTTTTCAGAAGCAAGCAACTTCATGATTACCAATGCAAAAGATGTCAATCCGCGCCTATCACAACTTATGTAAAGCTCGTCGCCATCACGAGTCAACTCAAACGTTAAAGTATTTTTAGTCATAGCTCGTACTTCTTCTTCTCAAGATCTCCAGCGTATCCACGAGGGTGATTTACATCCACATGAGGAGGTTCGACGCCTGTCTTCTTAAATGTTTGCGGCAATGGGTCAATGTGGTATGACCTGCCATTTTTTGGATTCACATACCCTCCTTTTCTTCCTGCAGGATTTGGCCCTCTCGGCTCAAATCATTTGCGCGTAAACATTCTATCAATCTCAGAAGAGCTTTTTCCTTTAAATGAGTTACCTAAACCCTTGGCGTCTGATGACGCACTACGAGCCAAAGCTCCTCCTTCACCTGCAGTTGATCTCCCTAATCCAGCAAGACCGCCGGCAGTTATCTCAATAGCAGTTGTTACAGCGTTGGCGGCAGCTCTGCCCACGATATAGTCAAAATTCCCAGAATTACCTTGTAATCCTCCATATGGCTGCGGAGCTAGATCTATGGGCTCTCTCTGGATCAAACTTGGCGTCGCGAGAAAATTGGCTGACATGCCATCAGCGAAACCACCCCACACATCCTTTATTCCACGCCCATCCGGATCCGTAAACCGGTACGGATTGTTGTTGGCATACCAATACCGGTTGAACGCCCCCACCGGATTGCTGTAGGCGGTAATGGGATCCACGCTCAGGAATCGCCCCAGCTGTGAGTCGTAATAGCGCTGCTGCATGTAGACCAGGCCGGTGGCTTGGTCCATCACGTGCCCGGTATAGCCCGGCCGGTTGTCGTTGGTCCGGTTGAGCATCCGCCCGTAGGGCTCGTGCTCGGTGGTCTGTACCACGCTGCCCGCCGCGTCCATTGCCGCGATCAGGCTGCCCAGGGCGTCGGTGTGGCGGTAGGTCACGGAGATGACGGTTCTCCCGATCTCCAGGCGCTGCGAAGCCACCAAAGCTGCCCCAGGTAGATGTGCTGGAAACGCAGGCCCAGTTGCTCATGCGGTTTGCACTTCATCGGAACTCCAGCGGATTGCAGAGCAGCCCGCGACGGTAGCGACGACTGTCCGTGGAGGCAACTGCCATCAGGTAAAATAGTCAGCACCCCGAATGAATGCCTTGTTGCCCAGAAAGCCCATCGAATCAATCAATTGCTGCCACCTGTTGGTCAATTCATTGAACTTCCATTTGATTTTATCATTAGCAAATTCGTGCTATTTGAACTGGATGCATAGATTGTTACCACCTCACGCACCGCAGCCTCTCGAATATAAATATCGCTCGGATTGAATCCGAAGAATCCAGATGAATCGGCGATTGTCTTTTCATCTAGAAGTGAAGTCATGCTTATATTGTTATCTGACATTGCAATGAAGAATGAGACTTCACGGTAGAAAACATCTTTAGAAAGAATGAAATCCAGATGGCGTGCAGGTTTATTGCATTCGATCCAATACGAACCCTTCTCTTCGTGAATATTAAAGAGAGATGAGCAGAGATCTTTCCTCAGCAATAAAGACGCGGCCGGGGAGCGGCTTTTCATTTCCTTCGGCCATATTCCGCATATTATGGAATTATCAAACCAAGATAGCATTGATTTGATATCCATGACTGCAATTTTTTTCATGAATTTTCCTGAAATCGTGCACAACTCCATTCCGTGACCAAGGTCATCAACAGTGTTTATCGTTAGATTTCGGAAGGAATCAATCGGTTTCATCGATTATTCGCAGAGTCATGATCTTTCGGATAGGTGTAATGGATGGTTTCCCCGGACCTATTCTCGGGGGGGGCGCGGCGG
>JAEWOJ010000214.1 GCA_023399815.1 Pseudomonadota bacterium | reverse complement strand
GGTCGCGACTGGCGTCGCTCCTACAGGAGGCGCTCAGGCAGCCGCCGCCTTGAACGCCTCGCGCGCCGCGGCCAGCGTGGCCTCGATCACTGCCTCGTCGTGCGCGCTGGACAGGAAGCCGGCCTCGTAGGCCGACGGCGCCAGGAACACGCCGCGCTCCAGCATGGCGTGGAAGAAGCGGTTGAACGCGGGGATGTCGCAGGCGGTGGCCTGCGCGTAGGTCTCCACCTTCTGGTCGGTGAAGAACAGTCCGAACATTGCGCCGACGCGGTTGGTGGTGACGGCCACGCCGGCCTCGCGTGCGGCTGCTTCCAGGCCTTCGCACAGCGTCGCGGTGGTGGCGGCGAGACGGTCGTGGAAGCCCGGCTGCTGGACCAGTTCCAGCATCGCCAGACCCGCGGCCATCGCCACCGGAT
This sequence comes from Pseudomonadota bacterium, assembly GCA_023399815.1. Classification (GTDB taxonomy): domain Bacteria; phylum Pseudomonadota; class Gammaproteobacteria; order Xanthomonadales; family Xanthomonadaceae; genus Stenotrophomonas. The sequence continues at coordinate 16,379 of JAEWOJ010000214.1, read as the reverse complement.
TGCCGCTCAGGGTGCCGGCCTGGTAGATCGGGCCGGCCGGGGCGATCTGCTGCATCAACTCGCGGCGACCGCCGTAGGCGCCCACCGGCATGCCGCCGCCAATGATCTTGCCGAAGGTGGTCAGGTCCGGGGTGATGCCGTAATACGCCTGCGCGCCGCCCAGCGCGACGCGGAAACCGGTCATGACTTCGTCGAAGATCAGCAGCGCACCGTGCCGCGTGCACAGTTCGCGCAGGTGCTGCAGGTAGCCGTCGCGCGGCGGGATGCAGTTGGCGTTGCCGACCACCGGCTCGATGATCAGGCCGGCGATCTCGCTGCCCTGCTGTTCGAACAATGCGGTGGCGGCGTCGAAGTCGTTGTAGGGCAGGGTGAGGGTGAGTTCGCTCAGGCCGGCGGGAACGCCCGGCGACGTCGGCACGCCGAGGGTCAGCATGCCGCTGCCGGCCTTGACCAGGAACGAGTCGCCGTGGCCGTGGTAGCAGCCTTCGAACTTGACGATCTTCATGCGCCCGGTGGCGCCGCGCGCCAGCCGAATCGCCGACAGCGTGGCCTCGGTGCCGGAGTTGACCATGCGCACCATCTCGCACGACGGCACCAGCCGGGTGATGGTCTCGGCCATCGTCACCTCGGCCGCGCACGGCGCGCCGAACGACAGGCCGTTGCCGATGGCGCCGGCCACCGCCTCGCGCACCGCCGGGTGGTTGTGGCCGACGATCATCGGGCCCCAGGACCCGACGTAGTCGATGTAGCGGTTGCCGTCCACGTCGAACAGGTACGGGCCGTCGGCGCGCTGCACGAAGAACGGCTCGCCGCCGACCGACTTGAACGCGCGCACCGGCGAGTTGACGCCGCCGGGCAGCAGCTGCTGCGCGCGGGCGAACAGGGCGTGGGACTGATCGTGGTTCAGGGACATGGCATCGATGCGTGGCGGGGAATGCGCCTATTGTCCGCTTTCGCGCCAGGCGCTGCCATGCGCCGGGGAATCCATGACCAATGGCCTGCATCGGCTGGAAACGCGCATGCAAGAATGCGGAACGATCCGTCCCGAAGGGAGAGCCATGAAGTTCGATACGACGTTCAAGGCCGGCGCGCTGTCGACCGCGCTGCTGCTGGCCTTCGCCGCCACTGCCCAGGCCGGCACCGGCCCGGCGAAGATCTCCGAGCGCGCGCGCGCCATCCAGGCCGGGGCGATCAACCTCGACACGCATCTCGACACGCCGGCGCTGTTCTCGCAGCCGGGCTGGAAGATCACCGACCGCCACAGCGAAGGCTCGCAGATCGACTACCCGCGCATGGTCGAAGGGGGCTTGGATGGCGGTTTCTGGGTGGTGTTCACCGGCCAGGGCGAGCGCGATGCCGCCGGCAACCTGAAGGCGCGCGACGCCGGCCTCAAGCGCCTGGCCGAGATCCGCGAGATGGTCGCGGCCAACCCGGACACGTTCGAACTGGCCACCACCGCCGACGACGCGGCGCGGATCAAGGCCGAAGGCAGGAAGTCGGTCTACATCAGCATGGAGAACGCCTACCCGCTGGAGCAGGACCCCAGCCTGCTGAGCTTCTACTACAAGCAGGGCCTGCGGATGATCTCGCTGGCGCACGTCAGCCACAACGATTTCGCCGATTCGGCCGGCATGGGCGTCGCGCCGCAAGGCGAGCACGGCGGCCTGAGCGAAAAGGGCAAGGCGCTGATCGCCGAGGCCAACCGGCTGGGCATCATCCTCGACCAGTCGCATGCGTCCAACGCGGTGTTCGACCAGATGATCCAGCTGAGCAAGGCGCCGATCATCCTCTCGCACAGCGGCGCGTACGACGTGTTCGCGCATTCGCGCAACATCGACGACAAGCGCATCCGCGAACTGGCGAAGAAGGGCGGCGTGATCCAGGTCAACTCGCTGGGCGGCTACCTGATCGACACCGGCGCCACACCGGAATACCGCGCCGAGCGCCGCAGGATCTACGAATCCTTCGGCGAGCACCACGAGCCGAGCGATGCCGAGCGCGAGCAGGTCAAGGCGCGGATGGCCGAACTGGATGCGAAGTACAACATCCGCAAGGCCGATTTCGACGACTACATGCGCCACCTGCTGCACATCATCGAGGTGGCCGGCTGGGAGCACGTCGGCCTCGGCGCGGACTGGGACGGCGGTGGCGGTGTGGACGGCTACGAGGACATCACCGATCTGCCCAAGGTGGTGCAGGTGCTGCTGGATGCCGGCTACGACGACAGGCAGATCAGCGGCATCCTCGGCGGCAACACCGTGCGCCTGATCCGCGAGGTGCAGGCGCTGGCCGACCCCGCGGCGGTGAAGGCGGCGCTGGAGTAGGCGGCACCTTTGCTGGTTTGAGCCCCTCTCCCCATGGGAAAGGGGTTGGGGTGAGGGCATGAGGCGAAGCCCTGCAATATCCTGCTTTCAGGGGTAGGTCGGAGCTATGCCCCCGACCTACCGCGCCGGTTCCGCACATCGGGGCCGTAGCCCCGACCTACGCGAAACAGGCCTGACAGGCGCGCAGCGCGGCCACCGGGTCGTCGGCGGCGAGCACGCCGCCGGTGACCGCGAGCAGCACATCGCTGGAGCAGGCGGCTTGAGCCCCTCTCCCTGCGGGAGAGGGGTTGGGGTGAGGGCATGGGGCGAAGCCCCGCGATTTTCTGCAATCAGAAGTAGATCGGGGCTACGCGAAACAGGCCTGACAGGCGCGCAGCGCAGCCACCGGGTCGTCGGCGGCGAACACGCCGCTGATGACCGCGAGCAGGTCGGCGCCGGCTTCCACCAGCGGCGCGCCGTTGTCTGGGGTCAGCCCGCCGATGGCGACGCGCGGCACGCCCAGTGCGGCGGCATCGCGCAGCAACCGGGGGTGCGCGCGGCGCGTGGTGGCCTTGCTGCGGCTGGGGAAGAACGCGCCGAAGGCGACGTAGCTGGCGCCGGCGGCCACCGCACGCTGCGCCAGTTCCAGCTGGTCGTAGCAGGACGCGCCGATGATGGCCTCGGGCCCGAGCAGGGCGCGCGCCGCGGCGATGTCGCCGTCGTCCTCGCCCAGGTGCACGCCGGCCGCGCCGATTTCGGCCGCCAGCGCCGCATCGTCGTTGACGATCAGCGGCACGCCAGCAGCGGCGCACAGGGCCTGCAACGCCTGCGCCTGCTCGCGCCGGGCGGCGGCATCGACCGCCTTGTTGCGGTACTGCAGCCAGGTGGCGCCGGCGGCGAGCAGCGGGCGCACGTGCTCGAGCAGGCGCGCGGTGTCGGCCTCGCCGGGGGTGATCAGATAGACGCCGCGGGCGGCGTTGGCGGATGGAGACATGGGATGGCTACCTGTACGGTGGCGGGAGTGGGACAATCTGCGCCCGCCCTGTGTTGCCGTGATTATCCGATGTCCGACGCTTCGACCTCCACCTTCCGCACCTGGATGTGCGTCGTCTGCGGCTTCATCTACCGCGAGGCCGACGGCCTGCCCGAAGAAGGCATCGCCGCGGGCACGCGCTGGGAAGACGTGCCGGATACCTGGACCTGCCCGGATTGCGGCGCGACCAAGGAAGACTTCGAGATGGTGGAAGTGGACTGAGGTCCGGCACGCCGTTGCAGGAGCGACGCGAGTCGCGATGGAGCTTTCCCGGCAAACCTTGGTCGCGACTCGCGTCGCTCCTGCAACCGCCTCCACCGTCGCTCTCTGCGTCGTTCGTTGTTCCCGCGGCGGCTTTCAATGCAGCTGCGGGCGCTCGCCGCCGATGTCGACCAGGCGTTCGCGCACCTGCGCCGCGTCGACGGCATGCGGCTCCTGCCGCAGGTACTGCGACAGGTCGGCGCGCGCGCCGGCCAGGTGTTCCAGCCGCAGATAGGCCAGGCCGCGATCGCGCAGCGCGTCGCTCTGCTCGGGCGCGAGCTTGAGGATGCGGTCGGCGCTGCGTGCGGCGCGGTCCCATTCCTCGCGCTCGGCGTAGACGCCATAGAGGTTGCGCAGCATGCGCATCAGGATCGCTCGCGCCGGCGCCGGGTCGAGTATCTGCGCCAGCACCTGGTCGTCGGGCGTTTCGCCGCCGAGGTTGCTGCGCGCGCGCTCGCGCAGTTCGTCCACGCCCAGCGGGCGGCCGCCGTTGAACGGGTCCATGACCAGCACGCCTTCCTCCACCGGCAGCCGCACCAGGAAATGGCCGGGGAAGGAAATGCCTTCCAGCGGCAGGCCGAGCCGGCGCGAGACCTCCATCTGCACCAGCGCCAGCGAGATCGGGTTGCCGAGCCGGCGCGTGACCACCTCGTTGAGATAGCTGTTGCGCGGGTCGTAATAGGCGTCGTGGTTGCCGCTGTAGCCCAGTTCGTTGAACAGGTGATGGTTGATGGCGGCCACCTTCAGCGGCCACTCGGCGATGGCGTCCACTTCCACCCGCAGGTGGTCGGCATGGGCCTGCAGCAGGCGGTCGTAGCGCGCCGGGTCCAGTTCCGGGTATTCGTCGCGCGCGATCAGCAGCGCGGTGGGCAGCAAGGGCAAGGCGTCGTCGGCCAGGTCGGCCAACGCGTCCCAGCGCGGCAGGGTGAGGCGTGTGTCGGACATGCCCCAAGACTGGCCGCAAAGCGCGGCCGGTTCAAGGGTAGTGCCGGCCGCTGGCCGGCATCTGCATGAATGCTGGAATGCGAGGTTGCCGGCCAGCGGCCAGGCACTACCTGGCGTCGATGCCGGGGCCGAACACCAGTTCGGTGCCGTCTTCCAGCTTCAGCTTGGCGGCCTGGCCGGCGTTGAGTTCCAGCACGTAGCGCGCCGGCTTGAAGCTGGGGTAGGGCGGGCAGGCGTCGCCGGCCGAGCACGGCGGCACGTCGCGCTGCTGGCTGACCAGCCGGCGCGCATCGTCGAAGTAGAGGATGTCCAGCGGGATGCGGGTGTTCTTCATCCAGTACGCCTGCGGTTCCAGGCGCTCGTGGATGAACAGCATGCCGCGGTCGGCATCCATGCGGTCGCGGAACATCAGCCCGCGCGCGCGGCTGGCGTCGTCCTGGGCCAGTTCCACCTGGTAGCGGGCGCCGGCCAGTTCCACCCAGTGCCCGCCGGCGCTGGCGCATCCTCCCGACAGCAGCAACAGGGACAGGCAGGCGACGCGGCGCAGCAGGGACATGGCGGGTTTCCACGGGTGAAGGAGGCGCTGCGCACCTTCACGGATGCGCGGCGCGGCGTCAAGCGTCCTCGCGTGCCGGCGCGCCGCTGCCCACCAGCATGGCGAACAGCGCGTGCGCCTCGGCCCGCAGGCCTACCCGCATCGCCGGCGCCGGCTGCACGAACAGCTGGCAGGAAAGCGCCAGCGCGGCGGCGCCCAGGCCGAGCGGGTCGTCGTCGCTGCGGCCGAGCCGGAAGAAGCGGTCGTAGAGGTCGAAGCGGCTTTGCAGCAGATGGTCGAACCAGGCGCCCAGCGTGTATTCGATGTCGAAGCCGGCGGCATGGCGCGGCAGCGGCCAGGCCGGTGGCAGGTGCAGCGGCGGTGCGTCGGTCGCCTGCGCGTCGCGGGCATGCCGGTGCGCGCGGCAGGCCAGCCAGAAGCGGAACAGGCACAACTCGGCGATCGCTTCCGGCGGCGCCGGGTGCTGCCGCAGCAGTGCGGCGTAGTGGCGGCGGTAGTTCACGCCCATGTAGCTGCGAACGAAATCCGTCGATGCCGTGCCGACGGTGGCAATGCACTCCATGACTGCTCCTCCTTGGCGGGCGGGGTGCCGGGGCACGCACCGCGGGATTCCATGTGCCAATGAAAGCAATTAGTTCACAAAAATGAAAGTGATTGGTGATTCCGCCGCTGGCACGGTCCGTAACGTTCCCGGCCATGAGCGACGAACGCTTCGAATTTTCCCGGCGCTTGATGCAGGCAATGAGCGCGGCCGGCTACGAGCCGCGTCCGGCGGTCCTGTTCCGCCTGTTCAACGCGCGCTACACGGGGCGTTCTGTGAGTTTCCAGAGCGCGTCGCGCTGGCTGGGCGGCCGCTCGATCCCCGAGCAGGACAAGCTGCAGGTGCTGGCCGAGCTGTTCGGCGTCGAGCCGCAAAGCCTGCGCTTCGGCGCCACCCGGCGGCTGGCCGAGCCGCACCTGGAATGGAACGTGATCGGGCCGCGCGAGCGCGCGGTGATCGATACCTTCCTCACCCTGCCGGTGAAGCAGCGCGAACTGGTCGCCGAACTGGTGAAGGCGTTGGCGCAGACGACGGACAGGAAGCCGCAGCGCTAGGCGTCGCCGGGGGGTCTCCTTACGCGAACGATGGCCGGCCCCCGACACATCCGCCGGCGTGGTCCGTCAAGGCGAGGTCCCTTGCCTGATGAGATGTGCGCATGTCCAGACCGCTTTCCCTGTTCCCCCTCCTGATGCCGGTCCTGCTGCTGGCGGGCGCTGCCCGGGCCGGCACCGACTGCCCGCCGCTGCCCGGCTTGGCGCACTGCGTGGCCGGCGGGCATGGCTGGGTCCATGGCCGCGATGCCGCCCAGGTGCGGCTGCTGGCCGATGACCTGGCCGCCAGCGCCCAGTCCTTCGAACGCCATTTCGGCCGGCCCGCGGCCAAGCTCGCCGTGCTGCTGGACGCGCCGGACAGCCTCGGCGCCGACGACCGTGCGCGGCTGATCGCCGCGGGCGCCGTGCAGGTGGTCGACTGGCCCGGCCAGCAGGCCTTCCAGGCCGCGCGCCAGTCGGCGATGGCGGCCGACGATCCCGGCAGCCGCCTGCTTGCCGCCAACCCGATGATCGCCCAGGCGATCTGGCGCAACCTGACCCGCCACGAGCTGGGCCACGTGGTCTTCAATCTCGCCTACTGGCCGGACCTGGGCAGGACGGCCGGGCATGGCCACGCGCGCAGCCCGGACTGGCTCAACGAAGCGGCGGCGATGGTGCAGGAAGCCGACGAACTGGTCGCCCAGCGCCGCCGCCTGCTGCGCGGCATGCTGGCCGATCCGGCCCAGCCGCTGCCCGGGCTGGCCCGCTTCCTGTCCATGCCCAACCCGGCCCGTCCCGACGGGCAGGCCGCACCCGCGGCCAAGGGCGTCAGCCTGGTCTACCGCAGCCCGGCCGAGGCCGGCGACCCGGCAATCGGTGCGCGCTACTACGCCCAGGTCCAGGGCTGGGCGGATTTCCTGGTCGCGGCCACCGCCGCCACCCGCCCCGGCGTGCTGGGCAGCATCAGCGAGCGCATCGCGGCCGGCGGCAGCTTCGACGACTGGCTGGCCGACAGCGGCCCCTCGTTCGGGTTGCCCGACACCCTGCCGGCGCTGGAACGGACGTGGCAGGCCTGGCTGGAAGCCACGGCCGGCTGACGCGCCGTGGCTGGCGACGGGATCGCCGGCGCTGCGTTACCGCAGTACCTGCGGCGGCTGCCCGCCGACGATGACCACGTCGGCCGGGCGGCGCGCGAACAGGCCGACGGTGACCACGCCCGGGATCTGGTTGAGCTGCTGCTCCAGCTTCACCGGGTCGGTGATGGAGAGGTTGTGGATGTCCAGGATCACGTTGCCGTTGTCGGTGACCACGCCGTCGCGCCACACCGGCTGGCCGCCGGTCAGCGCCAGGATCTCGCGCGCCACCAGGCTGCGCGCCATCGGGATCACTTCCACCGGCAGCGGGAACCTGCCCAGCACCGGCACCTGCTTGCTCGGGTCGACGATGCAGACGAAGGTCTTGCTGGCCTCGGCGATGATCTTCTCGCGGGTCAGCGCGGCGCCGCCGCCCTTGATCAGGTTCCTGCGCGGGTCGCACTCGTCGGCGCCATCGACGTACAGCGACAGGCCGCCGGTGTGGTTCAGGTCCAGCACCTCGATGCCGTGGCCCTTGAGCAGGGCGGTGCTCTGCTCGGAGCTGGAGACCGCGCCCTCGATCTGGTCCTTGATGCGCGCCAGCGCCTCGATGAAGTAGGCGACGGTGGAGCCGGTGCCGACCCCGATGATCATTCCCTTCTCGACGTACTCGATGGCTTTTTCGGCGGCCAGGCGCTTGGCTTCGGACATGGTGGACTCGCTGGATGGGGATACGGGAGGATGTAGGAGCGACGTCAGTCGCGACCGGGATTTCCGGTAAAGCGCCGTCGCGACTGACGTCGCTCCTACGGGCATGTTTCGGGGTGTCAGGCCGGCTTCTTTTCCAGCGACAGCAGCAGCTTCCACTGTGCGGCGGTGACCGGGAACACCGACAGGCGGTTGCCGCGCGCGGTCAGCGCGAAGCCTTCGCCCAGTTCGTCGGTGTACTGCTTGATCTCGTCCAGCGGGATCGCCTGCGCCAGCCTGCGCTCGAACGCCACGTCCACCAGGTACCAGCGCGGCTGCTCGCGGCTGGCCTTGGGGTCGTAGTAGTCGGATTTCGGGTCGAACTGGGTGTCGTCCGGGTAGGCCGCGCTGGCCACCGTGGCGATGCCGACGATGCCGGGCACCTTGGTGTTGGAGTGGTAGAACAGGATGCCGTCGCCGACCTTCATGCCGTCGCGCATGAAGTTGCGCGCCTGGTAGTTGCGCACGCCGTTCCACGGTTCGGTGCCCACGCGCTGCAGGTCGTCGATGGAAAAAGCGTCCGGTTCGGACTTCATCAGCCAGTAGCGCTTGCGGGCGGTCATGCGTGCGACGGTTCCGGGTAGAGAGTGGCCTGCTCGGTGCAGATGGCATCCACCGCCACGTCCCAGTCCTCGACCGGCAGCGCCGGCACCTGCTGGGCGGCGAAGCCGGCGCCGACCAGCCACGGCGGCGCGCTCTGCCGCTGGCGGAAAGCGAAGCTGCGATCATACCAGCCGCCTCCCATGCCCAGCCGCCGGCCCTGCGGGTCGAAGCCGACCAGCGGCGCGACCACCAGGGCCATGTCCTCGGCGTGCAGCGCGTGGTCCGGATCGACCTCCGGCTCCGGGATGCCGTAGCGGTTGGTGCGCAGCGGCTGCCCCGGCCGCCACGGCGCGAAGCGCAGCAGCGTGCCGTGCAGCACCGGCAGGCAATAGGTCTGCTGCGGCGGCAGCTGCATCTGCCAACGATGCAGCGCGATCTCGCCATCCATCGCCCAGTAGCCGGCGACGTGCCCCTCGACCGCGGCGAAGGGCAGGGCCAGCAGCCGCGCGGCCAGCGTTTCGGCGGCGGCGATGCGCTCGGCGGCCGGGATGTCGCGGCGGCGCTGGCGCAGTTGCTGGCGGAGGTCCTGGCGGTCGTCGGCAGTCATCGGCAAGGCTTCCGAAGATGGAGTCGAGGCCCCTCTCCCTTTGGGAGAGGGGTTGGGGTGAGGGCAAGTCGGGGGTGAGGGTAAGGGCGAAGCCGCGTGACGTCGAACCGCGCAAAGCTTCGCCTGCCCCCTCATCCGCCCCTGCGGGGCACCTGCCTTCGGCACATCCACGTGCCTCACCCTGACGGGCGGCTTCGCCGTGCGGTCCGGCCATGCTGCCGGACTGTCTCCCAAAGCGAGAAGGAGAAAAGAAGAACGGCGCCTTGCGGCGCCGTTCCGGAATAATTGCATTCTCCGCCATGACGATGCGTGCGAAACGACCTTGAACCCGGGGTTCAAGTGGGGACGCTGGGGAACCATCGGGCTTCCCGCTGCAAGGCGGACATGCACACCCGGTGCCGTCGCGCCCCCGTGGTCGTCATTAAGGGACAAGGCGAATGTTTGCACACGCCGTCGTTCAGGGCAGAGAACGCGGCGCCAGTATAGCGGGGTTGCGCGCGCATGACAGCCATCGTCGACGCGAAGACGGAACCGTCCGTCGGATGAATGCGATGCCGTCAGCGGCCGTCGTCGATCGCGTTGTCCAGGCGGCGGTTGAGATCGTTCATCGCACTCTGGAAACGCTGCTGCTGCTGCGCCAGTTCATCGCGCATCAGGTGCAGTTCGTGGGCCAGGTTGAGCGCGGCCAGCACCGCCACCCGGTCCACCGCGGCCATGCGGTTGTTGCCGCGGATCTCGCGCATCCGCGCGTCGAGCATGCGCGCGGCGGCGGTGAGGCTGTCGCGCTCGGCCGGCTCCACGCCGACGGTGTATTCGCGGTCGAGGATGCGGACGCTGACCGGTTCGTTCTGGCTCACGTGTGCTGCTCCAGCGACTTGAGGCGGGCGATCATCGCTTCCACCCGCGAGCGCGCCTGCTCGTTCTTGGCCAGCAGCTGCGCGCGTTCGGCCACCAGCTGTTCCTGCTGCTGGCGCAGGCTGCGGTTTTCCTCGGCCAGGCGCCGGTTGCGCTCGAACAGCAGTTCGAGGCGGTCGGCCAGGGCCTGCAGCTGGGCGGCGGGGTCGAAGGCATCCATGCCCGGCACGATAGGCATGCGCGTCGGGGGCGGTCAAGATGGCGCGCACGGCGGCGTTGCTACACTGTGCAGCCGTTGCCGCGCGGTGCGCGGCATGGGCCTTTCCCGTTTCTGCAGACCCATGTGACATGACCGATCTTCCCGCCGTCAACGACATCCTCCAGGCCAGCCAGTCGCTGGGCCTCGGGGCCACCCCGGCCGAACTCCACGGTGGACTGTGCGGCTGGCTGGCCGCCGGCGGCGCCGACCTCGAGGCCTGGCCGGCCAAGGTGCTGGCCGACGACAGCCTGCCCACGCCCGAGCCGGGCAGCGTGCTCGACCGTCTGCGCCAGGCCGTCGTGGCGCAGCTGGAAGACCGCGATTTCGCCTTCGAGCTGGTGCTGGCCGAGCCGGCGGCGCCGTTGCGCGAACGTACCGACGCGCTGTTCGACTGGTGCCGCGCGTTCCTGGGCGGCTTCGGCCTGGCCGCGGGCAAGCGCCCGGCCCTGAGCGAGGAAGGCGAGGAGGCCCTGCAGGACCTGGCGCGGCTGGCGCAGGCCTCCAGCGATGAATTCGACAGCGCCGACGAGGACGAGGATGCGCTAGCCGAGATCGAGGAATTCGTGCGCGTGGCGGTGCTGCTGCTGCACGGCGACTGCGTGATGGGCGCGCGCCACCGCCAGCGCCTGAACTGAAGCGGCCATGCACACGCTGACCGGCATCGCGCCCGCCGAGTACGCCCACCGCCGCCGCCAGCTGATGGAGGCGGCCGGCGACGACGCCATCCTGGTGCTGCCGGCCGCGCCCGAGCGCGTGCGCAGCAACGACACCCACTATCCCTACCGGCAGGATTCGGACTTCTGGTACCTGTGCGGCTTCCCCGAGCCGGAAGCGGTGCTGGTGCTGATTCCCGGCCGCCGCCACGGCGAGACGATCCTGTTCTGCCGCGAGCGCGATCCCGAGCGCGAAGCCTGGGACGGCCCGCGCGAAGGCCAGGAAGGCGCGGTGGCGCGCTACGGCATGGACGACGCCTATCCGATCGACGACCTGGACGACATCCTGCCGGGCCTGCTCGAAGGCCGCTCGCGCGTCTACTACCATTTCGGCCGCGACGCCGACTTCGACCTCAAGCTGATCGGCTGGGTCAACCGGGTGCGTTCGCAGGTGCGCCATGGCGCGCAGCCGCCGCACGAGTTCCTGGAACTGGGCCACCTGCTGCACGAGCAGCGCCTGTTCAAGTCGCCGGCCGAGATCGCGCTGATGCAGCAGGCCGCCGACATCAGCGTGCGCGCGCACCGCGCGGCGATGCGCGCCGCGCACGCCGGCATCCGCGAATACGAGCTGCAGGCCGAGCTGGAGCGCGAGTTCCGCCGCCACGACGCCGGGCCGGCCTACAACAGCATCGTCGGCGCCGGCGCCAACGCCTGCGTGCTGCACTACCGCGCCAACACTGGTGGCAGCCGCGACGGCGACCTGGTGCTGGTCGACGCCGGCGCCGAGTACCGCGGCTACGCCAGCGACATCACCCGCACGTTCCCGGTCAGCGGCCGCTTCAGCGCCGAGCAGCGCGCCCTGCACGACCTGGTGCTGGCCGCGCAGGCGGCGGCGCTGGAACAGGCGCGGCCGGGCATTGCCTACGAGGAAGGCCACCTGGCTGCGGTCGAGGTGCTCACCGAGGGCCTGCTGCGGCTGGGGCTGCTGAAGGGCGACCTGGAAGGGAACATCGTCGAAGGCCACTACAAGCGCTTCTACCGGCACAAGACCGGGCACTGGCTGGGCCTGGACGTGCACGACGTGGGCGACTACAGGCTCGCCGGCGAATCGCGGCTGCTGGAGGCTGGCATGGTGTTCACCATCGAGCCGGGGCTGTATGTCTCGCCGGACGACACCAGTGTGGACCCGCGTTGGCGCGGCATCGGCATCCGCATCGAGGACGACGTGCTGATCACCGGCGACGGCCATCGCGTGCTGACCGGCGAACTGGAACGCAGCGCCGACGAGATCGAGGCGTTCATGGCGGCCGCGCGCTGACGTGCCCCGCGCTTTCCTCCTCCCTTGCGCGCAGCGCAGGGGAGGGCCGGGGAGGGGTGCCGTTGCCGTGGCTTTTGCTCTGCCTCCGCCGTAGAGCGAGCCGAGCACCGCAGCAGAACGAGGGGCGAAGAGGCGCACGTGTTTGAGCGAAGCGAGTTGTGCGCCGCCTCCTCGTTCTGCGAGGAGCGCAGGGAACCGGCGGGCGCAGCCCGACGGATCGCGTCCAGCCGTGCTTGACCAGCCGTTCGGCTGTTGAAAAGCACTTCTTTTAGTTACCTTTTCTTTGCACGAGCAAAGATGCGTTTTTCAACAGCCGAATGGCTGGTCAAGGTGACTCGCGCCTGCGAAGCAGGAGCAAGAGCTCTTGCTCTCAAGCCTTGGCTGTTGCTTTTTCTCCAAAGAGGAACAGATCAACAACAAGAGCAAGAGCTTTCGCTCCCCTTTCAGGGGAGCGAGCTACTTTTCTTTGCTCGTGCAAAGAAAAGGTAGCCAAAAGAAGTGCTTTTCAACAGCCGAATGGCTGGTCAAGCACGCCCTGCCTGCGCGCCCCACGCGCTGCGCGCGTGGGGTCTACTCCGCCGCCGGGATTTTTCGACGAGACATCCCTGTCTCGTCGAAAAACGACGTGCATTCATGCACGTCGCCCCTTGCGGGGTCTTGTCCGTCGGCTCCGTCGCTGCGGAAGGGAACCCGAAAGTCAAAAGCCGGGAGCAACAGCAAAATCACGAGCAACGGCAACGGCAACGGCAACGGCAACGGCAACGGCATTGCAGTTGTTGGTGGGCTGGTGAAAGGACGTCCCGCAAATGAAAAGTCCGGGCGCACCGCGCGTCCGGGCCTGGGTATCCATGCAACGGTTGCGGGTGGAAGCGCTCAGCCCTGCGCCGCGAATACTGGGCGGGTGAGGTTGTCGGCTTCGCCGTCGGTGCACAGCACCTCGTCCTCGATGCGGATGCCGCCGTAGGGACGGAAGAAGTCCACGCGCTCCCAGTTGACGCTGGCGGCGTTGCCGGCCCGCTTCACCTCGTCCAGCAGCATGTCGATGAAGTACACGCCCGGCTCGATGGTCACCACCATGCCCGGTTCCAGCACGCGGGTCATGCGCAGGTAGGGGTGGCCGGCCGGGCGCTCGATGCGGCCGCCGCGGTCGCTGGCGGCGAAGCCGGCGACGTCGTGCACCTGCGCGCCGATCAGGTGGCCGATGCCGTGCGGGAAGAACGCCGCGCTGACGCCGCTGGCCAGCGCCGCTTCCGGCGAGACGGTGATCACGCCGAAATCCCTGAGGATGCCCATCAGCGCCAGGTGCGCATCGACGTGCAGCTGCTTGTAGTCGAAGCCGGCGCGTACCGCCGCGCACATCTTCCGCTGCGCGGCATCGACCGCGTCGATCAGCGCCTGGAACTCGTCGTGGCCGGTGGCCGCGTAGGTGCGGGTGATGTCGCTGGCGTAGCCGTGGGCCGAGGCGCCGGCGTCGATCAGGAAGCTGCGCGACGGCTGCGGCGCGGTGCGGCCCAGGTCGGTGTAGTGCAGCACCGCGGCATGTTCGTTGAGCGCGATGATGTTCCCGTAGGGCAGGTCGTTGGCGTCCTGGCCCACGGCGCCGCAATAGGCCATGTGGATGGCGAACTCGCTGGCGCCGGCGCGGAACGCGGCTTCGGCGGCGCGGTGGCCGCGCACGGCGAGCGCCTGTGCCTGGCGCATCAGCGCGAACTCGTAGGGCGTCTTGAACGCGCGCTGGTAGTCCAGGTAGTCGATGACCGGCTGCGGGTTGTTGGGGACGAAGCCGCCCAACGCGCTCTGCGGCTCGCCGAGGGTCGCGCAGCGCGCCGGGTCCTTGGGCAGCAGGGCCAGTGCTTCCTCGCGGGTGCGGATGACGTGGACGTCGAAATGCTCGACCCACCAGCCGCTCGGCGCGGCCGGCACCGCATGCCAGTAGTCGTGCGGCTGGTGATAGATCAGCTGCGGGCGGCGGCCCGGCGTGTACACCAGCCAGCTGTCGGGCAGGCGGGTCAGTGGCAGCCAGGCCTTGAACTGCGGGTTGACCGCGTACGGGTAGTCGCGGTCGTCGAACGCCTGGTAGTGCAGGCCGCCGCTGGGCACGACCAGGTGGTCGAAACCGCCGCGGGCCAGGGCTTCGTCCGCGCGGCGGGCGAGCACGCCCAGGTGGTCGGAATACAGGGCGCCGGGGTCTGGCAGGTTCATCGTGGGGCTCGGAAGGCGGAAAGTCGAAGCCACGATTCTGCCGCAATCGGCACCGGACCGCTGTGCCGGTTCCGTCACTCAGGATGCGGGAAGGTGCGCCTCGATCCACTGCCGCAGGCGTTCGCGGTGCTGCTTTTCCAGGGTGAGGAAGCGGAAGCCGGCCCAGAAGTGGCCCGGCGCCTGCGCCGCTTCGCGCCACAGCAGGTGCACGCCGACGTCGATCGGCTGCTCGCCGCCGCGGCCGTCGGGAATGGGGAAGCGCAGCTGGTAGAGCGCGTCCTCGTTGAGCGGTTCGGAGGCGATCAGCAGCATGCCGGTTTCGGATACGTTGCCGAGCCGGCCGACCACGCTGGCGGTCATCGTGTCGGTGACCGGCACCAGGGCCGGCACCTGCAGGCGCGGGGCGCGTCGGGTTTCGGGGATCATGCGGACTCCGGAGCGGCGAGGCCGCCGGCAAGCGAGCGCAGGGCGCGCACGGTGGCCTGCCAGGCGCGGTCGATCAGGCGGCCGCGGTCCTCGGTGACGATGCGCAGCTGTTCGCGCGCCATCAGCCGCGCCAGCGCGTCGAGCGTATGCTCGGCCACCTTCTGCCCGCGCTGGTTGACGAACAGCGCGTGGTCGGTGACCAGGCTGTACCAGGACAGGCGCAGGCGGCGGGTGTCGCCCTGCTGGTTGGTGATGAATTCGAACCAGGTGCCGAACGGCAGCGTGCGCAGCTGGCGGTAGAAGCCTTCCTCGGCCGGCGTGCGCTCGGTCGGCGACGGAGCCTGCGGGTCGTCTTTCTTTTCCTCGCCGCCAAGGCGGGCGCGGGCCTTGAGCCGCGCGGCCAGTTCGGTGCGCGAGGTGATCTCGTCCTCGCCGCCGGGCGTGGACAGGCGGCGGGCGATGGCGCCGGCCTCGTCCTCGTGGTAGCCGACCTGCAGCAGCGATTCCTCGATCTGGCCGCACAACGCCGGATCGGCGGCGCCTTCGGCCTCGGCGGTGATCTCGCCGATGCGGCGGGTGGCTTCCTGGCGCTGGCGCCATTCCTCCGAGTCCTCGCCCTGGCGCAGCAGGGTCAGGGTCAGCACGTCGCTCCAGGCTTCGTGCAGTAGGGTCTGCACGAACTTCGGCGGCGCCGCCGCTTGGCACAGCTGGCCGATGGTGCGGCCGGCCAGCTGCTTGGCCGCCTCCAGCCGCTCCTTGCCGCGCGCGGCCTCGATCTGGCGGCGCTCGGTGACCTCGGCCTTGCGCACCGCGGCCTGCAGGTGCGACTGAACCTGGCGGTTGGCGGCGGCGAACACCGCCTCGTCGCCCTGGTATTCGCTGACGACGCGTTCCACCGCTTCGCCGAGCTTCTGCAGCAGCACCGGGTCGCCGTCGTCGTCGCCCAGCCATACCGCGCCGGATTCGGCCACGGTGTTGAGCAGCTCGCGCGCCGGGTGCTGGTCGCGGACGAAGAACGCCTCGTCGCTGACGGCCGCGCGCGCCAGCGGCACCTGCAGGCGGTTGAGCAGGTCGGCGGCGGGGCCGTCGGCGCGCACCTCGCGCTGGATCTGCCCGTAGAGCATGCCCAGCAGGTCGAGCGTGTTGCTGTCGCGAGAAGACAGCCCCGCGTTCTCGCCGTGCTCGGCGCGTACCTGCGACAGCAGCGCCTTCTGGATGTCGCCGAAGCTGCGGCGCGCGCCCGGCGCGGCAGCCTGGGCCTGCAGGCGCGCCAGGACGTCCATCACCGCTTCGCTGGGGACGGCGCGCGCCGGCGTGGCCGGCGCCGCGCCTTGCATCGCCGCGGCCATGTCGGCCAGGTTGACCGCCGGCGCGGCGTCGCCGCCCGCGGGGCGGGGTTGGCCGGCCATCGCTGCCAGCCCGGCGATCATGTCGGCAGGCGGCAGGGAACCGGTCGCGCCGCCACCGCCACCCGCGCCGCCGCCGGCCTGCAGCTGCTGCGACAGCAGTTGGCGGGCGGTATTGAGC